>MWDM01000045.1 GCA_002070565.1 Bacteroidetes bacterium ADurb.Bin139
CAAGCGGTGCGGGGTATAGACGTACCCGCTGGCTGTCTGGTATTCCTGTGTTCCTGTTGCAAATCCCATGTTGGCTTTATACGGGTCTTCTTCCTGGAGGTAGCGGTTGCCTCCGGAAAGGTTCTGTCCCATGTTGCTTTGTGCAGACTGGCCTACAAGGGCCTGGATAAAATGCGATCCAAACTGTTTTTCATAAGACAGTACGTTTTCAACCTGCCAGACCAAAGACCTGTTCATGGATGACCACACTTCCGAATACTCCCTGAAATTTTTGGTCGAGAGGAAATACGCAGGGCTCCATCCGTCGCTTCCCCAGAATGAAAGATCGGTTCCCAGGGAGCTCCGGAATTTCAGGTTGTCCCAAATGCCCAACTCGGCCCAGAAATTCGAGACAAACTTGTCCGAGTTCCCTTTGGATCCGGGGAGGCTGAGGGAGGCAAGAGGGTTTACCATTTCGTTGTATATACTCCCTTCCACTATGCTGAAAGGCTTGCCGTTGCGCGGATCTTTCACGGCAGTAGGATGCTCGGCAAGAAGCGTCTCGGGGTCATCAGCGTATACCTGCAGCGTTGGGGCCATGCCCAAAGCCGAGCCAAGGGGGCCGCCAAATTCCGAGTTGGTAGTAATGCCGTAGGAAGTATTCCTTGAATAGGCAATGTTCATTCCCATGGTAAATTTATGAAGGAAATTCCTGCTGGCTGATTGATCCATCAGGTTATACGTGGTGTTGGTACGCAAAGTCAGACGTTCGTAATTGGAACGATTGAAATTTCCCCCCACGATACCGTCTTGTTTATAGTAACCTCCTGAAATGTAATAGTTTACTTTGTCGGAGGCTCCGCTGATGGTCAGCTGATGGTTGATCTGCGGTGCGTTGTAATTGAATATTTCCTTTTGCCAGTCGGTTCCTTCTCCCAGTGAATAGGGATCATTGTATACCGGGGCCTTGCCCTGTGCCAGGTGTCCTTCATTCATAAGGATAGCATATTCGGTGGCATTCAGAACGTCATATTCTTTCCATGGATTCTGGAACCCGTATGAAAAATCGTAAGTAACACGTGCAGAGCCTTTTTGTCCCGATTTTGTGGTAACCAGGATGACTCCGTTGGCTGCCCGGGCTCCGTACACGGCCCCTGATGCCGCGTCTTTCAGTACTTCAATGGATTGAATGTCTGAAGGGTTCAGGTAATCGATCCCTCCGCCGATGGGCATTCCGTCAACAATGTAGAGTGGTTCTGAATTGTTAATCGTACCTACACCACGTACACGTACGCGTGCGGAAGCTCCGGGTTGTCCGGACGAAGAGGTAACCGTCACTCCGGAAGTCAGTCCTTTCAGAGCGTTGTCAATACGTACGGGAGCCACGTTTTTAAGGTCATCGGAAGATACTTTGGCAATGGAGGCCGTTACCACACTCTTTTTCTGAGTGCCGTATCCGACAACCACAACTTCTTCAAGTAATTCGGAATCTTCTTCCAACGTTACATTAATAACGGCCGCCCCAGTAACGGGGATGATTTGAGTTTTATAGCCTATGTAAGAGAAAAGAAGGTTGCTTCCGACAGATACCTCCAGGGAGTAATATCCGTCAATATCGGTTGATACCGCATTTGAAGTGTTCTCTTCCATTACATAAACTCCGGGAAGGGACATGCCGTCCGTCCCGGAAACCGTACCGCTCACTTTCACGGTTTGGGCGAAAAGCGAACAGCTTAGTCCTAAAAACAAAAGGGTCAGTAGCTTTTTCATGCTGTTTTGTTTTAGATTTGGTAATTTTATGTTAGATTGGTTAGAAATTATAAGCTCAGGTCATTAATTTTTTAAAATTATAAATTAAACCACCTTCTTTTTTTTAATGTGGCGATTTAGTGGATCAATCTCTTTTATGAAAGAAAAAAACCCCTGTTAACCAGGAGTTTATAGATTTTTCAAGTGATAAAAAAGTGGAGTTAAAGGGTCGCAACGCGGTCTTCGAAGTCATCCCGGGAACCAATCGCGGCGTTTTTTATTTTGGCTCTGTAATTGTAAATGGTGTTGACAGAATACCTCAAAAGTGCGGCAATTCTTCCGGAATCTTTTATGCCGAGTCTTATCAGCGCAAAGATCCGCAGTTCTGTGTTGAGCAAATCACCTTTTTTTAATACGATCCGTTCTTCAGGAATCAGCAGATCGTTAAAATCATTTACAAAACTTGGATACAGCTCCAGAAACGCTGTGTCGAAAGTCCTGTAAAAGTTGGCGATTTCTTTATCCGCCCATTCAGTGTTGCTGAGCTCTTCTTCCAGATCCTGCATTTTTCCGTACCGGATACTTCGCCGGACCTGGGCACGGAATTCCTTCATTTTATCCAGGTTGTCCGATAAAATGGCCAGGAAAAGGCCAATATATCCTTCCTTTACCCGGTTCGATTCCGCTATTTGGTGATTCAGTTTTTGCAGTTGTTCATTGACCAGATTCAGTTCATGATTTTGGGAGACAATGCGTTTGTTTATAACGCGTAATGACTTGTGCGCGCGGATAGTACGCCGGGTTTGTTTTACCAGGTAGCCAATGGCCAGGATCAAAATGAGAAGCAGGGCGCTTATTGAGATCAAAAAAGCTTTAACGCGTTTGGTCTGGGCTACCTGCTTTTCCTGGTATGCTTTTTCAATTTGAGGTAATACGCCGGCTACCTGCCACGGCCTGAGTTTGGCGTTGTAAAACAAGGCATCTGCCAATGAAATGTCTATGTATCTGAAAGCCCTTTCAATATTGCCCCCTGTCTCAAAAAGTACAGTAGCCAGCCTGGTCAGGGAAGCATGGTCTTTTACCGCAGACTGGATATCAGCCATGGCGGAACGAGCCAGCCATTCCATCTGCAGATTGACATCCCCCAGGTTCTGGTATACGGTAGATAGATGGTAGGCATAGATGGCATATTGGTGGGAAGATTCCTTGTGGCGGGAAACCAGAATGTGAGCAATGCTGTCTGCCCGATCAAGGTCATCTTTTTCATAAGCTTCCTGAAACCTGTAATAGAGGTATTCATCAGATTGCCGGTCAAGTAACTCCAGGATTTTTTCACGGTAATAATCTTTTCTGGCCCGGGACATTTCTTTGGTCGCAGGATCTGTGGAATACTCGGACAATTCGGCTGCCAGGCGCTGTAATGCACGATAGTATTCAGGAAGGAGAGAAGGATCCAGTTGAAGGGAGTCAATTTCGTTATACAAAATATCTCCCGACTCGAAAAAATTACCGGAAGTTGCAAATATCAACCCGCGACGGATCCGTGATTCGTCCCTGTATTTGCGAATATCCAGGGAATTTGCCAGGTTGTCGGAGATTTCAATGTAATGCATTGTGGAGTCAAAGTTGTAGGCTTTGTATTCGTCAATGATCTGTTGATAAAAGCCGTAACGTTGTTCCGGGGAAAGGTCCTGGTATTGCAAAACGCTTTTCAGGGCATTAATGCGCTGAAGACGGTTTTGTTCATATGTGGTTCGCAATTCCAGTTGTTTGTCTAACTTATCCAGCAGCCGGCTCAGGGGCTCTCTTCCCTGTCCGTGCAACAGCAGGGTAGAAATAACCAGGCAGATGGCCGTCAGACAGTGGCGTTTCATTGTCAGAAGTTTAGAACATGTATCCGAGCATGATGTACAGGCCGGTATTCCCGTCCTGTTTGTTGAGCGCTTTGGCGAAATCCACGGAGAGAATGAAATTTTCATTCATGGCCACTTTCAATCCGGCTCCTGCACTCATATGAAATCCGTCTTCGGAGGCAAAGAAGTCGCTGTAGTTCACCCCCGAGGCAGCCGTAAGAGCCTGCAATTCGGCCTCAGTCCGGTTTAATTCCACGGGATCGGTGATGTAGCCTATGTCAAACAGGGGATTGATACCTACATAAAATGCCTGGCGGGCAATCTTAAATGAAACGAGTTTTACCCTGAACTCTACGTTCGCATAGGCATATCCGTCACCCGTTACGCGGTTACGAACTATACCACGCAGGCTGTTGGCACCGCCGAGCATTTCGTAATTGGCCCGTTTGGTGAATAATGTAGCCATATAATTCTTCAAATAGAACGGCGTATTACCCCAAAGAGAACCCTGGTATCCAAGGCGGTATGCAAAAATGATCTTGTTCCCCCATACAGGTACATAGTGACGGAAAGAGGCATTCAAGGTAAGGTGGTTGTATTCTTTTTGGTCTCCAAAGGCTCCGAAGTAGGTTAAAAAAGCATCTGCCCATATACCCCTGTTGGGATTGTTGGGGCGATTTCGTGAGTCAAAAGTAAGACCCGCACGCACGAACGGGTGGGTTCCCCCGTGAAGTTCGTTGTCTTTGATCAGGCCCCAGTCTTTGTAATAATTGTAAAGGGTGGGCTGTTCGGAAGTAGTGGGGAGTTTTTTGTCTTCGTCTTTGTTACTGTTCAGAAATTCAATGTTCACTTCATCGGCTCCGTAATGGAATACACCCAGACCTGCATTCCAGTAAAGGTTTCCGGCAATGGCACCCTGGAAATCCGCAGTGGAGCGGAAGAAATTTTTCTTCATTTTGTAAAAGGCCCGGGATTTGTATAATGCTTCTTCGCCTTCTGTCACTTTTCCCCATGCGGGGTTGTAGACAGCACGGTACCCGTTGAATCCCAGAAAGTCAGCCATCACTTCAGGCACATAACTCAGGTCAAAAGTCACGCGCACTCCGGGGATCAGGTATTTGGAATCGTAAAAGAAACGGAACAGGCCGGAGCGTTTTGTGGTGTAATTGGCTTCTACGTACATCAGGTGTTTGTACTGGGGAAATGTGGATCCGTCCCCGTAGTAGTACACTTCTGCCAATGCCCCGTACTGAAATCCCAGGTCAGTGTCGTAGCCAATACTGGGAAGGGCTCCGAAAGTCCAGCCTTTTTTTACCACGGACAGACTGTCCTTATCTGCCGCAGATACATTTGTTGCAATAATAAGCGCCAGTAATATCAGTAAACGATACGTTTTTTTCATATTTAGGGTTGTTAATGTTATCCGATCCATTTGAAGATCTCGGCCATGAGAGTTCCCAGGTATGTGCCGCAGGCATAGCCTATAAGACCAATAATAATTCCGTTGACAAGAACACGCCTGTTATTCATGGCGGCTGCAACGGGCGGTACAAAAGGAGGCGAAAAAAGCAAAGCTATGTGTGAAACAGTGAACAGATCCCCTTCTACACGGAAGATGCGTGCAAGCAAAATATGAAGGAAGATAGAGACAACCAAGACAAATCCCACCATGGCCAGCAGATTCAGGCTTTCCCGACTGAACAGGCTGTGTATGTCAAACAGGGATGCAATTACCACACTGAACACCAGAATGAAATACATTCCGAATTCAAATGTTTTGGGGATTTCGCGGATCTTTTTCCAGAAAGATGCCGCTATGGCCAGAGTCGTAATGGTCAAAATGATGATCAATTCGTTTAAGCCCGCTCCTACAAGCATGGATATACCGGCCCCGATTCCAAGAGAGGCAATGGCCAGAAGCAATGACAAGAAAAGTTTCCCGCGGATTTTTTTACTGAACATGCCCGAATAATCCTCAAAAGTTTCTTTTGCAGGTTGAGTGGAGTCTTGCTCTGGTACGTCCACGGCAACCCGGGTCTTTTTCCCGTAGGGAAGAATTTTGCGAAAGACCTTATACCCGCCTGAAAGAATAAACAGCAGAAGAAAAAACGAAAGGGCTGTGTCAAATGTCTGTACCAGTATGTAAGTATTGTTGTCTACGTTTAGGATCTGTTTTAAGGACGCAAAGTTTAAGGCTCCGCCTGTATACATTCCTACAAGCATGCCGGATGTTTTCCATAATTCGGGAATCCGGGCATGATGAAATATAAAGAAAGCAATGGTAATGGTAAGGAGAATGGAAACGATGCCGGCAATGAGCGTGGCAAAGGTTTTGTTAAGTGTTTTAAACCAGAGTGTAAAATGCGAAGAAAACAACATCAGCGGGATGGCTATGGGCACCGTCAGGTTCATAAACCAGTTCTGCATATCCGCCAACAGTGCGGCTTCCTGATCGGGAGCTTTCATAAGCCCGGATAAAGATATTACAATACCAACGGCATATGCCAGCATAACCGTGCCGATTTTTGAAAAGAAACGGGAATGCTGGTACAGGTATATTATAAGCAGGGGAGTAGCAATATAAAGAAATGCTATAAGATATACTCTCATAGCACAAAGATAAAAAAAAACGGCACTTCCCTTTCTTCCGGGAAAGGAAAATGCCGTTGTCTGTCAAAGACTGTCTCCGAAGTCTTTGCGGAACTTATCCACCAAACGGGCAGGCCAGTCTTCTACAGGCTCCAGGGATCCCATAAAGAAACGCAACACGGGCGGCTCATAAGTAAAACGAAGCCCTCCAATAAGTTTTCGGTTGTGAAACAGCCATTCCAGACGGTCCATGGTATACATTACCTGGGATAAAGTAAATACGCGGCGAGGCAGAGCAAGTCGCAAAAGCTCCACATCGGCAAGGACTTCGTTCCCGTTTTCGTCCCGCGCGCTCGATACCGATCCCCGTTCCATCCCCCTGACACCGGAACACAGGAAGAAAGCCGCCGCTAATGCTCCGGCCGGGTATTGTTCCTGGGGTATGTGATCACAAAATTGCATGGCATCCACATGTGCGCCCAGTACTCCCGGAGGAGTAACCATAGGTATCCCCTTATCCATACAGCCGTTAACCATAAAGCGGATAAATTCGGGGCTTTGTCCTATCATTGTTTCATCAAGGGTTTCGTAAAGACCTACCGCCATGGCTTCAATTTCCCGGATGGATATACCTCCGTAAGTCAGGAAGCCTTCGTAAAGAGGAATCAGGGCTTCCATTTTTTGATATAATGCTTTCCGGTTGGTACATATTGCCCCTCCCCGGGATGAGGATAATTTACGGGCAGAGAAGTACACCAGGTCAGCCAGGGAAGTCATCATTTTGATGATCTCTTCCATGGGGTTTTCTTTCCATTCTTCTTCACGTTGCTTGACCAGGTAAGCATTTTCTCCAATAAGACTGGCATCCAGAACGATCATGATCCCGTATTTATCTGCGATTTTTCGTACATCCATCATGTTCCTGATAGAAAAAGGTTGTCCTCCAATCAGGTTGGTTGAGGCTTCCATACGAATGAACGGAATATTTTCAACGCCTTCCTCCTGTATGCATCTTTCCAGTTTTTCAATATCTATATTGCCTTTGAAAGGATTATCCGATTGGAGCTTTAAGGCGTCATCATGAAGCAATTCGGCTATCCTTCCGCCAACGGCCATGATATGTGCCAGGGCAGTGGTAAAATGGTAATTCATGGGTATGACATTGCCAGGCTTGATAAATGTGCGGCAAATAACATTTTCGGCGCCACGGCCCTGGTGTGTAGGAAGAATAAATTTCTTTCCGAGGACATCCTGTATGGCTTTTTGCAGTTTGTCAAAGCTTTGCGATCCGGCATAAGCGTCGTCTGCCTGCATCATAGCCGCCAGCTGGTTGTCGCTCATGGCGTTTGTTCCGCTGTCTGTAAGCATATCCAGAAAAACGTCCCGGGTAGACAACTTAAAGGTATTGAACCCGGCGTCTTTTATGGCAAGCAATCGCCTGTCAAGCGGTACCAGGTTGAGTTTTTGTACAATGCGGACTTTATGCAGTTCCAGTGGAATGGGTTGGGATTGGTAAAATTTTATGGGGTTCATAACGGTTCTGATATGTGTTTTAGAAATTATTTTAAAAAAGATACACGTCAGATGTAACCATAGTGCTGCCTGTCACGTCTTATGTGTACAACAAAACCGGGAAGCTCCTGAGCGGGAAAAAGCACCTTTGTATCCCCGTCAGGAGCGGCAATACGAATAATAATAACAGGAAGCATAGCCCAGATACTCCAGAATATATGACAGACAGCTATGCATAAAAATCGATTGAATTGAGATCAAATATAAGAAATATTAATGAAATCAAACATTTTTGTAAAATTTTAGTACCTTGTGATGCAAGGTATCAAAAAATGTATATATATTTGTCGCACAAAATTCTTGTAAATAATTAGTACTATAATTAAAAAACAATGATCCATCTCAGGGATATCAACAAAACCTATTACAACGGAGCCGCGTTACATGTTCTGAAAGGGTTGAACCTGCAAATTGACAAAGGAGAGTTTGTTGCCATCATGGGATCCTCCGGGTCCGGTAAATCCACATTATTAAACATTGTCGGGATACTGGATGATTACGATTCGGGATCTTATCACTTGAACGGAAAACTGATAAAGGATTTGTCCGAAAAAAATTCTGCCGTATACAGGAACAACATGATAGGGTTCGTTTTTCAGTCTTTCAATTTGATAACGTTCAAGACCGCATTGGAGAATGTGGCTCTTCCCTTGTACTACCAAGGGGTACGCAGAAACAAACGGAACAAGATTGCCATGGAATATCTGGATCGTATGGGCTTGACCGAATGGGCGGATCACCTGCCTTCCGAATTATCAGGCGGACAAAAACAGCGCATAGCCATAGCACGTGCGTTGGTAACCAATCCGCAGGTCATCCTGGCCGATGAACCCACAGGAGCGCTGGACTCACAAACGTCTATTGAAGTGATGGAAATTTTGCAACAGGTCAACCGGGAAGGGATGACCATCGTAATGGTTACACACGACCCGGAAATGGCCGCCATGAGTCATAAGATCATAAAGATCCGCGACGGGGTAATAGGATCTATAGAACATCAATAAAGCAGGCAGTTATGTTTGATGATTTCCAGGAAATATTCAGCACGTTAAGAAAAAATAAATTACGGACATTCCTGACGGGATTTTCCATGGCCTGGGGAATTTTCATGCTTATAGTATTGTTGGGAGCGGGGAATGGTCTGAGGAACGGTATTTTGTTCAATTTTGCCGATATGGCTACCAACTTTGTCAAATTGTGGCCCGGAAGAACGTCAGAGGCTTACCAGGGTTTGCAGGCGGGCCGACGTATCAAGCTGGACAGTACCGAAGGGCCTTATCTTGAAAATGAATTTAAACAGGTTTCAAATATTTCTCCCCTGATCACCCGATCCAATCAGAATTTCTTCTACAAGGGAGATTATGCGCCCGGTGTATTGCAAGGTGTCATGCCGGACTACCGTAGTATTGAAACCGTAAAGATACGACAGGGTAACGGACGGTTTATAAACACTGCAGACATTCGACAGGCAAGAAAAGTGATTGTACTGCATTCCCGGACTGCTGAATTGCTTTTCAAAGAAGAAAAGCCGCTGGGCAAATTCATTACATATGACAACGTCATGTACCAGGTGATTGGTATTTACCACGACAACAATATGTCCCAGAATCCCAACAGCTGCATTCCTCTTACAACGGCCCAGCTGATTTACAACCCCGAAAACGGGTATTCACAGGTAGCCATGTTGCTCAACGGACTGGAAACGACGGAAGAAAATGAAGTCTTTGAAGATAACCTTAGAGGAGCACTGGGACGTAAACACCGGTTTGACCGCGAAGACCGTTCAGCAATATATCTTTATAACATTACCAGGGAATACATACAGTTTAAAGGAATTTTCAACGGGATAACGTTATTTGTGTGGATTATAGGGTTAGGAACCTTGATAGCCGGGGTGGTTGGCATCAGCAACATCATGTTGATTACAGTTAAAGAGCGCACTAAAGAGTTTGGAATACGAAAAGCAATTGGTGCCACCCCCGGGACTATCTTACGTTTGGTCATGACAGAATGTTTAATGATAACGGCTTTTTTCGGATACCTAGGCATGTTGGGCGGAATCGCGGTTACCGAGTTGTTAAACAATTTTATGGGGACCCCGAATGCACCTACTTCCCAGGAAGACATGGTGATGTTTACCAATCCCACAGTAGAACCATCAATAATCATAGCTGCTACGATCGTTTTAATCATAGCCGGTCTTTTGGCCGGATACCTGCCGGCACGGCGGGCAGTTCAGGTAAAACCGATTGAAGCTTTAAGATACGAATAAATATGTTTGATCTGGACAGCTGGCAGGAAATTTGGGTGACCATCACCCGCAACAAAAGAAGAAGTCTGCTTACCGCTTTCGGCATTTTCTGGGGAATCTTCATGCTTGTGATCATGCTTGGAGCAGGGAACGGGCTATCCGAAGGCGTGGCATCGGACATTCAGGGTTTTTCTGAAAATTCCGCACTGTTTTTTACCAACAACACCTCGGAACCTTACAAAGGCTTCAGGAAGGGACGTTATTGGAATATGCAGGAGGAAGACCTGGATATTCTGGAAGCTCAGATAAAAGATATAAAATACACGGTCCCGTTTTTAATGGGACAGAATGTGACGGTAGTGTATCGGGACAAAAGTACAAGTTGTAACACCAAAGGGAATTCCCCCTTGTACAATCAAATGATGCCTCAACATATGATCTACGGACGTTATATCAATCATATGGATGTTCAGGATCGCAGGAAGGTATGTGTTGTGGGAAGACGTGTCTATGAGGAACTTTTCAGGGCAGGAGAGGATCCCATCGGTACATACCTGAAACTTTACAACATCAATTTTCAGATTATAGGGGTTTCCGAGCCTTCAGTCAGGGGGGTAAACATAAACGGACGTGATGACGAAGTCATTAGCATTCCCTATTCTGTTATGCAGCAGATACAGAATTCGGGAACCATCATACACCTGATTGGCGTTGTGGCGAATGAAAATGTAAGTATGAGTGTCCTGGAACCACAGGTAGAAGCATTGCTGAAGGCACGGCACAATATTGCTCCCACAGATGATTTTGCACTTGAAAGTATCAATGTGGAACGGATATTCAAGCAATTTGAAATGTTGTTCACAGGTATATCCGTGCTAATCTGGATCGTGGGGTTGGGAACTTTACTGGCCGGAGTGGTGGGTGTGAGCAATATTATTATGGTAACGGTACGTGAACGCACCAAAGAGATTGGTGTAAGAAGAGCCATAGGCGCAAAACCGGCTTCCATAATTTTTCAGATCATTAAGGAAAGTACGGTATTGACCGTTGCGGCAGGTTTTCTGGGCCTTGCCTTCGGGGTTTTGGTCCTTGATCTGGCAGATAAATTCCTGCTTCAGAACATGACCGGTGAAGTGTTTTTCAAAAATCCGCAAATCAATTTTACCGTAGCTCTGTCAGCAGCAGCCATAATCCTTTTGTGTGGTGTGCTTGCAGGTATTTTGCCCGCATACAGGGCATTACAGATAAAAGCAATTGATGCGATCCGGGAAGAAAACTAAAAAGATTAAAATAACGTTTGCAATGAAGAAAATTTTACGCTATGTGTTGATCATCGCCCTGGTGGCAGGGGTTGTATTCACGTTTGTTTACCTGTGGAAAAAATCCAGGCCAAAGAAAGAGGTATACGAACTGGTGGTTCCCGAAAAGGGAAATATTGAACAAAAAACCGTGGCAACGGGAAAAGTGGAACCCAGGGACGAGGTGGCCATTGTGCCGCAAATATCCGGAATTGTGTCTGAGCTGTACAAAGAAGCAGGCCAGATGGTGCAGGTGGGAGAGATCATTGCCAGGATCAAGGTTATTCCGGAAATGGGAACGTTAAATGCGGCAGAATCCAGGGTTACACAGGCCAACCTGAATTTAACCCAGGCGCGTCGTGTTTTCGACAGGACAAAAGAATTGTACGAATCCAAAGTCGTTGTTCGTGAAGAATACGAGAATGTGGAAACCCAGTTGAAACTGGCACAGGAAGAGCTGCGCAATGCCCAGGATAACCTGGAGATTGTCAGGGACGGGATCGCAAAACGGTCTTCAGAGGCCAGCAATACGCAGATCCGTTCCACCATCTCGGGAATGATCCTGGATGTTCCCGTTAAAGTGGGGAATTCAGTGATACAGGCAAACACCTTCAATGCCGGAACAACCATAGCTACTGTGGCAGATATGAACGATATGATCTTTCGCGGAAACATTGACGAAACGGAAGTCGGCCGGATACGTGAGGGAATGCCCCTGGATATTACCATAGGTGCTTTACAGGAACAACATTTCAAAGCTGTTTTGGAATATATTTCTCCAAAAAGTACGGAAAACAACGGAGCCATACTTTTTGAAATAAAAGCGGCCGTAAGTGTTCCCGAAGACGTTTTTGTCCGTGCCGGATACAGTGCCAATGCACAGATTATCCTGGACAGCCGTTACGATGTTTTGGTCATTCCTGAAAGCGCTGTTGTGTTCAAAGAAGATAAAACATTCGTGAATGTCTTTAAAGGCATGGACGGAGACGAACAGCTCTTTGAAGAAAAAGAAGTGGTCCTGGGGCTGAGTGACGGAATAAGTGTTGAGATTAAAGAAGGTCTGAATACGGAAGAACAGATCCGCGGAACGTTAATAACCGAATAAATGAAAAGGTATATGAAAAAAATAGTACTCCTAAGTGCCATACTGTTCTTTTCCGGGAGTCTGCTTACAGCTCAAAGCCAGAAGAAAGCCTGGACCCTGGAAGAGTGTATTGAATATGCCATGGAAAACAACATTGGTGTAAAACGTTATGAACTGGCAAAAGAAAACCAGGAAATAACGGTAGAAACCACGAGGTTTTCACGGTTGCCTGATCTTTCGGCCAACGTAGGTCAGACATTCTATTTTGGACGTACTCCGGACAGGGATGGTGTATACCAGGATCAGACCGGCTCCAATTCATCACTGGGGATTAATACCAGTGTCAACCTTTTCAGCGGGTTCCAGGTAACCAATCAGATTAAAGCTGACAAACTGGAATTACAGGCAGCCGTAGAAGATCTCAATCGGGCCAGGGAGGACTTGTCTTTGGCCGTTACCGGCTATTACCTTCAGGTACTGCTTAGCAGGGAGTTGTATGAAATCGCTCTGGATCAGCTTGAACTCAATAAAAAACAGGTGGAGCAGACAAGACTCCTGGTAAAAGCCGGAAAAAGTTCTGAAAGTGATCTTTACGATGCCAAATCGTCACTGGCTCAACAGGAAATGCAGGTTACCGAATCAGCTAATAACTTCCAGTTGGCTTTGCTTGATCTGACACAGACCATGAACCTGCCGGATGTGGAAAATTTTGATGTGGCCCTCCCTGATGTGTCTGATATGATCAGCCGGGAAGCAGCCGGACTGGTAATGCCTGCACAGGCTTACCATGTTTCTTTACTGCAAAGACCGGCCATAAAAGCAGCAGAATACAGACTTGAAGGGAGTGAGATGTCCTTAAAAGCAGCCAAAGGAGCCTATTATCCCAGTTTGCGTCTGGGTGCCGGATACAGCAATTCCTACTATTATAATTACAGCCTGGCAGCCGGAATGAGCAATGCCTCACTGGCCGATCAGCTGGCTCAGAACAGTGCACAGTCCATTGGACTAAGCCTGAGCGTTCCCTTGTTTAACAAGATGGCTACCCGTAACCGGGTGAAGTCGGCACGACTGAACATTGAGAATCAGGAACTGTTGTTGAGTCAGGCAAAACAGGATTTATACAAAGAAGTGCAGCAGGCGTATTATAATGCAGTAGCTGCGCATGAAAAATACAAATCATCAGAAACGGCCGTGGAAGCTGCCTCCCTGGCCTATAAGTTCGAAGAGCAAAAATACGAAGCAGGCCGCTCCAACATCTATACTTTTGACCAGGTCCGGTTACGTCTTTCTGCTGCCCGTTCTGAAACGGCACAGGCAAAATACAATTTCCTGTTCCGTTCCAGAATCCTGGCTTTCTACAACGGGGTCAGCTTGTTTTAACGTTTTTAGACCGTCCTTTCTTCCGCCTCCAGTACAAAGGCCCGTAAGCCTTGTTTGGGGGCGGATTCGTCTGCTTTCCTCAAATCCTCCAGCAACTTGTCCACGAGCTGATCCGGCACAAAAGTGAGTAATGCCGAGTTTAAAGTCGGCCAGGCATGGGAGCCCAGATGAGGTTCTCCGCCACGGGATCCGTGACCGCGAACTTCTTCCCAGAAAGTAAAACCTGTTATTTGGTTTTTTTTCAGTGCTTCCATGACCTCGTCATAAAAAGCCTGGTAAAATGATATGAATACAGCTTTCATGAAATTTTGCGTTTTTTGCGTTTTTCACCTCTTTCCGCACTCAGACTATATATGGCAGGAACAAGGAAGAGCGTTACAAAAGTGGATACGGTAAGGCCACTAGCAACAGTAATACCCAGTCCGTTCCACATTTCGGCACCTACACCTCTGCCTACAGCCAGGGGAACCATCCCAAAAATGGTTGTAAGGGCTGTCATTAAGATGGGACGTAACCTGGACCGTCCGGAGGTAACTACGGCATCCATAACGGACATTCCCCTTTCCCGGCACAGTACGATATAGTCAATAAGTACGATCCCGTTTTTCACAACGATCCCGAACAACATCATCAGGCCCACCATGCTCATGATTCCTAAAGCGGTCCCGGATACGGCCAGCCCGGCCAGTACTCCGGTCAGTGCAAAGGGAACGGAGAACATGATTATGAACGGACTGGTAAATGATTCGAACTGGGCGGCCATTACAATATATACCAGTATGAGGATCAACATCATAAGCATGGTCAGATCTGCA
>MWDM01000046.1 GCA_002070565.1 Bacteroidetes bacterium ADurb.Bin139
TTGTTTGCCGGAGCCCTGGGAATCTGTTTGAACCATTATACCCGGGAAGATAAGTTATGTTTCTGTACGGTGCACAATGGCCGGATTGATGAGCGGGTGCGCGATAGCGTGGGGATGTTCGTAAAAACATTACCCGTAGTGGTGGTTCCTGCCCCACGGCAGAATCTGGGGGATTTCCTGCAGGGAATACGGTCAGATATGAAAGAACTCTGGACACACCAGACGTATCCATTTTCCCTGATGGTGACCAATTACGGGATTTCCATGGATTTGACCTATACCTTCCAGAAAGGAATTCTGGAATATTTTGAAATGCCACAGGGCCATGTCCGTATGGAATACATACATGAAGGATCCACACACGACAAACTGAGTATCTATATATACCAGTTCCCCGATAATTTTGAGATTCGCTGCGAATACAACAACTCTCTTTACGACAGGGATTACATGGAAGTCTTTGCCTCTTCCCTGAAAAACACCCTGGAAGAGATCATGGCTGCAGATCCTGTGCAGACTGCCTGTTCGCAAATAACCATCACCAATCCTGCAGAAAAGCACAAAGTGCTTGACTTTGCCCGGGGCAAATCTTTGGCTTATGATACTTCAAAAACGTTTATCGACCTGTTCAGGGATATGGTTGCCAGATACCCTGAAAATCCCGCTGTAAAAGACATTAATGGCTCATTGACTTACTCGCAACTGGACCGCCAGTCAGATGCAATGGCCCGAAAACTGATATCCCTGGGAGTAAAACCAAATAACTTTGTATCTGTCGTACTTTCCAGGCGTAAAGAATTTGTGGTGGCTGTGCTGGGTATACAAAAAGCCAGAGCCTCTTACGTTCCCATGGACAGCGAATATCCTATTGACCGGTTACTTTACATGTTGGAAGACAGCAACTCCGCTGTGCTTGTCACAGAAATGGAAATGTACGCCAAAAAGCAGGAAGAAGGAGATTTTCATCACCATAACGTCCTTTTCCTGGAAGACATCAAACTGGACGAACCGGCAGAAAAAATCACCAGCCTGCCCCTGCCCGGGAACCTGGCTTACATGATTTATACCTCGGGTTCTACCGGGAAGCCAAAAGGGGTGATGATCAGCCACAGGGGGCTGGCAGCCATGTGCATCGGCCATGCGCACGATATGGAAATTATTCCAGGGGATAACAACCTCTGTCATGCCAGCTTCAGCTTTGACGCCTCGGTGCACGATCTCTTCCCACCACTCACCGCAGGTGCCTGTGTACATGTGATACCCGCCGATATGCGCCAGGACATGATGATGCTCTACGATTACATCCTGGCCAGCCATATAACCGGGAGCACCATCAGCACGCAATTCGGGCTGGAGATGATCAACCAGTTTGAACTTCCCTTGAAATACATGCTGGTTGGCGGGGAAAAAATGTTCCCCGTAAAGAAAAGGAACCTGAAGATTGTAAATGGGTACGGACCTACAGAATTTACAGTTTGCTCAGATTACCACATAGTTGACCAGGAAAAAGATACAAATAATATTCCCATTGGACGGCCTGTCCCCAATTCCTGGTCGTATATTTTGGATGATAAACAGCAATTGCTCCCGGCAGGAGTAGCCGGGGAATTATGTCTGGCCGGACCGCAGATTGCCATGGGCTATTGGCGGCGGGAAGAACTGACGGCAGAAAGGTTCCTGCCCAATCCATACAGCAGCGGGCCAATTAACGACAAACTCTACCGCACAGGCGACCTGGTTCGCTGGCGCAGCGACGGCCTTATAGAATACCTGGGACGCATTGACACACAGGTTAAATTGCGGGGATTCCGCATTGAACTGGGCGAGATAGAAACCGTCCTATCCAAATTTCCGGGAATTGTTTCGGCCGTTGCCCAGGTCATGGAATTCGGAGGTGCGCAGCAATTGTGCGCCTATTACCAGACAGAAGGAGATGTTGCCATAGACCAGGAAGCTCTGGGCGAACACCTGCGTACCAGCCTGACCGAATATATGGTTCCCTCGGCTTTAGTTAAGCTGAAAGCCTTCCCCATGACCCCCAACGGAAAGGTGGACCGAAAAAAACTACCCATACCGCACCTGACCATTAAAGAGATCGTACCTCCGCAGACAATCATGGAAAAAGACCTCTTTGCCACCGTGTCGGATATTTTACAGACAGATTCCTTTGGGGTGACCACCAACCTGTTGTCCATTGGCCTGACTTCGCTGCTGGCCATCCGCTTTTCGGTTAAGGTTAAACAGGAACTGGACAGAAACCTGCCTACCAAAGATATTCTCAGACTCAAAACCATCCGTCTGCTGGCCAGACTCCTGACCCAGGAAGAGCAGGAACCGGAAATCCCGGGCATAAAAACATATCCGGCACAGGAGTTTTACCCCTTGACCGAGACACAGAAAGGCATCTACTACGACTGGGAAAAAGCCCGTGATGCCCTGCAATACAACATTCCCATGGCCATCCGTTCCGGGGATCCAGACTCCCCGGATCCTGCCAGGCTCAGGGAAGCCCTGCTTGCGATCTTGGAAATCCACCCGTTTTTGAAAACCCGGCTGGTGCTTCTTGGGGAAGAGGTTATGCAACAGCGGCGTGACGGGCAGGCTGTGGAAATACTGGTCAAAAATGAAGACGAGGGCAAGATGAAGTCCGTTATGACGGAATTTGTGCAACCATTTGACCTGTTCAACGATAACCTGTATCGCTTTGAAATATACACTACTCAATCCGCTGTCTACCTGCTGATGGATTTCCACCATATAGCCTTTGACGGTACTTCCATGGGCATTTTCCTGCAGGATCTTAAGCATGCACTGGAAGGAAAAGATTTGAGTCCCGAGGCAGTTTCGGCCTTTGACGTATCCCTTTTTGAACAGGAAGCCCTGAAATCCCCGGCCTACCAAAAGGCGCAGGAATATTTTGACACCCTGACCGGAGGAGAGTGCAGCATGTCTGTGATCCCTCCTTCTCCCAAAGTAGCTGAAGGAAAGGAAGCAGGAGATTACAGCCAAACCATTTCCGGAGAGGCCATAGATGCGTTCTGCCGGAATTACGGCCTGACGGCCAATACATTTTTCCTTTCGGCCCTTACCCAGACCATACAGCGTTATACACGAGAGGAACAGGTTGTGCTCACCGTTTCTTCGGGTGGCAGGGCCGATACGCAGCTTGCCCGCACCATGGGCATGTTTGTCAAAACGCTGCCTGTGAAAACAGACATGAAGGCCCGGCCGTTCATAGAATTTTCCAAAGATGTCCAGGAACAGTTGTTCAGTACCATGGAGCACGAGATCTTTCCCTTTACCAGAATGGTGGATAAATACGGGATCGTACCCCAAATCAATTACGTTTACGAAGGGGGACTGGGCATTGAAATAAGTGTGTTCAACAAACCTCTGAATATTATTTACCTGGATCTGGAAGCTGCAAGATTTCCCTTTGGCGTGGTAGTGGAACCGCATGAAAACAGCTACTTGATTTCCATTCAATACGACAACACCAAATACACCCGTGAAGACGTAGTGCGTTTTGTGGAACTTTATAAGAACATAGCCTCAGATGCAGCCCTCAAGAGCGACACCCTGACTACAGAACTCACGCTTATGGAACCGGCTGTAAGGCAACAGGTGATGAATTATTCTAACGGTACACGGCTCTTATACGATACTTCAAAAACCTTCATTGACCTGTTCAGGGAAAATGCCCGCAAATATCCCCAAAATAAAGCTGTGGCCGATAAGAGCGGATACCTCACCTACGAAACCCTGGATCTGTATTCGGACCGCCTGGCGGCTGAACTGGCAGCTCAGGGCGTCACAAAGGACTCGTTCGTAGCCGTGATGATGTCCCGGCGCAAGGAATTCCCGGTAAGTATCGTGGCCGTTCAAAAAGCCGGAGGGGCCTATGTGCCCATGGACAGTGAATACCCCAACGACCGCCTGCTGTATATGTTGGAAAACAGCGAGTCCAAAGTGCTGATCACTGAAAGAAAAATTTACGAATCCAAGAAAAAGGAAGGGGATTTTCATGCAGACCGGGTCCTTTTTGTCGACGAATTTGACTTTGAAAAGGATCGCACGCTGAACGTGCAACCGCCTGTACCGGAAGATATTGCTTACATGATCTATACTTCCGGTTCAACCGGAAAGCCTAAAGGCGTGATGATCCGCCACCTTTCGCTGGCTGCCAAGGTTCACTGGCAGGTACACGATCTGGAGATCACCCCAAAGGATGCCAATATCTGTCACCCCAGTTTCAGCTTTGACGCTTCAGTAGACGATCTTTTCGGGCCGCTGGCAGGAGGCGCTTTGGTACACATCCTTTCCGAAGACATGCGCCAGAACATGGTGGAATTGTACCGGTACACCGTAGACAACCACATTACCGGAGGATCGTTCAGTACACAGTTTGGACTGGAATTGGTCAACCAGTTTGAACTGCCGCTGAGGTACATAGTCATGGGTGGCGAAAAAATGGTTCCGGTGAAAAAACGTAACGTACAAATAATCAACGGATACGGACCTACTGAATTTACTGTCTGCTCCAGTTACCACAAGGTAGATCAGGCCAGGGACACGGAAAATATTCCCATTGGGAAACCCGTTCCCAATACCTGGTCTTATGTACTGGATTCCCGGCAGCAACTGTTGCCTCCTGGCATTCCCGGCGAATTGTGCCTGGCAGGCCGTCAGACGGCTTTGGGATACTGGAAGCGGGAAGATCTGACAGGGGAGCGGTTCATTCCCAATCCCTATGCCCACACAAAAGACGATGCAATCCTTTACCGCACAGGCGATCTGGTGCGATGGAACGCAAAAGGTGAACTGGAGTATATGGGCCGTATCGACAGCCAGATCAAATTGCGTGGATTCCGCATTGAACTGGGCGAGATAGAAACCATGATGTCCGGTTACCAGGGCATTGCCTCGGCAGTTGCCGATGTCAAAGAATTCGGCGGGGCACAGCAACTGGTGGGTTATTATATTGTGGAACCGTTCGGGAAGGTGGATCCGGTGGCCCTGGAATCTTACCTGCGCTCCTCTCTTACCGAATATATGGTTCCCTCTGCTTTTGTGGAAATGAAGACTTTCCCCCTGACACCCAACGGCAAGGTGAACCGCAAACTGCTGCCCCTGCCGGAAATGGTCCGGGAACACCCGTACGTGGCTCCGGGCAATAAACTGGAGGAAAATCTGTGTACAATCTTTGCAGACATCCTTCAATTGGAAAAAGTGGGGATCCTGGACGATTTCTTTCGCATTGGTGGAACTTCCATGTCGGCCATCAAGGCCATTATCCGCATCATCAACCTAGGCCACGACATTAAGTACGGGGATCTGTTTGAACACAAGACCCCGAAGGCCATTGCCATGTTCTTAAGCGAATCGGCAAAGTCAAAAGCCATAGAGAAGAAACATTCGGGGAAAAAAGGGATTGCCGATTATGATTACACGGCTATAAATCAATTACTTGCCAAAGCACGTCCGCAGCTCTGGGACGGCTACAAACCGATGGAAGTGGGCGACGTGCTCCTGACCGGGGCTACCGGTTATCTGGGAATGCATCTGCTTAAAGAGCTTATAGAGCATGAGGATAATGTCATATACTGTATGGTTCGTTCCAAGGGGGTGCTGACACCCGAAAGACGCTTGAAGTCGCAACTGATGTATTACTTTTCCGATACCTGTGATGAACTCTTTGGAAAACGCATCATTCCCGTGGACGGGGACATTACCAACACCGGCACGCTGGAATCCCTCAAAGGACTTGGCATTGGCACCGTTTACAACTGTGCCGCCGTGGTAAAACATTACGCCGCCGGGGACGAACTGGAAAAAATCAATGTGGAAGGGGTGTCCAACCTGGTGGATTTTTGCCGCAGCGACAATGCCCGGCTCATCCAAATTTCTACTGTAAGTATTAGCGGAATGCGCACCAGGGACACGCTGGGAAATAAGGTCCTTGACGAGGGGGCGTTGTACATTGGACAGGAAATTGACAACCAGTACGTGCTGAGTAAATTTCTATCGGAAAGAGTTGTTTTGCAGGCTATTGCCGAAGGTATGGATGGGAAGGTCATGCGGGTGGGGAACCTGATGGGACGTAATTCAGACGGGGAATTCCAGATCAATTTCCGGAGCAATGCCTTCATCAATACCCTGCGAAGCTATCAGGTACTGGGTATGTTTCCGCTAAACGGGCTTATTGCCCCGGCCGAAGTATCGCCCATAGACTGCGTTGCCCGCGCTGTGCATGTGCTTTCCAAAACGCCTTCAGAGGTTGTGGTGCTGCATGCCTATAACAATTACAGGCTGAACATGGCCAACCTGATGTATGCTATGAAAGAGTATGGCTTTGATATTGAACTTGTTTCGGATGAGCGTTTCAACCAGCACTTTAACGAAATGATGCAGGATCCATCAAAGAACGAATACCTGGGAGGGTTGCTCCATTATGTCTCGGACACAGAAAAAGTACCCATTCCGGACGACAACAGCTACACTACGTTATTACTTTACCGCAACAATGTACGCTGGCCGCTTGCCGATGAAGGGTACTCTTTGAAACTGATTCAAATGCTCGACGGGATGGGGTTTTTCGTCAGTTGAACTACCCTAGCTCGAAAACTAATAACTTTTACCACAAACCCTTATATCATGATGGTACACAATCCATGGCACAGTGTTGAACCAGATCTTGAAGGATTCGAGGTCAATGCGATCATAGAGATAAGCAACGGAAGCCGCGCCAAGTACGAACTGGACAAGGAAACCGGCCTGCTGCGGCTGGACAGGGTATTGTATTCGGCGGTATATTATCCGGCCAATTACGGATTCATTCCCCGTACCTACGCCAAAGATGATGACCCGCTGGACGTACTGGTGCTGTCACAGATCGCCATCCAGCCCCTGTGCATAGTCCGGGTCAAGATTATTGGCGTAATGCAGATGATTGACCAGGGCAAGCCCGATGACAAACTTATTTCTGTGGCATGTCACGACAAAAGTGTAAGCCATATAGAAGAGATTAAAGGCATGCCACCCATTTTTGATTCTGAACTCAGACAATTCTTTGAGGAATACAAACGCCTGGAACAAAAGACAGTTCTGGTAGAGGAGTTTGCAGACAGGTTACATGCCATTGAAATCCTGGAAGATGCCCTTACCCGGTACAAAGAGTTGTACCAGTATGGACCGGGGAATTGACGGATAGCCTCTTCTATGCTTTGTTGATTGACAAAGTCTTTATCTATGAACCAGTATATTATCAATACACCAGATGATCTCTTGCGTGGAATGGGCCATCTGGTCCGGCTGCAGGGTAGATAGGATCTCCCGGTTGTTCATGCCCCAGGTAACAGACACAATGGGTATGCCCACTTTTTTGCAGGCTTCAATGTCACGGGTTTCATCCCCTATATAGATGGCATCTGACGGGGAAATGTTCTTTTTGTGGAACATCCGCCTGAAAACCTTGTCTTTGCCGAAAATACTTTTTCCGCTGTACACAAAGTCAAAAAGGCGGTCCATGCCGTTGTTTTCCAGGAACAGGCCTACGTTGGATCGTGCATTGGAAGTTATGATTCCCAGCCGGTAGCCCCTTTCTTTAAGGGCCGTAACGGCCTCTTTTATGCCCTCAAAGGGTTTCATGTGAGGCACCTGGTCGTGGATGTCTTTCCGAATGCGTAGTGTGATCAGGCCGAGCTTTTTCATAGGCATGTTGTATTCTCTGAGCAAATCCTGCGGCCTTCCACCAGCAATGATCTGTTTATCTTCCGGTTTCAGGGGTTCACAGCCGTATTCTCCGGCTATGCGGTTGTACAGGGTAAAGGCCAGATCCAAGGTATCGGCCAGGGTACCGTCAAAGTCAAACAGGATATATCGGGCAGTTTGCATAGTTGTTATTTTTGGCAACAAATTTACCACATTGCTTTCAGATGTCGCAAAGTTGAGCATGTAATTCTCCAGGGGGAAGCCGCCGGTGCTTTTGAAGGACAGGCCCAGGAAGACCATTTCATATTCCTTTCGCGGTTCCAGCTCTACATCCAGGATTACCGAGCGGTTGTCCTCTGCATAACGTATGTTGCTGACCCCGGGAAAATGTTCCGGGCCTTTTCCGCCATAAGTCATGGAATATCCTTTTCCCTGCATTTCCCGGTCAAAAAGCACTGTTATGGTTTTGGTGGCAGGATCCACGTTTTGGTCATTGTTGGAAAACTCGGCAATGGAAACGATCTTTGGCCTTTTGGCATCGAACGATGCTTTATATTGTTCAATGTTTTGGGCATATTGTTCAAAGGCTTTGGCCATTTGCGGCATGTAGCTTTCCAAAGTGGGGCAGGTGGCTCTCTGTTGTGCATAGCGGTCCAGTTCTTCTGCAAGGTCCTCTATCCAGTAAAATCCGCGTGCCAGCTGGTCCATGGTTTCGTTGGCAATATCTGTAGGCGAAAAATCATGATCTTTCATATATTTGATGACTGCGGCTCGTACCAGGGACTCCTTGAACACCATATGCCATGCGCCGTAGGCTTGTTTTTGCATTACAGTTCCCACGATCTCAAATATTTTCTCCCCGCTGGTGGTAAAAAGTTCCCGGTTATTGTCTATTAGGTGGTTGATGAAGGAGTGGTTGAACTCGTGGACCAGCGTTGGAAAATACTCTTCAGCAGTATAGATGGGATCACCTGCCTGATCTGTTTTCCAGATTCCCATGACGGCATAGACCTTTCGCTGCCCGTTCTGCAGCCGGATCTGAGGGCCGTAATTGTTGCCGCCGTTTCCCAGGGCGTTGATGATGACGAACTGTTCTTCGGGAGCCTGCCCGTAAAATGCCGGGTACCAGGCGGCATCCATTTTTTCAAATACAGGGGCAAAGCGTTGTGATGCCAGTTGGTAGGTCTGTTCATTGGCCCTAAAGAATTCGGCACTATTGGTCTCCCGGTAGAAATCTT
Source organism: Bacteroidetes bacterium ADurb.Bin139 (assembly GCA_002070565.1). GTDB lineage: Bacteria > Bacteroidota > Bacteroidia > Bacteroidales > UBA932 > DMER64. The sequence continues at coordinate 8,949 of MWDM01000046.1, forward strand.
TTAGCAAACGTACGAATTCCATTGCTTTTTCCTGTCCCCATCGGGCTTCCGGAATGTTGCCGGTAAAAGGTACCAGCGGGTCCAGGTTATTGTCAAGGGATATGGCCATGAACATGGCCGCATCGTAAGCTATTCCGTTGTATTCACGAACCTGGCGGGCAAATTCAATGACCGGATGGTCTTTGAAAGGCTCGTAGTGGGTTTTGATTTGGTCTGTATAGGCATTATAGATAGTGTCGTTATATTCGTATGCGCCGGCCAGCCGGAACACAATGCTGAGCAATTCTACCCGTTCATCCACTCTGGGCGGTTTTACCATACCCTCCTGGGCAAAAAGCTGCATACCCGCAGTCATAATCATAAGTAAGACAAAATAACGTTTCATAAAATAAAAATACGTCTATTTTTGGTTTTTATTAAAATAAACCGTATAATTGCCAATAATTCTCTTCTATAAAGCACCCGTTTAATCATGAAACAGACGATCACTCTTCCGCTCATTGCTTTTGTATTATTTTCCTGTATACCACAAGAAGCCCCTATGATTCCTGTGGTTTCCACAGGAGAAATTACTAACATCACTACCACAACAGCGTCCTGTTCGGGGAATGTGACAGCAGATGGCGGTGCAGAAGTAACTGCACGTGGTGTCTGCTGGAGTATTTCGGAAAATCCGACTGTTTCAGGTTCAAAAACCACAAATGGCACAGACACGGGCACCTTTGCAGCCGATCTGACTAATCTTACTGCCAATACAACCTATTATGTGAGGACCTATGCCACCAATTCAATAGGAACAGCCTATGGTGAGCAAAGGTCATTCAAAACAGCGGAGGAAGAGGTCGCTCCGCCCACCGACCTGGGCGATGGGTTTTTTATGCATTCGGCCGGAAGAGTGATTGCCACACACTATAAAGATCGTTCAATGAATGATTTATTGGCACACATCTACTCCAAATTTCGAGATGAAATAGATTTTGTGTTTTTTGTGTACAAAGATAATTCTTATGCATTGGGGGGTGGCTACAGCGCTATGATGAACGACGTAGAAGGATTGGGTAGAGGTCTGTACAATGAAGGCGCTATTTACAACTATAATCCTAATGGGGAGCATCTTTATGGGGTAATAAGATTTGGTGGATTTCAGGAATTTAATCCCGAAATCATGAAACACGAATTGTGTCACAGGTGGGCAAACTACATGCGCTCAACTTACCAACTGATATCAAATGTGGAATATGAAATTCATGCCCATTGGGGATTTAGCGATGTAAACGGAATGCTGGGAGGTTTTGACAGAACAACCGTCAGAGCCAATATTGCAGGAAATCCCATGTGGTATCACGCTCCAAACATCAATGGCTGTGAGCTTTGGGAAGCACAGGGAGCAACCATGGGTATTGAAGACAAAATTTATGCTCCTCTGGAGCTTTACCTGATGGGACTTATCCCCGCAGAAGATGTTCCCGATGTGACTTTTTATTCTGGTTTGTCTGTGATTCCCAATGCCAGTTATCCACTCGCTGATGGATACTTTGCTGCCGAGGCTGTCGAAACCTGGAGTATCGGAGACATTATTTCAAGATTTGGGGCAAGGAATCCGGCCTATCCCAATACCCAGAATGAATTCAGGATATTAACTGTTATTTTGACAGAAGAGCCTAGGGCTATACAAGACGACGAATGGGAACTGGTGAATAATATGCTCCTGAAAATGAGCTATGCCGGTCCTGACGACGATGATTCAAGCCTGAATTTCTGGGAAGCCACACTAGGGAAAGCAACACTTATAGTAGATGAATTGGATCAAATTCTGAAACAGTGATCGAGGTTATGAGTATACCATGTTTTGGGAAACGCAGATCTGCCCGCTTCATTTAACATCCATGCCTCAAGAATGGTGACAAGAACAATGTTCGATACCGAATAGATCATTATGTCATTTACAATCAGTATGGACCGGGGAATTGACGGATAGCCTCTTCTATGCTTTGTTGATTGACAAAGTCTTTATCTATGAACCAGTATATTATCAATACACCAGATGATCTCTTGCGTGGAATGGGCCATCTGGTCCGGCTGCAGGGTAGATAGGATCTCCCGGTTGTTCATGCCCCAGGTAACAGACACAATGGGTATGCCCACTTTTTTGCAGGCTTCAATGTCACGGGTTTCATCCCCTATATAGATGGCATCTGACGGGGAAATGTTCTTTTTGTGGAACATCCGCCTGAAAACCTTGTCTTTGCCGAAAATACTTTTTCCGCTGTACACAAAGTCAAAAAGGCGGTCCATGCCGTTGTTTTCCAGGAACAGGCCTACGTTGGATCGTGCATTGGAAGTTATGATTCCCAGCCGGTAGCCCCTTTCTTTAAGGGCCGTAACGGCCTCTTTTATGCCCTCAAAGGGTTTCATGTGAGGCACCTGGTCGTGGATGTCTTTCCGAATGCGTAGTGTGATCAGGCCGAGCTTTTTCATAGGCATGTTGTATTCTCTGAGCAAATCCTGCGGCCTTCCACCAGCAATGATCTGTTTATCTTCCGGTTTCAGGGGTTCACAGCCGTATTCTCCGGCTATGCGGTTGTACAGGGTAAAGGCCAGATCCAAGGTATCGGCCAGGGTACCGTCAAAGTCAAACAGGATATATCGGGCAGTTTGCATAGTTGTTATTTTTGGCAACAAATTTAACACTTCCTTTCTCCTTTTCCCGACATACTGACGTTGAAAAACAACATCTTCCTTAGAGACGACTGATACTCAGATTGATATTCATGTTGGTCAAACTCTTCAGGGACTGGCCCAAAAGTTATGTCTGGGATGCCAGAATCTCCCGTGACAAGAATGGGTCTTATAACATGGATTCCGGCTGGAAAAGAATTTCGTAATATAAAACCCGGGAGTTAACAGCGGGCCAATAAATTACATACATTTACAACAAAAAACCCATGAAAAAGTCTCTGATTTTCGTTTTTTCGGTGTTGATTCTGTTTTCATGCGAAAGAGTGTTGTGCCCGTTTGGAAACAGGAAGATCGAGGTTGTCATTAATGACATACCATTTAAAACCGAGGTTTATCACAGGATTCCCTACACGCTGAAAACCTGGGAGTGGGAGAAGGAGGGGCTCAAGCTTCAGCAGATACAGATTTTTGATCACAAGACAAATAGAATGCTGCAAACGATTGAAAAGGAGGACTTACCACATGTGCATAAAAATCCCATTCCGTTCATTCCCGTATTTACCTCCGATGAAATATCCCATTATTACCTCTCTATCCAGCTGCCCATAGAATTAAGCAATAATATACCAGCCAGGATCTCTCACAGGTTTATACTAAAAGATACTGTTCTGAACAGAGATGTGACGGTAGAAGGCGGAATATTTACACCGCTTACCGGCAAGTCTCCATTGTCCATCTCTTCGCCGGTAAAAGGAGATAACTGGATCTTCATTAACCAGTCCACAAATGCTTATCATTTTTACACGATCTTTTTTGTTGACGGAAATCTATGGAGGGGAGAACGATTCGCTTTTGACAACCTGCAGCTGAATGATCAGATGACCGATTATTACGAGGGGGATCCCAAGGTGAACGAGTCCTATTTCAATTACAGGGACACCCTGTATGCAATCGCTGACGGGACAGTCCTCAAAGTGGTCGATGGCCGGCCAGAAAACAGGGGAGACGCGCAAGACCTGGTATTTGCCACTATGGACGAATATGGCGGTAACTATGTAGTACTGGATATCGGGAATGACCGTTATGCCTTATATGCTCATTGTGTGCCTAACGAATTCCTGGTATCCCAGGGTGATGTCCTGAAAGAAGGAGATCCCATCGGCCTTTTGGGCAATTCGGGAAACTCTACCGCCCCTCACTTACACTTTCAGATTACTGATAGTCCCAACTTATTGTTCTCTATAGGACATCCGTTTGTAATAAAAAGTTACACAAAAGTCGGTAACTTTGAGACCGGCCCGATCACCCCTGCTACCTACACAAACGCCATGATGGAGGAGCTATCAATTATTTGTTTTTAGGGGAGGAAGGTTCCATGCTTAATAAATTTTAAACTGCTGAATATGAGTTATAATTTACCTGGTAAATGTTGCTCGTGTATGAGCGACAATTACGTAATGAAGAACATAACCGAGGAATCTATCGGTATGGGCACGGTAACTACCACTTTTCAGGTACCTCTTTGCAGATCATGTGAAGAAACATATAAAAAGCATAAGACAAAACGCATTTATGTCAGGATCGCTGCTATCGTTTTGGGCTTATTTATTGTGCAATATATTGCCTCTTTATTTGTTGAGGGTAGCGGGAGCGCTTTTCTAATTGGCATTGCCGGAGGAATAATTGCAGGCATGGTCGCTGCCCGTATCTATAAAATCAAGTACTACCCGTTCCGCCTGGATTCCATCCAGCACTTGCATTTTAAGAACAAAGAGTACCAACAGCTTTTTGATCAGGCGAATCCCGGGCCCTATGTATAGAGATCTGCAGATAGGAGTTACTGCAGAAAGTTTAAGCCGGCTACAAAAAACATCTCGTTATAACATTTCTTAATATAGGTTAATATT
>MWDM01000047.1 GCA_002070565.1 Bacteroidetes bacterium ADurb.Bin139
CAGCATCAGGCGCATATCCAGTTCTCCCTTGATCTTGAGTTCCTGAAGCTTCTGGTAATTGGCCCGGATGGCAAAACCGTCAAACAAGGTCCAGTTAAAATCCACACCCGCCTGGATGTTGTTGTTCAGGGACGAGGCCGGGTCCTGTGCTCCGTCCGGATAGTGGTACCTGTTGTTGTAATAGGTGCCTTGGTAAGACGCGCTCAGGTCAAGGGTGGGAAGCTGCCCGGCATTCCCCCGGGTTGCATTGTTGGCAGCCTGTTGTTCCACATTGCGCATGATGCGTACCGAAAAATTGTTCTGAAGACCGGCCTCTATACACTCTTTGAGGGTAATATGATAACCCGGCCGCTCCTGTTCCAAAGACCTGCTGTCCGTGGCCGCGATGACGGTTCCGGGAACCGCCACGGCCAGGACAATCATGAACCTAACAATCATGACCTTTTTTGTTTACTGTTTTTTTTACTTCTATCGGTGGCAATATACCCGTACATGGCCGGGACTATGAACAAAGTCATCAGCGTGGAGAAGGTCAGTCCGCCGATAACTGCAGTGCCCATGGCGATCCGGCCGTTTGCCCCTTCTCCTGAAGCAAAGGCAAGCGGGAGCAACCCCAGCACGGTAGTGATACTTGTCATCAGTACAGGACGCAGGCGTTGTGAAGCGGCAGCAATGATGGATTCCGTTTTCATGATGCCTGCGCCTTGTTTCTGGTTGGCGAATTCCACGATCAGGATCCCGTTCTTTGCCACCAGCCCTATGAGCATGATCAGGCCTATCTGACTGAAGATGTTCATGGTCTGTCCTGTCCAGTGCATCAGGGCCAATCCTCCGGCCAGGGCAAGGGGTACGGTAAACATGACTATGAGCGGGTCCTTGAAGCTTTCAAACTGTGCCGCAAGAACCAGGAAAATCAACACCAGGGCCAGGCCCATGGCAAAGATCAGGCTCGAGGCGCTTTCCTGGAATTCCTTGGATTCTCCGGAAAGTGCCGTACGGAAAGTGTCGTCCAGCACCTGTGCGGCAATACGGTCCATTTCGTCCAGCCCGTCCCCTATGGTATACCCCTGGTTCAATCCAGAGGAAATGGTGGCCGACACAAAGCGGTTGTACCTATAGAGCTGAGGAGGGGCAACATCTTCTTTTAAAGTGACCAGATTGTCCATCTGTATCATTTGCCCGCGGTCGCTCCGTACGAAAATGGATTTCAAATCAGACGGCATGTTGCGCTGCTGGCGGTTGATCTCTGCCAGGATCTGGTATTGTTTCCCGTTCATGTAGAAATAACCCATGCGCTGACCGCTCAGGGCATACTGCAAAGTCTGGGCTATGTTGCGGGTGCTTACCCCCATGGAATTGGCCTTGTCCCGGTCAATGTTTATGCGCAGTTCCGGTTTGGTGAATTTAAGGTTTACATCTGCCATTCTCAATATGGGGCTGTTATTTACCTCTTCCATGAACCGGGGAAGCACTTCCTGCAGTTTTTCGATCGTCGGAGCCTGCAGTACGTATTGCACGGGCATCCCTCCGCGACGGCCCCCGAATGTAGAGGCTTGCTGCACTACAACGCGGGCACGGTTTTCCCGTATTACGCGTTGCGTAACCGCCTCGGCAATCTCCATCTGGCTGCGTTCCCTCTGGTCAATATCGGGAAGCATAACGGTTACAAAGCCGCTGCCTGTGAATGAACGCGATGTAAGGGCTTTCCTTTCGTATGCAATGGAATCTGCCTGGCTGGCTATCTGGTCTGTTATATCCCGTACATATTCAAACGTGCTGCCTTCCTGTCCGGTCACCCGCACAGAAAACTGAGACCGGTCTTCCATGGGAGAGAGTTCTGAAGGTATGGCCGTCCAGTAGAAGATTATGGCCCCGAAAAGAAGAACAACCAGGGGTATGGACACCCATTTTACTTTCATAAAAGCGGTAAGCCACCGGGTATATCCATTTGTCAGACCGTTGAAAAAGGGCTCTGTCTTCCTGTAAAACCATCCTTTCCGTTCTTTCTTTCTGAGGATCTTTGTCGCCAGCATGGGAGTAAAAGTCAGTGCGACAAAAGAAGATATCGTAACAGATCCTGCAATCACAATGCTGAATTCACGAAACAAACGGCCGGTCATGCCTTCCATAAAGACTATAGGGAGAAACACAGCAACCAGGGTAATGGTGGTGGAAACCACGGCAAAGAAAATCTCTTTGGACCCTTCTATGCCTGCTTCCAGGGGGGACATGCCCCGTTCCACGCGAATGTATATGTTTTCCGTGACCACAATGGCATCGTCCACCACCAGTCCCACAGACAGCACTACGGCCAGCATGGAGAGCACATTTATAGAGAATCCGGCCAGGTACATTACAAAGAAAGCCCCTACCAGTGAAACGGGTATGACCACTACGGGCACCAGGGTGACGCGCCAGTCGCGCAGGAAAATGAAAATGACCAGAACCACCAGGATAAACGCTATGAATATGGTGTCGCGTACTTCCCTGATCGAGGCACGGATATATTGTGTGTTGTCGTAAAGGACATCTACCGACACATCCCGGGGAAGGTCTTTTTTCATCTGCTCCACCCGCTGGATGGCCTGATCGGCAATCATGATGTGGTTGGCTCCCGGCTGCGGAATGATGACTACAACAACCATCGGGACACCATCCTTGCGAAAAGCACTCCGGGTGTCCTCGGGCCCCAGCTCGGCCCGTCCCACGTCCTGAAAGCGGACAATGCGGCCCCTGTCCTGTTTTATGATCAAGTTGTTGAATTCGTAAGGTGTGGTCATCAGCCCAAGGGTACGGATGGATAGTTCCATCTTATCCCCTTCAATCTTTCCGGCAGGCAGCTCCACGTTTTCCCGGTCCACGGCGTTCTTCACATCCAGGGGAGTTACCCCGTACCCGGCCATCCGGGCGGGATCCAGCCACAGACGCATGGAATAGCGCTTTTCTCCCCAGATACTTACCCCGCTTACATCCTGAATGGTTTGCAATTGCTCCTTGACCGTGAGATCTGCAATTTCACTGACTTCCATCAGGGAGCGGTTGTCGCTGCGAACGCTTATCTGCATGATGGGCGTGGCATCTGCGTCTGCTTTGGAAACTGTGGGCGGGTCGCAGTCCCTGGGCAGGAAGCGCTGTGCCCGGGAAACCTTGTCACGGACATCATTGGCCGCTGTTTCCAGGTCTACGCTCAATTCAAATTCAACCGTTATGCGGGAACTCCCCTGGCTACTCACGCTGCTCAGGGAACGGATCCCCGGTATGCCGTTTATGTTTTGCTCCAGGGGCTCTGTGATCTGGTTCATGATCACATCGGCGTTGGCCCCGGGATAACTGGTGTTGACGGTGATGATGGGCTGGTCTACGCTTGGGTATTCCCTGGTACCAAGGAAAGTATAGCCTATCAACCCGAACAGGGTGATTATCAGAACCAAAACCGTTGCCAGAACTGGCCTCTTTATGCTGAGTTCTGAAATGTTCATAAGCTCCCCTCTCCTCCCGTGAGCTGGTCAATGATCACATCAAGGCCGCCACGCAGCTGCATGACCCCAGATGTGATCAGGGTATCGCCGGCCTTGACTCCGGTCAGGGCCTGAACCCTGCTTTCTGTACGCAACCCGGCAACTATGGTGACAGGATGTGCTTTGCCGCTCCTGTATACATACACCAGGTTTTCTCCCATTTCGGGGATGATGGCCTCGGCGGGAACAGAAACAGCGTCGGGGATTTCTTCCTTCAATATCCTGACCGATACATAGCGCCCCGGGACCAGCCTGTTGCCCGTGTTGTTGTACAAGGCCCGCACCGTAAGGGTGCGCGTCTCCCTGTTAATGCCTGATTCCACTGCATATACATTCGCCCTGAATGTTTTTTCCAGCCCCTGGTTGTCTGTAAGCGTAAATTCAATGGGAGTGCCCCTGGTGATATCCAGAGCATATGTTTCGGGAACAAAAAATTCTATTTTCAATTCCGAGATTTTGGCCAGGGTGGCAATCTTTGTCCCGGGCGAGGCAAACGCCCCTTCGCTCAGCTGCCGCAAACCAATGATTCCGTCAAAGGGCGCCTTCAGTTCAGTCTGAGCAATTTGCGCTTTTACCAGTTCTATGTCTGCCTGCAGTTTGTTGAAATCTGTCAGAACCGACTCAAAAGCCTCCTGACTAACGGCATCGCGCTCCAGCAGCGTTTGCTGACGGAATACCCTGTCCTGGGCCAATTTCACCTGGGCTTCCAGTTTTTTCAGTTGCGCCTGAAGCGGGGCATCGTTAATTTTTGCCAGAACAGTGCCCTTGGTTACATATGCCCCTTCCCGGAAATAGATATCCACTACCTTGCCCGAGGTTTCAAACGTCAAATTTACCTCTTCTGCCGGCAGTATATCCCCTGTGGTCACGGTATAATCAGACATGGGATGGGTGGTGAGTACTTCTGCATTCACGTTCAAAACCCGCTGACGCATACCTTCCCTGCCCGGGACAACCATGGTTTCGTTTTTATTGAAAATCTTCCTTATTGTGGGAAAGAGAACAAGACCGCCAAGCAATAAAAATACAAGCGCTACCAGAATCCATCGTGTACGTTTTGACATGTTCGTGTGTACTAATGTTGAATGATAAACAATGACCTGCGGTTTGACTCAGGTTTACTTCCAAAGTTTAAAAGAGGGGGGATTATTTGTGCACAGGATGCAACACCACCCTGCGGGCCAGAGTAAAACAGCCAAGGATAGTGGCTGCACACAAAAAACTGAGAACAGCCATCCAGGTGGCACGTATGTCGGGTGTAAATGGGGGATAAATCAAAAAAGGCAGGGTTGCTGCCAGCAGGACCGCAGAGATGATAATCAACCACATAGAGCTCCGGTTTTTAATGATCCGGTAGATCTTGACGGCAAGTATCAATTGCAGGATATAGACAATTATCAGCAACATCGCGGTAATATGGATCGTGTATAGCTCCAGGTATGGTCTGAAGAATAATATGATAAGAGCCAGGAGCATGGCAGCTATGCCAATATAAAAGAGAAATTGAAGGGGTCTTGATTCCCGGTGTTCCACCCTGTCCATGCCCCAGGTTACAAAAGCAGCTTCTCCGCCCACAATGAACAACAAAGCCAGTAAGACTACATGGTTTTCTGGATTCAATAAACACAATATGCCGGCAATCAGTACCAACAGTGCCGCAACAAGGTTCATATAGACAAGCCTGATGTCAGGAATGCTCATTGGAATGGTCTTGGTTTTTGAACTTTAACAAATTTAAGAGATTTTCTCTTAATCTCAAAATCAAAAAACAATTTGCCATGAAGATCTCTTCCTGCAAAGATATGCTTATCTGCAGCCCCAAAGACATCCTCCACCGGCCTTTCAACCAGGATAGCGAAATATTCCGTCCTTTTACCTCAGGCTGGCTTTACTGAAGATGTGTTCCGGGATGGTTGTGTCAAAAGTTATGGAAGAAACGGTGAATTCCGTACCACCGCCTGTCGAGGAAAGTATAGATCCACAACTGGTCTTCCAGTTTCAGCATCTTTGTACCGGCCACCGAGGCAGGGGAGAGGTATTGGGTCAAAGCATCCTTCTCTCCCCGGCTCCAGCTTTTTGAAGTTATGGTACGGGAAGTCCTTCTGCCGTGAATGGTCATGGAAGATTCAAAGATCCTGTTTCAAGATCTGGATTAATAGCAATATAGATGTTTTCATAATTTATTTTTTATACTTCCAGTTCGTTGTACAACCTGGATGTCTGACGTTTATATATACCCCGACCGGCCAGTGCATTGCCCAAAAGCATTGAAATGACACCGGGAATAAAACCAATGTAATAAATGGCTGGCGTAATGGCCGGTCGCACAATCCCGGGCATTAGCATGCTGGCATTCGGCATCAGGGCAGAGAAATTGAAACCGATATTCCAGTACAGAACCTATACCACCGATAACAAGTGCCTCCCATAATAACGATCTGTAAATGTGCCCTTTGTCTTCTCCAAGCGCGATCCTTATTCCAAATTCCGTATACCGTCTCAACCCTCCCAGCAGGCCGGCGTTCCATAATACAATGGACATGGCCAGTACAAACAGAAAGATGAGCATTCCGCTTATGGCCTGGGCATAGACCAGCATTTGAGCCATCCCCGCCTGGTGGCCCAGGGTTAGCATGACAGGTGCATATTCCAGGTCCTGCCCCGAAAAGCTGTCTCCTATCCCGGCTTCAAAGCGCGACACAACCTCCTGTGCCATGCGGTCATCATAATGGAATACCGGCAGAAATCCCAGAATCTCTCCCGCCGCGCCTTCCATGGTTGTCCCGAACAGCGTAAAGAAATCTCCCGGTCCTACATCAAACCGTGCTGCCAGGTTTTCTGCTAAAAGCACTTCCCCTCTCTTTTCGGGCATCCGTCCCCTGGCAATAGCCGCCGGCAGGTTAAAGCGTTCCGGTTCCCGCGAACCTTCCCCCAACAGGTCTACGGCCCATCCCGACACCGGTCCCTGTCCGCGTGTTTCTCCCAGGCTGTCGGGAAAATCGGCAAGGGCCCCAAAGCGGATGCGCGGTGCCCAGCTCATGTCCGGGAATCCGGCTTTCAAGGCTTCCAGAAGTGTGTCCACCCGAATCAATGCCAGGTCGTTTGGATACTGATCAGACTGTTGAGCATAGGCCCTGGTAACCACCTTTACGTCGCCTGTATCAAAATTTGAACTCATTTCTATGGAATCACCCATGACCCCTTTGACCCAGCTGTACAGAAATACCGTAAGCGGGAATGATCTTTTCCCCAATGGCCAGACCAGCCTGATCGCTCATATCGGGCATGGGAATCCCCGTATGGCGCAGCCAGTACAGCAGAGGCACTCCCCAAAGAGTCCCCAGCAGAATCGCCAGCAGGGCTATGCACAATAAAAGGAACGAAATGACCATCATTCCTCCCTGTTTGGCCTCCACCACGCTTTCAATGTCTTTCATCAAAGTATCAAGAGGCGTATAGCTCCACCCCCCGTAACTTGTCTTGTCTGCTGTCCAAAGGGGAGATCCGGCCAGCTTTTCTCCAATGACAAAATACGTTGTTTCCTGGTACATCCCCGTAATGCTGCGCAACGTTTCCAGGATCCCTCCCGTAAAGAATCGAGCCACCGGGTGGAAAGTTCAAGCAGGGTTTGCGCCGGATCTATGCCTTTTAGCAGTACATTTACCTGGCGGCCGTTGGGGTAGGCCGTGGCCTGGGTCACCAGTACAGGGACCGTCTGTCCCTTTGTCAGGACTTCCTCCCGAAGGCCGGAGATGCCGTGGGCTTCGGAAAAAGTATACGGATCGTAAGGATCATACAACGGATGGCTCAGCCGTCCGTGTCCCGTTTCCCATAAGATTTTTGAATGACAATGTAAATATCAGCATAACTCGTCTTTGTCTACGGCGCCATCTTTCAAATAGATAATACGGTCAAGGTGGCCACGCGCTGGCATTCTCCACCGGAAAGGCTGGCCGGTCTTCTGAAGCAACAGGGCAAACTCCACGTTTTCATAAACCGTGTAGACCGGTAATAAATTATAGGTCTGGAAAATAAAACCTATTCCCACGTTCCGTAATGCTGCGGCTTCTTTTTGAGAAAGATCGTTGATCTTTTTCCCCAGAACGGTGGCCGTTCCTTCCGAGGGAGTGTCCAGAGAGCCTATGATATTCAAAAGCGTGGTTTTTCCGGAACCGCTCGGCCCCACTATGCCCGAAAATTCGCCTTTCCCGAAGGTCAGGTTGATATCCTTCAGGGCAGTGAAAGTTCCCTTTCCTGCAGGAAACCTTTTATAGAGCTTACGAAGTGTTACAATAGCATTGTCTGTCATATCCTGTGGTATTTTTAAATTGCTTATTTACTGTTTTTCCTGATGACTCAGATTGTTCCACAAACCCAGGGGATAATTCACCGAAAGCGCACTCATATGACGTCTTTCGGTCATGTCGAAAGGCTTTTCCCCATTCCAGATCAGCATGTGTTCCGCCATAACGTTCAGCCCGTTTCCCAGACCAAAGGTATAATCGGCTTCCACCATCCACAGCTGCTGGTTCGTAACGCTCCCTGCGACTCCCCTTTTATTGATCCAGGCGGCCTCGGCCCAGAGTCCAATGATATAATCAAAACGCAGGTCTGTGCGCGTCCCCGCAACACGCACCCATCCCCGGGCAAGGTATCCCTTTTCCCAATCTGAGCGGTATCGGCACAAACAGATACCTGTCCGGTCTCCGATTGTGCCCGGACCGTCCTGAAAAGACTCAGGACCAACACCATGCATATGATTCCGGGCTTTTTCATTCTGTTAATTTTCCTTGCCCGCTCCAATACCGCACGTCATGATCCGGGTCATTTCCACAATCATCTCGTTGGCATTGGAATAGAGCTTATTCAGGTGTTCGTCGGTCAGCAGGTCTATCATCTTCATGCTCATGGCAATGAGCATCTCGGGATGGAAATCCTTCCGGAAAAATCCTTTTTCCTGTGCCTGCCGGAAAGCCCCAACAATCATCCCGGCCGTTTTCCCGGTAAGCTGCATCATATATTGCTGCAATTCTTCACCCCGGCTGCTGTACACATCTTCTATGAACTCCCGGCTGATATCGGCAGTGCCTTCCGTTTTCAACAGAATGAGCTTACGTATTTTTTCCTGGGCGGACACATCACTGTCCATGATGGTACTAAAACGGGTAATGCCTTCTTCCACGGCCTGGTCCAGTATCTGCTTAGCGAATGCTGTCTTGTTTTCAAAATTGCGGTAGAACGTCATTTTGCTGACCCCGGCAGCTTGGCAGATCTCCTCAACACTCACTTTACGGAATCCATATTTCCAGAAAAGCATTCGTCCCGCTTCCAATAGCCTGTCCGTTGTTGTTTTCTTCCCCTGGACTTCCATATTTGTTACTATAATTTATTATTGTTACTTATTTAGTATTTTTTTGTAAATTTAGTAACTTTTTTAATACCCAAAAAAACGCTTACTTTTATACTCCAATCAGTTCTAACCTGAAACCACAGACCGTGAAAAAACACAAATTTTCTGTACCCGATCCACTAATCCTTGCCCTGGGCCTGACGGGGATTACAATGATTCTGGCCCTTGCTTTTGGTGACGCACTTCGGCCGGGACTGGCCGGAGTGGCGGATGTGCTGGTATGCTGGACAGAAGGCTTCTGGGACCTTCTGGCTTTTTCCATGCAAATGGTGCTCATCCTGCTGCTGGGATATATGCTGGCCCTGGTGTTCGGGGCTATCCTGGTCAAAAAGATTGCCGAGCAGGCCGCCCGAACCGGCTCTGCCATCAATTACCCGCTACTGGGAGCCTCGGCCTATGTTTGCATGATGGTCTGGCATGGCGGATTATCGGGTTCGGCACCACTGTCGGTGGCCAGTCAGGGTCATTTCCTGGTGGATACAACGGGGATCATTCCCCTGACCTTAACCATTTTTTCGCCTATGAACCTGGTTTCCTGGGGGGCACTCATAGTCCTTATCCCGCTTGCTTCCTGGTTTTACGCCCGTAAGCATGAAGTTTCGGTGCCTGTGATTTCTGACGCACAAGCAACCCTGGCGTCTGTTGAAAGACCTGCGAACGTCCCGGAACCCGGGAACCTTCCGGCCTCGGCAAGCCTGCCCTCACAAGGCACCCATTCTTTCTGGATGCCGTTGTCCGGAGCGCTCCTGCTGGCAGGATCCGTGGCATATGCCGTTATCCGCAACGACAGTACTTTTGGGCTCGACCAGGTGAATCTCATTCTGTTTGCACTGGTTCTCCTGGCTTTCCCCAATGCCGGTGCTTTGGGAGAAGCTGCAGACAAGGCGGTCAAGAGTACCACCGGGATCATTATCCAGTTTCCGCTTTATGCCGGCATCATGGGGATTATGAAATATTCTGGATTGCTGGTAGTAATCACCAATTGGTTCGTTTCCATATCTTCGCTGCAAACACTGCCCCTGTTTTCATTCCTGAGTGCCGGTCTGGTGAACCTGTTCGTTCCCAGCGGCGGCGGTCAATGGGCAGTGCAGGGGCCCGTGCTGATACAGGCAGCCGGACTTGTGGGGGTTGATTACGCCAAAGAAGTCATGGCCCTGGCTTACGGAGACCAGCTTACCAATATGTTGCAACCGTTCTGGGCTTTGCCCCTGCTGGGGATCACCGGACTTAAAGCAGGGCAGATCTTCCGGTATTCGCTTCCCTATATGCTAGTGGGTCTGGTCATATTCTCCCTTGTACTGCTCTTGTTCTGATCCTGTTCTGATCCCCGCTCCTGCCCGGAGGCTAAAAGCCGAGTTCCTTTTCAATGGGAGACAGGGCTGCAAGTGCCAATGAAACAAATTCATCCAGGGAAATACCCATCTGCCCGCACTCCAGGATGGCATCGCGGTTAACCGAAGCTGCAAAGATCTTTTCTTTCATGCGCTTTGTAACTGATTTAGGTTTGACGCTGGAAATCTTTTTATCCGGATAGACCAGTGCCACGGCGAAGATCAGTCCGGTGACCGTCTCTCCGGCTGCCAGGGCGTGATGGAACAAGGTAGAACGTTTCTTTTCCCCGGTGGCTTTTTCATTATGCATGCCAATGGCATCCAGTACTTCTGCCGGCAGGTCTTCATCCTGCAACATAAGGGCTCCTTCCGGCCCGTGCCTTAAGGGATGAGCGCCTGTAATTTCCACATCTATATCGTGTAAAAGCCCGGCCATGCCCCAGACATCTTCATTTTGTCCGAATTTGCGCGCCAGAGCCCTGAGAACGGCTTCGGAAGCAAGGCTATGGGCAATCATTTTGGGATTGGCAATTTTTTGGTGAAGCAGACCAAGGTAGTATTCGCGGGATTTCATGCTGCCCGTCTGTATGATTTTATTCAACCAGTATAAAGGTCATCTCTCCTTCCGGCACGACCAGCCTGAGGGTCGTTTGGGTTGGAAAATACAGGAACATTTCACCCAGCATTTCAAAGTCCGGAGAGAGAGCCATAGTCATATGCTCCCCGTCTTTGCTCAGGTTAAAAAATAATTGCAGGGGATACCCATCATTAATAACTCCGCTTGTAAACTTACTGAATTCCATTGTCCCGTAAACGTTATATCCCCGGTCAGAGACGAAAAACCAGCGGGGAGGCACATAAAGGGTACCAAGGGCCAGCGTCGCGGTCTGAGCCTGGTCATCGGGGTCTTCTGCCCTGTAAACATTGCCCTGCAGTCTTTCCAGTACCTGAGTCTGGGCTGTAGTATAATTAAAGGCTGTTTCCTGGATGGTACAGCCTGTAACCAAGAGAAAGCCTGTTAAAGCAATACTGAGTAATACAAGATTTTTCATTACAACTATAGGTTTAAAAACGATAAAATGACATGATAAAGATACAAAAGTATTGAACGGTTTCACGTATTATTTTTTTACCTATATTTACTATATGTTTAAATAAAAGCATTATGAAGAATCTGATCATAGTATCTGTTTTGTTGGCATTTCCCCTGTGCCTGACTGCACAAACAAATTTTGATCACATCAAAATATCGGGAAGAGAGGGAGAATACATAACTGTTATGAATGTTTCATCCACCGCCATTGAATACGAAAATTCATATGGCGTGAAAAAAACAATTCCTGTAAGCGAGGTGGATTTCCTGGAGTACGACGGCAAAGTGGTTTTTTATAATTACAGGAAAAATGACCATGATATCTATGATGAATACCTGCAGCGGGTATCCCGCCGTGACCCGGAAAAATTGCTGGAAAAGGGAGCAAAGGTATATGTACCCCTCAATTACGGGGAAAGCCGCTGGGAGATCATGGGTTGCATTAATACCCGCAAAATGCTTGAAGAGGACCACGCCGATTTCTGGAAACTGGCCAATACAGAATTCGAAGCCGAAATCATATTGTTTTACGTGGTTAGATACGACGACGATGAAATCCATCACTATTATGTGATTGAAACACGTGATGGTGAAACAATCTACAAATCTGACGAAGAAGAAATTGACGGAGGCTGGAGGGCTTCCTGGGATGTAAGCCGGGAACACGTAGAGGATCTGCTGGACAAGCTGATCAAGGACATCGACTAAAACAGGTGCCCTTTAAAATAGATGCTCTTTAGTTCTTGTACACATTCCAGCTGCTCATCTCACCAGCAGGCTTACGTTTCTTTGCTTTCAGTGGTTCTTCTGAATAGCCGAGCGAAATGATCAGCGGTATGCGCCTTTTCCTGTTGATGTTCAGTAATTCCCTGATCTTTTTTTCATCAAACCACCCTATAATACAGGTTCCCAGGCCGAGTTCAGCCGCCTGCAGGCAAAACTGGCCTACTGCCAGACCCACATCATAATGACAAAAAACCTTGTCTTTTACCTTCCCGCCCAATGAAGATAAAAGGTTTTCTTTCTCCAGGACCACCACCACCATCACGGGTGCCTGGTAAGTGAATTTGTTCATACCCAGGCTGGCCGCAGACTCCGCTACCCGGTTCTTCAGTTGTGGGTCATCCACCACAATGAATTTCCAGGGTTGGGAGTTGTTGGCCGAGGGAGCAAGCCGTGCCGCTTCAAGGCATACTAGGATTTTTTCCCTTTCAACGATCCGGTCCGAATATTTACGGACACTCTGGCGTAATTTAATTAATTCTGAAAATTCCATATGCAAATATACTACGTTGGAACGTCTTTCGTGTGTTATATTGGCCTTTTTGTTGATGGGGCTTAATAAAAACACAATTATTTATTACTTTTATAGACAATAGTTCGTTAAAAAATTAAAGGTTACCCCACGGCGCGAACGCCGTAGAATAAGAGTTCTTTGAAATCAGTGTTATTTAAACGCAAGTTCGGACGCGTTCCGGACATTGCAAAAATTCGATCCACCATTGTTGCATTGTGCAACAAGACTTTGGTCGCTCCAACGGAGAGATTGAGACCCTGTTGCCTGGCAAAGGCCCTTGCCAGGTTGACGGATGTAAGAGACGCATTGAAAGCAAACGAAAGGGCAGCTTTATTACGTGACTGGCAGTGAGTAAGCCCTGTGAACTGTTTCGCGTCCCGGTATACAAACTCCAGCTGGAAACGTGTCCGATAGATGTCGAAAATATCTTTTGCTGAAAGACTGAGATCCGTTGAGAAGAACACCTTGCGTGTCTGACGCTTCTTGACTTTGTCGATGTAATCGACGATGACCACCCG
>MWDM01000048.1 GCA_002070565.1 Bacteroidetes bacterium ADurb.Bin139
TTTTTTTGTCATTTGCAAAACTAACTCTTAAGAGGCTATGTTTTTTTATTCAGACACACTTTTTGGAACAGTATCCGTTCATCTTGTAATTGTAGGCATTGTTCAGTATGGCGGCTATTCTGCCCACGATTTTCCCTTCCCTGTAAGCCAGGAACATTTTACAGGATGCATATTCAAACGCAGCGTTTTTTAGCGGATTAAAATCCCGCATTTCTTCCGATATCAATGTCGGAACAAACCAGGGATTATTTTTGTACAATCTGACAGGGAATTCAAAGAATTTTCGTTTATCCCTCCTGGTGTTGACTTCTTGAATAGTTAGCATACCTGGAACAAATATAAAAAAACTCTACATTTGTACATTGTTTCAATTTTCATCTACATAGTTTATGGCAACAACAGCAGACTTTAAAAACGGAATGTATATTTCATTCAATGGAAAACCCTGTTCCATCATATGGTTCCAGCATGTGAAACCGGGAAAGGGCGGAGCTTTTGTTAAAACCAAACTCCGCAACCTGGAAAACGGCCGTGTCCTGGAGAACACCTTCAGTGCCGGAGAAAAGGTGGAAACCATTCGTGTAGAAAGACGTCCCTACCAATTCCTGTACAAAGACGATATGGGATACAATTTCATGCATACAGAAACATTTGAACAGATATCACTCCAGCCAGATCTGGTAGAAAATTCAGACCTGATGAAAGAAGGTCAATATGTGGAAATGATGTTCCTGGCAGATGAAGAAAGGGTTCTGACCTGTGAATTGCCCCCCTTTGTGGAAATGGAGATTACTTATACAGAACCGGCTGTCAAGGGGGATACGGCATCTACCAACGCCCTGAAGGCTGCCACCGTGGAAACAGGTGCCCAGATCATGGTTCCCCTATTCATCAACCAGGGAGAACGTATTAAAGTGGACACCCGTACCCGGGCCTATTCAGAAAGAGTAAAGTAATCTGCCATGAAAAATATTCCTGTCATTCTGACCTTCCTGGTCTTAGTTTCCTGCCATACAACAAGCAAAACACCGGATCCCTCAATAATCAACGACCTGATTTGTCAAGGCAACTTTAAGGAAGCCGGAAAACAGATCCTTCTATATACAGCAACTCCATCCATGACTGCACAAGAAAGACTCTGCTGGTCGTGGGAGGCAGACCGCATGCACAGGATTGCACTGGATTTTAACAAAACAGAAGCAGAAGCGCTGGAATACATTAGGCAGTACTTTCCGGATGTAACCCCCGGACAGATGCGGGCATGGGAAGCATCCGGAGCCCTGGAATGCATGGTAATAAACGGGGAAAAACGTTATTTCTCAAGGGCTTTCAGGAATTTGTTCCGGATAGACAGCCTTTGCCGCGCACGGTATGAAGAAGTAAACGGCCCCGATAAGGATCCAAAAGCGTCCCTATTGCAGGAACACTTGCCCAAAGTGGCAGACCTTACCAGAAAAGCCGGGACTCTACGGGTAGAACCCAGGACCTATACCATAACCTATACCCTAACCGTTCCGGCCAACACGGTTCCCCAGGGAGAGATCCTTCGCGCGTGGATGCCCCTCCCAAGAACGGATATCCCCCGGCAAAACGGATTCAGGCTGCTCTCAGCCTCGGAACCGGATTATATCATATCTCCGGATTCCTATATCCACAAATCCATTTATATGGAAAAACCTGCCGTCACAGACCAGGATGCGGTGTTTGAATATACCTTCACCTACACTGCCCTGGCCCAATACCACCACATAGATTATCAAAAGGATGTGCTTCCCTACGACACGCTCAGCCCAATATGGGTGGAATACACAAAACAAGTCCTGCCACACATCGTTACGAGTGGTGCCGTAGCTGAGCTGGCAAGAAAAATTGTCGGAACTGAAACCAATCCATTCCTGCAGCTGCAGAAAATATTCTCGTACATCAGCCTGAACTACCCATGGGCCGGAGCCAGAGAGTATTCCACCATAAAAAGCATTCCGCTCTATGTCCTGGATAACGGTCACGGCGATTGCGGGCAGGTAAGTCTTTTGTTTATTTCCATGTGCCGCAGCCTGGGCATTCCCGCCAGGTGGGAAAGCGGCTGGATGCTTCACCCGGGAGCGGTGAACCTTCATGACTGGGCCGAGGCCTACCTGGAAGGGGTCGGGTGGATCCCTGTGGACCAGTCATTCGGCCTGCAACCGGAACCCATTCCCCTGTTTTATGCCGGTGGAATGGACTCCTACCGCATGGCGGTCAATACCGGGATCGGGGGCGACTTCTTCCCGGCCAAGACCTATCCCCGGTCCGAAACAGTTGATTTTCAAAGAGGCGAAGTGGAATGGCGTGGAGGAAACCTATATTTTGACCAATGGCGTTACCGGCTGCAGGTCCATCAATAATAAACAAGTGTACCGCGTCTTATGGGATCCCATATTTCCAGGGCTACATCCATAATCTGGCCCGGAGTAACCGCGTTGATCTGAGAAATCATTTCCTGGTGTGAAATAACCTTGCCGAACGACAAAAGACTTTTCCCCATGGAAAGACATTGCACTTCATGGTTGTCTTCTGTAATGGACATTTGTCCTATAAGCTGTTTTTTTGCCCTGTCAAGTTGCAGCGTGGTCATGGGCGCACTGGCATACTGGGTGATGACCTTTTCTGTCAATTCTCTGCACCGGGTCAGGTTGGGGCCATCGGTGCCAAAGTAAATTCCGGCAAATCCGGTATCCATATAGGGAGCATAGGAAGCCTCTACGGTATAAACCAGACCGTATTTTTCCCTGAGTAACATATTCAGACGGGCATTGGAGGCCGGTCCTCCGATCATGTTCATTAACAGGACCAGCGGAACACGGTTTTTATCATGCAGACCGTAAGCGGCAGAGCCCGTCAGGCAGTGTGTCTGATAAGTACCCCGTTTTTCGGTTATGTCAAAGGAGACTGCCTGTAGAGACCGGGTAATGGAAACCGCCGATGTGGCGGAACCGGCATTTTTCCCTGTAAAGGCAGTGCTTCCAAAATATTTTTCTGCCATCCGGACCGCCCTTGCCGGAGTAATATTTCCTACAACACTAAGGGCCATGGTCTGCGGCATAAAACGCGCTCCCAGGTATTGTTTCATATGATGGGAAGTGATTTTGTGCAATTCCCCGGGAATGCCCAGGATGGGAATTGCCATCGGCGTGCCGGCAAACAGCTTTTCTTCAAAACTGTCATATATCAGGTCCATGGGCGAATCCTTATAAGACCTGATTTCGTCCAGAATGACATCCCTTTCCTTTATAATTTCATTTTGATGGAACACAGAATGAAACACAAGGTCGGACATCAGTTCCAGGGCTTTGCCCAAATCTTCCCTGAGGACTGTTGCATGCAAGACCAGCTCCTCTTTTGTGGTAAAGGCATTGATTTCCCCGCCAAGCCTTTCCAGGCGGTTGTTTATGTGATAGGACTTTCTCCGCTCCGTCTCCTTGAAGAGCATGTGCTCGCAAAAATGGGCAAGACCGGCCAGGCCCGCAGGTTCGAACCGTGTACCGGCCAGGGTGCTCAATGCACAGTAACTCACAGCAGAAGCAGTGGAAAGCACGGCACATTGCATACCGGATGATAAAGAAGTCACATAGACAGGTCCCATGGTTTTTACCGCAGTAAAACAAGGCCGCAAAAATAGGGATTATTTTTTATCTTTGTGTCTTATGGATCATTTTGTAGTTTCTGCCAGAAAATACCGGCCACAGCAATTCAATGATGTTGTTGATCAGGATAATATCGTTACAACCCTGAAAAATGCCATACAGCGAAAACAGCTGGCCCACGCCTATCTTTTCTGCGGGCCACGCGGGGTGGGAAAAACCACATGTGCCAGGATCTTTGCACGAACCATAAATTGCCTGAATCCTTCTTCTGCAATGGAAGCCTGTGGAACCTGTGAGTCCTGTGTGTCTTTTGCACAGGGCAGGTCTTATTCCATTCACGAGCTGGATGCCGCATCCAACAATTCGGTGGATGACATCAGGGAGCTTATTGATAAAGTCCGGATCCCGCCTCAGGTCGGTAAATACAGCGTATACATCATTGACGAGGTGCACATGCTGTCCCAGTCTGCCTTCAATGCGTTTCTAAAAACACTGGAAGAACCGCCTTCCTATGCCCTGTTTATAATGGCAACAACCGAGAAACACAAAGTATTGCCCACCATTCTTTCACGTTGCCAGGTTTTTGACTTCAACCGCATTACCATCAAGGCCATGACACATTACCTGGCAGAAGTTGCCGGTAAGGAAGGTGTCACCATAGGCCAGGATTCCCTGCATATAATAGCCCGGAAAGCAGACGGAGCCATGCGCGATGCGCTTACATTGCTTGACCAGTGCATTGCCGTCAGCGGTAAAGAGGTAACCTATCAGCAGGTGATCTCAAACCTGAATGTGCTGGACAGTGAGTATTACTTCAGACTGACAGACATGGCGCTGGAAG
Organism: Bacteroidetes bacterium ADurb.Bin139; assembly: GCA_002070565.1. Classification (GTDB taxonomy): domain Bacteria; phylum Bacteroidota; class Bacteroidia; order Bacteroidales; family UBA932; genus DMER64. The sequence goes on from MWDM01000048.1 coordinate 4,465, forward strand.
GCCGTTTTGACAGCATGCTGCTGCTCTTTGACGAGGTGCTCACCCGGGGTTTCAATGCGTTGCATTTTATTTCGGGATTGAGTTCTCATTTTCGTAACCTGCTTGTATCCAAACAACCTGAAAGCCTTCCACTGCTCGATTACGGCCAGGAAACAGCCCGCAGATACAAAGAACAGGCAGCAGCCTGTCCACTGCCCTTTCTGTTTGCTGCCCTGGGAATCTGCACACAAGCCGAGGCGGGTTACAAACAGAGCAACCAGCCCAGATTGCATATAGAAATGGCTTTGGTCAGACTGAGCCGGATCGAGAGCCGGGAGATTGCAAAAAACCCGGCAACCGATAAGGTTCCTGCAACCAGAAAAGCGGAAAGCATTCCGGACCGTACCCCCCTTCCGGCCTCTGATTCGGCTTCTGCTCCTGCATCAGCCCCTGCATCAGCCCCTGCATCAGCCCCTGCATCAGCCCCTGCATCAAAAACGGTGTGGCCTCCTGCCGCGGCACCCGCTGCTGCTTCAACGGCAACGGCATCTATCAAAAAACTGATGCATCAGAACCAGAAAGAAAAACAACGGGAACAGGAACCTTCCGGGGAAACAGGCGGGGACAGGGAGCTGACCATGGAGAGACTGGAAAAAGCACTGCCCGGACTGATGAATCTTTTCAAAGACAAGCCAAATCTTTCAGCTACCCTTTCACGTTGCCCTCCCCGGATCGTGGACAAGTGCAAGATTCAGTTCACTGTGGTCAACGAATTGCAAAAAACCTGGATAGAAGAGCATTATGGCAGGATTATTGATAATTACCTACGCCATATCCTGCACAATAAACAAGTTTGCGTATCACTCATGGTAGAGGATGCCCCTGAAAGCACACCCGGCAATACCTGCTACATGCCGGAAGAAAAAGCAAAATTCATGGCGGAAAATAATCCGGAGGTGGCTGCCTTGCGTGATGACCTGAATCTGGATATCAGTTAATATCGGATCCTATGCGATTACATTGTCATAACCTGGTGAAAAGATACGGTTTGCGGGCCGTGGTAAAAAACGTTTCCATACATGTGGACCAGGGAGAAATCGTGGGCCTTCTGGGACCCAACGGAGCCGGTAAGACCACCAGCTTCTACATGATCACAGGCTTAATAAGGCCCAATTCAGGCAAGATATTCCTTGACCAGGAAGAAATCACGACGCTCCCCATGTACCAGCGTGCCAAAAGAGGGATCGGATACCTGGCCCAGGAAGCTTCTGTATTCAGAAAACTGAGCGTGGAAGATAATATCATGTCTGTCATGGAACTGTCCACTTTTACAAAAGCCGAACGTAAAGAAAGGATGGAGCGGCTGATTGCTGAATTTGGCCTGCAGAAAGTCCGGAAAAATTACGGGATCCAGCTTTCGGGAGGAGAACGCCGCCGTTGCGAAATTGCCAGGGCCCTGGCCCTCGATCCAAAATTTATCTTGCTGGACGAACCCTTTGCCGGTGTTGATCCCATAGCGGTAGAAGATATCCAGCAGATTGTTGCCCAATTGAAAACAAAGGATATCGGGGTGTTTATAACAGACCACAATGTACATGAAACACTGGCCATTACCGACAGGGCTTACCTTCTTTATGAAGGCAGTATTCTGGAAAGCGGAACAGCCGATGAGTTGGCTTCCAATCAGGAAGTCAGAAGAAAATACCTGGGACAAAACTTTGAACTGCGTAAAATTGTTCCCTTGGACACAGAAGACTTTTCACGTCCTCCAATATCAGAGGATTATGAAGGGGAAATCATACCCGGGGAATATTCAGAAGATGCCTTGTCCCGGGAAAAAGACCTTAATTAAAACGCACCCCCGCCAGTGATATAATCTGAAGCGCAATTCTTTTATAACATTCCGGCTCAAGACCCCTGCGGTAAGGAGCTATATGCTCCTTGAAACTTTTGATGTCCGATGCATGAATGGGATCGGCAGGAGGAGATTCCATGGTCAGGGGATTGATGGGTTTCCCGTTCCTCCAGACCCGGAAATCAAGATGAGGCCCGGTGGATGATCCCGTGCTGCCAACATACCCTATGGTTTCTCCCTGGGCCACGTGTTTTCCCACGGTAAGTCCGCTGGCAAAGCGCGACAAATGAAGGTAAGCGGTTGTATACACACTGTTGTGTTTGATTCTGACGGTATTGCCCCCGGCCCGTGTATAGGTTCTTTCAATAACCTTACCTTCCCCTATGCTCATCACGGGAGTCCCGGCCGGGGCCGCATAGTCTGTACCCGTATGAGGACGTACTATTCTTGTGATGGGGTGCCTGCGTGCATAACTGAATCCGGAACTTATACGGGAAAATTTCAGGGGTGCTTTTAAAAAAGCCCTTTGCAGGTTCACTCCATCCTGATCCCAATACCCGGGAACACTGTCCTGCAGATACCGGAAAGCATTCTGGGTGCGGCCGGCACGAATAAACGATGCAGCCAGGATGGGACCTGCCTCCACTTCTTTACCTTTGAGCATATATGCCTGGTAGGATGCCCTGAAGGTATCCCCTTTCTGAAGTCCAAAAAAATCTACCGTCCAGGCGAACACTTCTGACAGTCCATTGGCAACCAGGGGATTGTATCCTGCTTCTTCCAGATCCTGCCACAATGAACTGGAAATGGTTATATCCACGAACTTCTCCTGAATCTCTATGGGGATCTCGGCCCTGGCTACCCAAAGGCTGTCGGTGAGGGAAAAACACACATGTGTCCTGTAATTTTCTTCATAAATGAAATAGGACGGTTCCGGGGCGCCGGGAGCGTAGAGCAATGTATAGGGATTTCCCGCTTTGAGCTTGCGTAAATCAAAAACTCCGCGTGCTTTCTGTGTAAGGGAATAAACCTGCTGGTAATCGACTCCCCTGCTCTGCAGGATAGAGGCCAGGTTCTCATTTTTTCTGATCACCTCATGTTCCTGGCCGTAGTCTGTCAGCGGTAAATTAAACATTCTGCATAACCCGGCCACTTCGCCATCGGGTACTGTTTCTACCGACACTTCTGGAATCACTTCAGGTTCCTGCCCCGATCCTGCGCAGCCGCAGATTACCAGGCCGCTCATCAGAATTAGAATTTTTCTCATATGCATTTCATGGGATTCATCAGATACAAAACTATAAAAATTGTCGCAAAGTGTAAAATTCTGTAAGAAAATGGAAAATAGTGGAAAAATTTTTATACTTTTGTTCGTAAGAATTATCCCACCCGATATGGCAAAATTTATTGGAGAATACAATGCAAAGCTTGACGACAAAGGACGTCTGGTGTTTCCTTCTGCCCTGAAGGCACTGGCAGATCCTGAACGTCCGCTTCGTTTTGTGGTGAAGAAAGATCTGTTCAGTCCATGTCTTGAAATGTATTCCTATGAAGAATGGGAAAAACAGTCGGAAGCGGTAAAGGCCCGGTTGAACCCTTCATTCAACCGTGAACATGCAGTGCTGTGGCGCGCTTATATGAGCAACAGAGCTGTTGTCGAACCCGACGAGAAAACCGGAAGGATATTGATCCCCAGACATTTGCTTAACATGATAGGCGTGAATAAAGAAGTTGTATTTGCAGGAGCCGATTTTAAGATCGAGTTGTGGCCCAAAGAATCCTACCATGTAAGCCTGATCAGTAATGATGATTATGTATCGCTTGCAGAAAAAATCCTGTCATAATAATAGCTCCTATGGTTTTCTATCATATACCGGTCCTTTTGAGAGAAAGTATCGAATCCCTGGCCATCAATCCGGAGGGAGTATATGTGGATGCCACATTCGGCGGCGGCGGACACTCCCGCGCTATCCTGGAACAGCTGGGACCGCGGGGACGCCTGCTGGTTTTTGATCAGGACCCTGAATCACAGCACAATCTGCCGGATGACAAAAGAATCGAATGGATTCATTCCAACTTCAGGTTTTTACACAATGTTTGCAGATATCATGGGGTAAACAGGGCAGACGGTGTCCTGGCAGACCTGGGTGTGTCGTGGCATCAGTTTGATACAGCCGTGCGTGGGTTTTCTTTTCGTTTTGATGCGTTGCTGGACATGAGGATGAATCCGGCTGCCGAAAAAACGGCCGCGATGGTAATCAATGAATATTCCCGTGAAGATCTGACTACTCTTTTTTACCGGTATGCCGGTATAAACAATGCTTCTGCACTTTCCGGGGCTATTGTAAAAGCACGGACCATCAAACCTGTCAATACCACCACAGACCTTCACCGTGCCCTGGAGGAACTGATACCCCGTAATGCAGAACATAAATTCCTGGCAAAAGTATACCAGGCCCTCCGCATAGAAGTCAACGACGAAATGCGCGCCCTGGAAGGCCTGCTCAACCAGGGCCTGGCCCTGCTTAATGCCCGGGGCAGGCTGGTTATCATTACATACCATTCCCTGGAAGACAGGATGGTAAAACATTTCTTCCGCGAAAAGGCAGCCGCGGGGTTGCTAAGGCAGGTCAACAAGAAACCCATCCTGCCGCAGGAAAATGAAATCAGTGAAAACACCAGGGCCCGGAGCGCCAAACTCAGGGCGGCAGAAAAGATAAAGGAGCCCTGTTATGAGTAAAACCAAGGGAGAACAATTCATTTCCACGCTTTTTGGCGGTCGTGCCCTGCTTAGCGGTCTGCTTTCCGGACACCTGAAATTTATTCTCTACATATTCTTCCTCCTGATTTTATACATCAGCATAAACAATGCCGTTGAAAAAACGTTGCTGGTCAATTACAGGGTAGAAAAGGAACTGAAACTGCTCCATGCAGAACACATAAGAAAATCGGCCGATTTGATGCAATTGAGCCAACAACAGGAAATTGAAAAACAACTCAGGAACAGGGGATCGGAATTAATGGCTCCCGTTAATCCGCCCGCCTGGATAAAAAGTGGACGATGAACACATCGGGCAAAATGATGATTGTCTATATATGCTATCTTCTGACGGCTTTGCTGGCCATCGGGCAGATCGTGCACCTGCAGTTCTTTTCAGACTATAAAGACCAGCTGGATGCCATAGTATACAGGACTATTGATGTTCCTGCCTACCGGGGCAGCATCCTGGGTTGCGACGGACGTGTACTGGCAAGCACAGTTCCTTTCTATGAAGTACGAATGGACTGTTCCGTGCCGGATGACATGATGCTGAACCGACACCTGGGAGATCTCTCGTCAGCCTTATCCCGTTTTTTTAAAGATAAATCGGCTGCAACCTATGAACAGGAGATTACCCGGGCACGGGTGGGTAAAAAGCCGGGATACCGCAACCTGCTGCTGGGAAACCGGCTTGTATCTTATGACGAGTTAGAGAAAATCAAAGAATTCCCCATTTTCAACCAGGGTCAATTCAAGGGAGGGCTCATTGTCAATCAAAAGGAAAAGCGCATATATCCCTATGGGCGCATGGCATACAGAACCATAGGATATATAAGCGAAGATGAACAAACGGGAGTGGGCATCGAATATGCTTACAATGCTTATCTGAAGGGAAATCCGGGAAAAAACCGGGTCCGCAGGCGCTCAGGCGATGACAAGTGGGTCCCCGTATCCAGCCAGCCTGAGATTGCCCCCAAAGACGGACTGGATATAGTAACTACCATAGACATTGGTATCCAGGAAGCTGCAGAGAGCGCCCTGAGGGAACAACTGTCCGTTGATTCAACTTTTGAGGGCGCCACCACAGTGGTCATGGAAGTAAACACGGGAGCCATACGCGCCATCGTGAATATGAAAAGAATGCCCGACGGCTCCTATGACGAAACCTTCAATTATGCCATCAGCGAATCTACCAATCCGGGATCCACTTTCAAACTGGCCACCCTGATCGCGTTGCTTGAAGATGGCTATGTGCGCCTTACCGACAGCATCGCCACAGGCAGGAACGGCTGGCATTATTATGGAAAAACATTTACCGAGGCCGGCAATTCGTACGGGACCATTACCGTTCAGCAGGCTTTTGAAAAATCTTCCAACGTGGCCTTTGCCAAGCTGGCAGTGGAAAAATACGGAGATCGCGAAAAACAGTTCATCAACAGGCTGTACAACATGAAGCTCAACGAGCGGCTCAACATTGAGCTGATCGGGGAAGGAAGGGCACAGATCCCTTTCCCCGGCGAAAGGGGCTGGTCACGCCTGTCTCTGCCCATGATTGCCATGGGATACGAAATGAAGCTTACCCCGTTGCATGTGCTCACTTTTTATAACGCCATTGCCAACAACGGCCGGATGGTCACCCCTTACTTTATTGAAAACTTCATGCAACATGGCCGGGTGGTTGAACAGCCCGGACATACCCTTTTAAGCGGAACGCTTTGCACCCCGGCTACGTTAAAAGCGGTCCACCAGGCATTGCGGGGTGTTGTAGAACACGGCACGGCCAGCCGTATCAATGACCCGCGCTACAATATATCGGGAAAGACCGGTACGGCGCAGATAGCCTATGACGGGGCTTATGTACACAATGGTTACCGCAAGCACCAGGCCTCGTTCGTGGGTTTTTTCCCTTCTGAAAACCCAAAATACAGCATGATCGTCATCCTGTATTCCAGCCCCACCCGGGGAAATTTTTACGGGGCATCCTGGGCTGCCCCTGTGTTCAAGAAAATAGCAGACTATATATATATCACCAACCCTTTCTGGAACGCTCCCCTGGAAGCTCCGGAAAAAACCTGATAAAGATCATTGCCATGCAATTGTACCGGCTTATAGAAGTACTGGAAACAAGTAAGGTCACGGGATCACAATCCCGTGAAATAGCTTTTATATGCAACGATTCACGCAAGGTACTTGAAGGATGTCTTTTTGTAGCTATCCGGGGAACTCAGACAGACGGACACCTGTTCATCTCCCAGGCAGTCAGACAGGGAGCCGCGGCAGTGGTCTACCAGCAAGGATGTCTGCCTGATGAGAAGCTGATAAAGGAATCTTGCCCCGGCACCACCTTCATCCAGGTGCAGGACTCAGGCAGAGCCCTGGCCCTGCTTGCCGGTGCCTGGTATGGACATCCCTCGGCAAAAATGGTGCTGGTTGGGGTTACCGGAACAAATGGAAAAACAACCACAGCTACCCTTTTATACCGCATGTTCAGTCAACTGGGACACAAATGCGGACTCATCTCCACCATCGCTTATTACATTGACCGTGACCAGGTGTCTGCCACACACACAACCCCCGACGCTTTGACCATCAACAGCCTGCTTGACAAGATGCTGGATGCCGGATGTACCCATTGTTTTATGGAAGTCAGCTCACACTCCGTGGTTCAGGAGCGCATCGCAGGACTTTGTTTTGTAGGAGGAATCTTCACAAACCTGACCCATGACCACCTGGATTACCATAAAACTTTTGCCGCATACCGGGATGCCAAAAAGCGTTTTTTTGACATGCTTCCCTCCGGGGCTTTCGCCCTGACCAATCAGGACGACAGGAATGGATTGGTCATGGTACAGAACTGTGCGGCACGCAGCTACACTTACGCTTGCAGGACAATGGCCGATTTCAATGCCCGTGTCCTGGAGCATTCGGTGGACGGAATGCAGTTGTCCATAGACGGGATTGAAGTCTGGACCTCTTTCATAGGGCTGCACAATGCATACAATCTGCTGGCGGTATATGCCTGTGCCATGATCCTGCAGCAATCCGGGGAAGAAACGCTCCGGATCCTGAGTGGCCTTGGGACAGTCAGCGGGAGGATGGAATACATCCGCGGCGGAGACAACCTGACAGCCGTGGTGGATTACTCACACACCCCGGATGCATTGAAAAACGCTTTGCTTACGCTTAAAGAACTGATCCGGCCCGGTCAGGAACTGATCTGTGTGGTAGGCTGCGGAGGAAACCGGGATACAACAAAACGTCCCCTGATGGCCCGGATCGCAGACCAGTATGCCGACCTCTGCATTTTTACTTCTGACAATCCCCGGTTTGAAGATCCCGAGGCCATACTGGACCAGATGATGGCCGGCCTGAGCCCGGAACAGCAAAACCGCCACCTTCGCATCACAGACAGACGTCAGGCTATCAAAACAGCTTTGAAAATGGCCCGTCCCGGAGCCATCATTCTGGTAGCCGGCAAAGGCCATGAAACATACCAGGACGTGAGGGGAGTAAAAAACCATTTTGACGATAAAGAAATCCTTACAGAAATTTTAAAGACCGGATAATATGCTATATCATT
>MWDM01000049.1 GCA_002070565.1 Bacteroidetes bacterium ADurb.Bin139
ATGTATCAGGGACCGCCGCTGCAGCAGGGACAACCGTGCGACCCGGGTGAGAGTCGTACACTCAGGTTCCTGGCAAACACACACGTCATTCCGGTTCCCGGCAGCCGTTTGCCCTGGAATTCCTATATTGGAGTGGAAGGAGCATCTCACAATAACCTGAAGGCAATAGATGTGAAATTTCCCCTGCAGGTCTTTACAGCCGTTACAGGCGTCAGCGGTTCGGGAAAATCTTCCCTGGTAAGGGATATTCTGTATTGTGCCCTGGGCAGGGAATACAATCAGGGAAGGATGCCGGCACCCGGCAAGTTCCGTCGCCTTACAGGAGATCTGCACCGGATAGGGGGCGTGGAACTGGTGGACCAGAATCCCATTGGAAAGTCTTCCCGTTCCAATCCCGTTACTTATATCAAAGCCTATGACGACATCCGGAAATTGTTTTCTGAACAGCCTTACGCACGTATGAACGGTTACGGGCATTCGCATTTTTCTTTCAATATAGAAGGCGGACGCTGTCCCGAATGCCAGGGCGAAGGGGTGGTCAAAGTGGAAATGCAGTTTATGGCCGATGTGATCCTCACCTGCGAGTCCTGCAGGGGAAAGCGTTTTCTGCCCGACATCCTGGAAGTCAGGTACAAAGACCGGAATATTTATGACATTCTGGAAATGACTGTCAGGGAAGCCATAGATTTTTTTTCTTCTCATGACGAACCTACTGCCCGTCGCATAGCCGAAAGACTTATGCCGCTGGACCAGGTGGGACTCTCGTACATAAAACTGGGTCAGAGCAGCAGTAGCCTGAGCGGGGGAGAAAGCCAGCGGGTAAAACTGGCTTATTTCCTGTCCAGGGAAAATTCCATGACCAACCGTCTCTTTATTTTTGACGAACCTACAACAGGGCTTCATGTCTACGACATAGAAAAACTGCTGAAATCGTTTTCTGCCCTGATCTCCAAGGGGCATACGGTGCTGGTTGTAGAACACAATATGGATTTGGTTAAATGTGCAGATTGGGTCATTGACCTGGGTCCCGGGGCTGGCGACGAAGGGGGATCCTGTTGCTATTGCGGCACACCGGAAGGTTTGGCCCAAAGATCCGATTTGGCCACAGGCCTGGCTCTGCGATCCAAAATCCCTGTGCAGCAGTAACAGGGATCGTAAGAAGTTTTTATTTTTGTGATATGGTAAGAAAATTCCTCATAGCGGCCCTGCCGGCCATGATTTTTTCCTGGATGCCTGCCCTGCATGTGGCTGCGCAGGAAAGAGACACTTTCGTTACCTCTTTCTGTATCGCGCCCCAGATTGGTACGGACATAGGAGGAACCATTCCGATCCCCTTTTCTTCCATAGGCGGGGCTTTCAATGCGTACCCCAAACTGAATGCCACCCTGGGAGCCCGCTTTTTTCTGAATCTTCATCCCCGCTGGAGTTTTGGTGCCAATCTGAGCTACAAAACCATTGCCATGGACGCAGATGCACGCGTTACCAACCAGAAGTTCAAGGGAGAAAACATAGATCAGTATTTTACGGGGACCTCTGAAATGTCTATGAGCTTTCAGATACTGGAGCTGCCTGTATATGTTGAATTCCTGGCAGGCTCAAAAAGGCAGCATGGCATACAGGTGGGAATTTTCGGATCCCTGGTCATGAGTTCTCGTTTCATAACCTATGCCACCAAAGGGTTTATTGGCTCTGAACCGGACCGTATGGATTCTGCGCTTTCCAGTCCCCGGGTCATGGACTTTTCATCATTGCTTGACAAGTGGGATGTGGGAGTGTTTGCAGGTTATCAGGCAAGGATATTTACCCGTATCAAAATGGGGTTGCATGTGATGATAGGCATGAAGGATGTTTTCCTGCCCGGTAGTGATTTTTTTGACTATAAGATGAAGCAGGTACGCGGCAGTGTGACCGTGTCCTATGACCTGATAAGGATTTGTCAGCGATAAGCCAGGTCCCAGAGGGTAAAAAAGAGCCACCTGACCCTTTTTTCCAGGACGGGCAGATCTATGATTTGGGGCGTGTCTGAAGGCTTGTACGTATGATCATTCAATCCCGATGTGATCAGCAGCGACGGAACTCCCATTTGAGCCAGGATGGATTGTTCTGTCATGGTAAAAAAAATATCGGCAAATCCCGGGCTGTTGTAAAATGAATAATCCAGGTCAAGTCCCAGGTTAAAGAAAGAATTGTTGTTGTTCAGAGAACGGACAATGTCGGACGAAACGGTACCGGCACCCAGGATGAGTAAGTAATCCAAAGCAGCACCCGGGGGTTCAAGGCTGGTACCCAGCAGATCCAGGTTCATATTCAATATGATCTGGTTTGCAGGTATGCCAAGTGACAAAGCAAAGATCCGGGCTCCTGTCATGGAAAATTCCTTGGCATCGTAAGCTACAAAAATTATATTGCGTTCTGCCCGGTACCCTTCTTTTTGTAGTGTGCTGAAAACCTGCACCAGCGATAGCAGGGAAGAGACACCCGAAGCATTGCTGTCTGCCCCGGGATAAAAATTCCCGCCGATCATGCCCAGATGGTCGTAATGGGCAGAAACGACAATGTATTCGTCGCTTTGCTTTCCGGCAGGGAGCCAGCCAATTACATTCCTGCCCCGCTGTCCTGCAGGGCAGGCAAATCCCTGGATGAAAGTTGTGTTGTGGTGTTGTGGATTACCTGTACCCAGGGGAACCAGACCGTATTCCAGAAATTTTCCGGCTATATAGATTGTCGCCGCCGAGCCTCCGGCGGTTCCGGTTTCCCTGCCCTGCAGGGAACTGTCTGAAAGGAAACGGATATGGGAGTCCAGTCCCTTCCGGTCAATCATATCGGCATACGACTCGGGATGTAAAAGACGGGTCTGCACAGAATCCGGGGCAAGATACGGGGATGAGCCAAGGCATAAGGCAAACAGCAGGAGGAATGGCATATTTTTTGTCTTTTACGCTGCAAAGAAACGAATTTTCCCGTCAATTATATATCTTTGAAACATGGCAAAAAGAATATGGTTCCCCATTTTTTTATCGATCCTGGTTTTCTTGACGGCAGAAAAGGCACAGGCCCAATACGACAAACAACAATTTTTCTACAGGGGACAACACCTGTTATTTGAAGGACGCTATCAGCAGGCTATAGATAATTTCAACAAACTGATCCAGCTTGATCCAAACTTGCACGAAGCTTATTTTTTCAGGGGTATCGGCAAGTATAACCTGGGGGATTTCCTGGGAGCCAGGGCTGATTTTGACAAGGCCCTGACCATTCACCCCATATTCACCCTGGCTTACCATTACCGGGCTATAACAAATTCCCGTCTTGGCGATTATGAAAAAGCCCTGGCAGATCTGCAGGAAGCCATAGACCTGAGACCCGGATACAACGGGTTGTATTTCAGCCGGGGTGTAACTTATTTGCTATCCCAGCAATTTAAACTTGCAGAAGAAGATTTCAACCGCTTTATACGCCACGAGCCCAGGGTTAGTGAAGCTTACCTGAACCGTGGAGCCTGTTATTTGTACTTGAAAGATACGGCCAAAGCACTTCATGATTACAATACGGCTGTTCTTCTGAACAAGTTTGATCCCGAGGGATATATCAGAAGATCCAGGGTTTATGCCATGCAGGAAAATTACAAAGCTGCCCTGGCAGATCTGGACCAGGCTTTATCCCTGGAGCCGGATAATTCCTTTGCCTATTTTAACCGCGCGCTGATCCGTTTTAATCAGAACGACCTTACGGGAGCGCTCCAGGATCTGGAGCGGGTATTGGAGCAAGACCCGGGCAATGCCCTGACCTTATACAACAGGGCCTTGATTCGTACCCAGATAGGCGATTACAACAATGCCCTGAGTGACTATGACCGGGTAATATCCATAAATCCGAACAATGTGCTGGCTTATTACAACAGGGGAGCTCTTTTCATACAAATGGAACGTTACAGCGACGCTTTGCGGGATTACGACAAAGCCATAGAATTATACCCCGATTTTGCCAATGCCTATATGAACCGTTCATACGTCAAGAACCGGATGGGTCTTTTTGCTGCGGCAGAAGTGGATTATAAAACAGCCCAGAGCAAAGTCAATCAATATAAGTCGCAGCTGGGAGACACTACCTATTCTGCTTTTGCAGACACCACACAACGTTTTGACCGCCTGCTGGCTCTTGATGCTGATTTTGCCAAAAAGGATTTTAACAATGAATTGCTCCAATACAGAGATGTGGACATCCGGTTGAAACCGCTCTTCAAATTGCTGGCCGGTCCTTCGGACAACGTCATGGCCCTGGAACAAAGGTATTATTACGAGGAACTGGAAAAATTCCTGCTCAGTCAGACCATACCTGTTAATCTTTTCAGCGAGGAACCCGTGGTGGATCCCGGGCACCTGGAATTTCTCAGAGAACAGGTGCGATCCCTGCTCAGTCAGTCCGGGAATTCTGCAGATCTGTACTTTATTAGTGGTATACTCGATTTCCAGAGCAAATTGTTCAATGCTTCCCTGTCTTCATACAATCAGGCCATAAGCCGCAATCCCGACAATGTCTTTTATTATATCAACAGGGCGGCTTTGCAGAGTGAAATGATTGAATTCATTTCATCTATGGAAAGTAACGTACAGGTACTTACCCTGGATGAATCGGGTACAACAAGAACCCGGGTCCAGGAACAGGGCCGTCGTGAATATGATTACTCGGGGGCCATAGATGACCTTGAAAAGGCAGCTATGCTGGCTCCAAATTTTGCTCATGTATATTACAACCTGGGCAATCTCTACTGCCTGTCTGGGGACTTTCCAAAATCCATTGGCAACTATACGCGTTCCATAGAATTGTATCCCTACCTGGCAGAAGCCTATTACAACAGGGGGCTGATACAGATTTACCTTAAAGAGAAAGAAAAAGGGTGTATGGATATCTCTACGGCCGGAGAGCTGGGCATTAAAGATGCTTACAGCGTCATAAAAAAATTCTGTGTTACAGAATAGCAACACAGAATTTTAATCAAACAGATTATTCCCCTGTCAGTTGGAATACGTTTCCTGCACGTAAGGAGCATTCTTCAGAAAATCGTAGGAAGCTTTGATGCTTTCAAAGGGTTCCAAATCGAATGCTTCCTGCTCCACAATGGCATACCTGAGGCCGGCAACCGCGGCTTTTTCGTAAATGGCCTTGAAATCCATCTTGCCCGAAGCGCCAATTTCTTTCTCATCTTTCACGTGCCAGAGATCAAACCGGCCCGGGTATTTATCAAAATAGTCCGTGGCAGCGGCTCCGCCAACCTGGCTCCAATATACGTCTATCTGGAAGAAGACCTTATCTGGGTCTGTATTGGCCAGCATATAGTCGTACAGGACCACTCCGTCAAAAACAGTGGTGAATTCATTGGCATGGTTATGATAACCAAAACGGATGCCTGCCTGGTTGCATTTTTCTCCCACGGCATTGAACAGTTCACAGTATTTGGCCAGTCCTTCAACAGATTCGTAGGCGCTCTTCCACATGGAAGGCTGCACTATGTATGTAACGCCTGCCGTGAGGTGGTCCTGTATGGCTTTGTCCCACCAGGCCAAGCATTCTTCCCAGGGTGTGGCGTTGGGGTCGGGGCCGTTGATATGCGAAGAAACCACATCAAGTCCCTTCGAGTTGCACAAAGTGGTGAAGGCATCTCCGGGAAGGCCGTAAAAAGTCCCATCCGCGGCATTGTATCCGGCCATTTCCACAAAAGTGTAGCCGGCGGCAGCAACGGCGTCCAGTGCCGTTTCCAGGCCCTGGCTTATTTCGTTGCGAATGGAATAAAGCTGCAGCCCGATTTCTTTCTGTACAGGTTCCTGGGCACAGGAGGCCAGGCCAAGTAAGGCTGCCATAGACAGTATGATTAATTTACTGCTCATTATTCCAGGATTTTAACTTGAATATTTCTGAACCATACGTCATCACCATGGTCCTGGAGCCCTATGTAACCGGCTTTTTCCTCTCCTCCGCAATTCAGAAGCAGGTCGTAGGCAACAGGCCATTTATCCTTGCTGAATTTGCTGTTATCCAGCATTTCCTGCCATTGGGGTGTCCACAGGTGGTATTCCAGGACAGCTTCCCCATTCTGGAAATGGGCAACAGTTCCCTTATAAACCAGGATCTTTGCTGTGTTCCATTCCCCGAAAGGCTTTGCATTCTGGGGTTTGGCCGGGATCATGTCATAAAGAGAGGCCGACTGGCGGTTGCCGTCTACGCCCAGCAAAGCATCGGGATGGTTGGCGTTATCCAGGATCTGGTATTCCGGTGCCGAGATGTAAATGGGCTCGCCGGGGATTTCCTGTGCCAGATAAAAGACACCGGAGTTGGAGCCCTGAGCCACTTTCCATTCAAAGTTGAGTTCAAAATTGCTGAATTTCCGGTCAAAAATAATATCGCCGCCATTTTCGGCCCCGGCTTCACCGCGGCCTGATCCGTTGATCTTAATGGCTCCGTCTTCAATGGTCCATGCTCCGGGGATTTGGGTGCCGTTATAAGCACGCCAGCCTTCGAAAGTCTGGCCGTCAAACAGTACAATCACATTGGGATCGGCTTCCTGCACCTCTTTTGATTTGTTGTTGCAGGAGGAACAGGAACTGATAATCATTGCAGTCATCAGAACAGGTAAAATAAATAATTTCTTCATAATCATTATGTTGTTATAGATTTATGGCATTTCGGGAAGGGAATATCCGTTCCTGTAAGTATGGCGGATCAATTCATTGGCAAATTCCAGGGCATTGATGGGATCTGTGTACTGGTGATTGAACGTGGGGTGGCCATCCTTGATGGAGAATCCGTCTTTTGTTTTCATACGGATGGTATCGTTGGGGGAAATGTTGGTAAATTTCATGGCTTCACCGTCCCATTGCAGTTCCCTGTTCAAACCTTGCAGGCGTACGGCAAGTACACCCATGACCACCATTTCGTTAAGAGGTCCTGCTTCTGAAAAGTCAGAGGCGCATTTGATGCGGCTTTCGGGGCCTTCTTTGCAGGCACGCACAAAGTCCATGATATGGTTACCTTCCGGCACTTCGCGTGTCATAGTAGGTGCGGGGATCTCCCTGCCCGAAAGCAGCCACGGATTAACCCCATAACAGCCGCATACCAGCGTGTCTTTTGTCCCGTAGAAGATTACGGCGCCTCCGCTGTCGTTCATATTCCGTCCTGCAGGCCATCCTTTGGGATATTCGGGCAAGAGTCCGCCATCGTACCAGGTAACTTCCACCCGGGGCATAGCTACCTTGGGCATGTTATCCCGGGCCGGGAAAACGAATTTGGCAATCTGGGCATTGGGAGCACAATCGGTCATCAGGGCGGTTGAACTACCCTGGACAGCTACCGGTGATTTCAGATTCAATGCTTTTACAACGGGTTGCAGAATATGACAGGCCATATCACCCAGGGCACCGGTTCCGAAATCCCACCAGCCACGCCAGTTCCAGGGGTGGTAAATCTGGTTGTACGGACGGTAGGGTGCCGGTCCTATGAAAAGATCCCAGTCCAGTTCCGGATGCGGTGTATGAACCTCGGCGGGTGTTTCCAGTCCCTGGGGCCAGATTGGCCTGTCTGTGAAGGCTTCCACTTTGGTGACCTCGCCAATCATACCTGACCAGATGGCTTCGCAAATCTGACGCACACCGGCGCCCGAGGCACCCTGGTTGCCCATTTGCGTGGCCACTTTATTGGTATTGGCCAGCCTGGTAAGGAGCCTTGTTTCGTAAACAGTATGGGTAAGCGGTTTCTCACAATAGACGTGTTTACCCATGGCCAAAGCCTGTGCAGAGATAACGGCATGGGTATGGTCGGGTGTGCCTACAACTATGGCATCTATCTGGCTTCCCATTTCATCAAACAATTTCCGGAAATCCTTATATTTTTTAGCGTTTGGATATGCTTTAAATTGCTCACCGGCATATTTCCAGTCAACATCGCACAGGGCTACAATATTTTCCGAACTCATTCCACGGATGACCCCGCCGCCACGTCCGCCTATACCGATCCCGGCAATATTCAGTTTATCCGATGCTGCCGGTTTCTTCTTTTTTTGAGAATCCAGTGGTGTTTTTGCCATGAGGGGGGTGCTGGCAACAATAGCGCCGGCAGTGGCAAGAGCACTTTTTTGCAAGAAATTTCTTCTAGAAATGTTTTTTTCCATAGATCTTAAGTATTAGTTAAAGGTAATGGTTTTACATTGACTTACGAAGATAATAAAAAAATCATTTTTTATCCTTCTTTGAACGCAGCCTTTGATAAGATTGCACAAGCGCTTCGTCTATACTGATAGCCCGGAGGGCCAGCAGGACCAGAATTATGCTTATGATGGGAAATACCGTGGTAAGGGGGAATGAAAGTTCGGACATGTTTTTCACATACACCGCCCCCATCCATATCTGCTGGCCCAGCAGGATCAGGGAAGTATAGATACACAGTCTTATCTGCAGCCTGCGGGCTTTAAACAGAAAAATGGTGGCCAGCAGCAGGACGCAGGAGGCACTGGTAAGTATGACAAAAGGTGTATAGGTAGCATAAATCCCGAAGAAAATGGAAACCATGAGTCCCAGCGCTATGGCCAGGTACAGTGTCTGAATTCTCTGAATCATCTTATTATATTGTTTGTTGCAACAAATTTAGCGGAAAATCCGCAGATTTGGCCTAAATTTGTAAAATGAAAGTCATAGAACCGTCAGAATTGGTCATTAATAGCGATGGCAGCGTTTTTCACCTGCATCTGCACCCGCACCAGCTTGCAGATAACGTACTGCTGGTTGGTGATCCCGACCGGGTAAAATTATTGCGCGGAATGCTTACCCATATCGAGTCCGAAACCCGGAGCAGGGAATTTGTTTCTGCCACCGGTACCTTCAAGGGGAAACGGATTACATTGCTTTCCACCGGGATTGGAACGGACAATATTGATATTGTGATCAATGAGCTGGATGCACTTGCCAATATTGACTTTGAGACGAGAACGGTTAAAAAGGAACACCGCTCCCTGAAAATCCTGCGTATGGGAACTTCCGGTGCCATACAACCCGACATACCTACCGGGACACTGGTCTATTCAGAGTATTCGGCGGGAATTGACGGATTGCTGAATTGGTATCAGGACAGGGATAAGGTATGTGATCTGCAAATGGAAGAGGCTTTCATTAAGCATATGAACTGGTCCCCCAGGCTGGCGGCTCCTTATTTTGTACAGAACTCGCGGGTCATAGGAAAAAGTTTCAACCAGGCTTTCAGGGGCATCACACTTTCGGCCCCCGGGTTTTATGGACCTCAGGGACGTGTGGTACGGCTTTCCCTGACCGATCCGCAATATCTTTCCAAACTGGCATCTTTTCGCTACAACGACTTAAGGATCATGAATTTTGAAATGGAAGGGTCTGCCATTGCAGGATTGTCCCGCCTGCTGGGCCATGAGGGGGCGACCGTTTGTCTGATCATTGCACAGAGAAGTAATAAAAACATGAATGTGGATTACAGGGAACTGATGTATGAAAAGGCCGGGGAAGCCATAGAAAGGCTGGCCATGGAAGAAAAAGGGATAGAAATTATATAGTAAATGGTTTACGATAAAGAGATATTGGATATCATACCGCTTTTGGATGACCCTGACCAGTACATACAGGATGCCCTGTTCAGGAACCTGAGGAATATGGGACGTCCGGCGCTTGAACAACTGGAAAGAGTTTTCAGGGAATCCGGAGAAGTGAAAGTACCCGGTGTCAAAAAAATGCTTGCCGCCCTGTGGGAAGATCTGAAATTCGAGGCCCTGGAAAAATGGATCGGGCAACCCGCAGACGATCTGTTGGGCGGTCTGTGTCTGATCCAGGATATTCTGACCTGTGACGCAGACAGACAGGATCTTCAGGATGTCCTTATGAATTGTGTTAACGAGGTGTGCGTGGAAATCCGGGATGACCAGACAGTGATGGAAAAAGTAAAGTTGCTGAACCATGTTTTCTTTCACAGGTTGTGCTTCAAAACCACGGATCCCATGTTTTCCATGCCCGAGAATACCTTTATACACAGGGCACTGGATAAGAGAGAAGGCAGTCCCATAGCCGTAGGGATCATCTATTTGTTGCTGGCATACCATGCCGGTGTACAAATCAGGGGGCGTATCTTCAAAGGCGGCTTCCTGCCCGCTGTGACAGATGCGGCGGGCCAGGTATTGTTCTATGTCAATGTCTATAAAAACGGTTTACTTTTCCCACACAGCGAGCTGGAATCTTTCCTGGCGGGACTGAACCTTCAGATCCCCGCAGAATCGTTCCGGGAAGCCAGGCCTGAGGACCTGGCACAGATCTACGCAGAGACGCTGTACTTCAGCTATACGATCAGGGATGACAATCAGGGGAACGAAATGACGAACAAGCTGGAGAAAATCCTGAAATTATTTGGAAGGGAAAGCTCCCTTCTCATAGAAATTGATGAAGAGGATGATGAATGAAATAAAAAGAGGCTGTCCTGTCAGGAACAGCCTCCCGTATCGGTTAGGTTTAAGGTTTGGTTCTGAGCGGGAAACGAGGTTCGAACTCGCGACCCTCAGCTTGGGAAGCTGATGCTCTACCGGCTGAGCTATTCCCGCATTACCAAAAGGTGGACAAATATAGCGAATAATTTTTTATGACCAAGACACGCGCTTCAGTCTACATAGCCAGAAAACTCAAAGGCGATGGCACCTCGGTTGGAAAAATCAGCCGCATGGGGACAAGGATAGCAACCATCAGTGTAGCGGTGAGTGTTTTTACCATGATATTGGCCATAGCCATAGTCCGGGGTTTCAGAACAGAAATAGAAAAACGGGCCATTGGGTTTACAGGAGAGATCCTGATGGAAGCCCCGGGCGCGGGCTTTGTTACTGAAGCCAACCCTGTCTCTACAACACTATCATATTTGCAGGCTTTGAAAGAACATCCTGAAATTGACCACATTCAGGAGTTTGTCACCTCATATGGCATCGTGCGAACAGAGCAGGCCATACAGGCTGTTTCCTTTAAAGGCGTGGGATTGTCCTACAAGTGGGATTTCTTTACCAGACACCTCAGGGAAGGTCGTCTCCCGGTCTTTACAGATTCCATTTCTTCAAGTGAAGTGCTTATCTCCCAAAGACTTTCGTCTATGCTTGGAATCCGTACGGACGATGTGGTCACTATGTATTTCATAGGCAACAATGTGAGGATGCGGCGCTTTGTCGTATGCGGGATCTACGACGCACAACTGGAAGACATAGATAACCACCTGGTAATAGGAGATATCAGGCATGCCCAGCGATTGAATGGATGGCGGGATGACCAGGTCAGCGGCATGGAACTTTTTCTCAACAATAAAGACCGTCCCGATGCAAGTCTTGAGGAGATTGAAGATTTTATCGTACAACATTCCGCAGACAATGACCACGGGGTTGTATTGCGCAGCATCCGCAGGATTTATGCACATTTGTACGATTGGCTGGATTTAATGGATATCAATGTGGTGGTACTTCTTACCCTGATGGTTCTGGTGGCCGGTTTCAATATGATGTCCGGATTGCTGATCCTGTTGTTTGAGAAAATTTCTACCATTGGATTGCTAAAAGCTGTGGGCATGAAAGACCGCCAGATAAGGAACAGCTTCCTTTACAATGCGGCGGTTGTTGCCACACGCGGAATGATAGCAGGAACTATTCTGGCCGTGGTCTTACTGGTGCTGCAGAAAACGACACAATTCATAAAACTGGACCCTGCCAGTTATTTTGTAGACAGCGTACCGGTGGCTATTTCCTGGTTCCATATACTAGCAGTAGACGTAGCTGCCGTGGGGGTCTTATTGCTGTTGCTGATGCTGCCTTTGAAAAGCATTATAAAGATCAGTCCCGACAAGGCTATTCGGATGCGCTGACCCAACCCGTATACCTGTTTCGGACCCGTTGAACGTATTCCTGAGTTTGTTTTGGGGCATAAGCAGCTACCTCTGACCAGATGTCCGGGTTTTTCCCGTTTGTTGCTGCCTCTTCCCGGTCGTTTTGAATCCGGCCCATGCCCGCGTTGTAGGCGGCAAGTACGAAATTGATCTCTTCTTCCTCAGGCAGGTGAGACAATTGCATATTTCTTCTCAGGAAAGCAAAGTAACGGACTGCACCCTTAATGTTATCTTCAGGGTCGAAAGGGTTCTTCACATTCATATCTTTTGCCGTCGATCTCCGTATCTGCATCAACCCTATGGCATCGCTCGGGGAGTGGGCATTCATCCTGTACTGTGATTCCTGGTACATGACAGAACGCAGCATGATCCAGTTCCAGCCCAGGGGCCTGCTGGCCACCCGTAGCAGGGAATCATAGGGACATCTGTCGGGAGAGGAGGGGAGGAACCGGTTTGTAAATTTTTTAAATTGCGGATTCTGTTTAAACAGGGTGAGCCAGTGTACCAGGCTCAGGTGCCATGGACAATGCTCTTTCATCATGATCCAT
>MWDM01000050.1 GCA_002070565.1 Bacteroidetes bacterium ADurb.Bin139
ATGGACCTGTGGAAACGCGACCCTCTGGAAGCCCGCCGCTTTCTGACAGATTACTCGCTTTGCGCTGCATCGGACTTGTTCAAGCGCTGGCAGGAACTGGATATTTACTTACTGGTAAAATACATAGACGGCAATATCAAACGCCAGAACCCCGACGGTACCTTTGCCACCAACGGCCACTCGGACTCCATTCCGCCCGCCCCCGTTTACGGAGGCTACAACCAGCGCTGGAAAGAAGCCGTTGTCAAAGATACCGGGGAACGCCTGCTGGCCCCGTAGTAAGAGATACACCAAGCGCAATCACCAACCCACAGGGCACAGGGAACAGGAAGCTTTTTCCTTGCCGGGGCTCTCCTTTCTTTGTGTTTCAGCGACCTTTGCGTTTACGCGTTTTACTGCTCAAACAACCGCCCGGCGGCCTCCCATTGCTTGCCCGCTGCCTGTCCGTTACCCGCCTTTTGGTCGCCCGGTGGTCGCCCGGCGGTCTTCAATGTGGTGCGCCAAACACGTTTGGCGCTTATCATATGCTGCGAAGCAGCACCAATCATTTTTTAGTTGCTGGGGGGAAGGTGGTAAGTAACAATTATGTTACATAAACGCTTATTGCGCTGTATATGTGTACGTTATAAGCTTACCCGCGTTTTTAATGACTTACCACCTCCCCTGGATTTGTGATTTTTGAGGGAGGGTGGTCAGAGGTGGAACCTCTGACTGGTTTGGCGCGCTGAGGTTCCACCTGTGTGCGGGCTGGTTGCTGACGGGCACAAGAGGTAGAAAAAAAGAGACTGGCCCATTGGATCAGGGTCAGTCTCTTAGTATGGGCATTTCGTTTAAAACGCCAGGCCTACCTTCACTAAAAGGGTGCTTCGCTTGTCAAAATAATCCTTGTAGGACATTGGATTCACGTAGTTTAGCGATGCGCCAACATACACGCCCGTTCTTTGTTTGCGGTCTATGTTGGATATCGTGTAAGTGGCATCCAATGTGAAGCCATTGTAAGAACTGCTCAGATAATAGAAATCCAACAGGGCAAACTGGGTGTATGCCACGTTGCTTTCGTAGTAGCCGCCGTAATTGTGTTCCGCGTCGGTGTTCTTGTTCATGAACCCTTCCAGGGTAAGCAACAGGCTGCTGCGCTTGCCGAAAACAAAATTCTTTTTCACGTAAGCCTTCACCAGTAAATTATTAACCTCCTGTGTGCTTTCGGGCAGGTAATATACGTCTGACAGCTTTTGTGCCTGCGCGTTGACTCCGAACTTCCAGGAAAAATCACTGCAACCTTCTTCCCAGATCATGTAATCCAGCCCAAAATTGTGGTTAACCGTAGAATAGTTGGACTTGATGTACTTCCCGTACACGATCCATTCCTGAACTTCAAATTCAGGGTTGAAAATCTGGATGTATTCAATCCCGTCTATGTTGCGGTTGTAGTACTCATAATCTGCAAATAAGGAATTCCTGTCGTTAATGAGGAATTGTGCCCCTGCAGTGGCGGTCCACTCTTTCTTGTTGGTGGTCCCGATACGTTTGGGCGTTGTATAGGAATTGGTTACGTTTTCTGTTGTCTGACGGTATTTTCCGCTGGCTACAATCTTGAACTTCGGACCTTCATACCCGTATTGCAATCCGCCGCCAAGACCGTTGGCGTTGAAGTTGCGTAACCCGGTAATACTTCCGAAGCTGCTGATTTCCCCTTCCATGAAATAGCCGGGAAACAGCATTTCCCATCCCATCTGGGGCACACGGTTGTTTGAGTTGGTTGCGGCGCCGTCTTCGCGGTGCGAGAGGTAAACAAAGTCAGCCCCTACAGCATGCCTGCCTTTTGTCCAGACCACGGCAGGATTCACACTCAGTTCCGATAGCAGCACTTTTGGACGGGGGTCTACCTGCTTGGCGGCTATGCCGTTTTCATAGGTGGCTCCTACTGCCAGAATCAGCTGTTCCCATATAAGGGGCGAAGCCAGCTTCACCTGCATGGAATAGTTCTGGTTGATCCATTTGCTGGGATTGGGATCGGCAATAATATAGGGCATGCCACGCAATGGATCGGCCAGCGAAGCATTGAATTTGGTGCCCCGCAGCACAGACCTGTCGTAATGGAATTCGCCCCAGGCATAAGCACCACCCAGTGCTTCATAAATGCCGCCACCTTCTGTGTTGAACCGGAACGAATTGTTGTCGTTCCCACTTTGTACCCGTTTGAATTCTCCTTTTTCAATCTGGTATTCAAAATCGGTAAGAGCATAGTGCCAGGGATTATCCAGGATAGCCCCGGCTACGTTATTGGTATGTCTGAGCCACAGGCTCTCCATTTTAAGACGATCTACCGAAGCCGGTGTTACCGGGGTTTGGGCCATGGCTGCAAAACAGCTACTCATCAGGAGTGCCAGACATCCTATCCGTTTGATCATATTTTTTCTCATATCAGTAATCATTTAAAGGTTAGAGTGCATTGGCACGGCTCCAGGAGGGAATCTTTTGGCCGTCGCGACGGATGGCCGGTGAGTCGTTCACCTGGAAGTCGTTGGTTGAATTGTTGGTGTCCTGATAAATAGGCGTACCATCGGCACGTTTGCCAATAACCTTGCGCGAAACCGATTTGCCGATATAGGTTGTTTCCACTGAAGTGCCTCCGGCGTCAACAAAGCCCGGTATGCGTTTCATATTGAGTGCACTCATTGAAGTAAGGAGTTCAACCCCGTCCAGTACGGCGTCTGCCGGAATCTTGGCATACCTTGTAGAGGAGGGTCCGATCACAACTTGCCAGTTTTCCGGCTGTTCCCAGTATGATTTGTTCACTACGGCGTCGTCTATGCGGAATATACAGAACGCTGCACCAAATACCGAGGTCAGCCACTGCATCTTGTTTGGTGACCACCAGAAAATATACGGCATGTCGGGGCAATCGGGGTTTCCGCGCAGTGCGTTCCCGGACCAGCATTCCCATTCAGCCATCGAGTTGTTGAAGGAAGCTGGGTTGTTGACTGTATGGTTGATCGCCTCCTGGGCCACTACCACTGCTTCTCCCGGCTTGAGTGGATATTGCTTTCCGCTGCCGGGGAATTGCCATACAACAAGCCCGTAAACAAAATTTTCACGGCCGTCTTCTTCGGGCCACGAGGGCAGGTTGGTGGTGGCAATGTTGGGGTGCAGCTGTGCAAAGCACAGACCGTCCAGGTAGAACACCTCTTGTCCATTGTTATAGATGGTGTAGGTCTGGTCACGGAAATAGTAGGGAGAAACCCCGCAATAGTAGATCTCGCTGAAGAGCACCGATCCCACCTTGGCCGGGCGGATGTTGATGGTGTATTCCGGGTTGGAAGCCACATCTTCAGGGGTTATGTCCTTGGTGAACGGGACGTTCAGTGAAGAGCCGTTCAGCCGGTAAGTGCCTTTGGGACTGGTAACGCTTCCCGACACATTTACTGCGTATACCCCGGGGGTAAGGGAGCAGGATACAATGTTGTTATCGCCCACTGTAGCCTTGAAGGACGAACCTTCCTGGTAATTGATGAAATTCACTTCCAGGCCTTTTGTCTGGAAAGTGGGGTCGGGTTCCGCTTCACCGTTATAAGGTACAAAACCGGTCACGGCATTCACTTTATACGAAACCGTGATCATATGGACTTTCTCGGCTTCGTTGGCTTCCTGCATCATTTTAATACAGGAAGTGGCCAGACAAGAGAAAAGGCATACGACCGCGCTTAATAATATTATCTTTTTCATATCGTAGTCTCCCTTTATTTAATTTTTGCCGTTAACTGTAAGCCAAAGAAGAAAACATTCGCATTCCTGCGTACATAAGAACCAGGATATATCTTGCTTTCATACAGGGGCGTGCTGCGAAACATGTTCTGAGCATAGAAAGAAACGTCCAAATAGTCTCCAAACTGTTTGGTTACGTTAAAATTGAAGCAAATGAGCGGGGGAAGGGTAGGTTCTATCAACAGACGCATATCGTTTACATCATTTCTACGGTCTATCCCGGAAAATTCAGCCGCTTTTGCTTCATCGTCAAACCAGGAAGGGTCAAAATCATACATTTTGCCATCCAGGCGGGAAATGTAAGCTACGGGAATGGTGTCGTTGGCATACGTACTCCACTTTTTTTCTCCCCAGATCACATTGGCAGTCAAAGACACAACGAATCCCAGCTGAGGAATGTTGTGTGTAATGATTAGATTGGTGGAAAAATTCCGGTAATAGGAAGTGCCGCTCAAATCGCCTTCAAAGACTCCCATGTGCGGGTATTGGTCATAGGCGGTGGCTTTGTTCTTGTTCCAGAAGGAATAGCCTCTGCGGTAACCCTGGGATTCGTACCAGGAACCGTTTAGGATGAACGAAGTACGAATGGCATCAATACGGCCGAAATTGATGTCGAATTCAACACCCTTCTGATGGTGCACACTTACGTTGCCCGGTTGCGAATAGTTGATCAGGTATTGGTAGGTGGTCGGTTCTTTGAGAGCCGGGAGCGATCCGTCTGCAGGATAATCGGCTTTTTTCGGGGCCGGATATATGGTCAGGGGAACGCTCTTGAAGGTATTGACATCTTTGCTAAAACTGTATCCGTTGTCACAGGCTTCCTTGTAAGCGATGATGGAATAAGTCACCTGTCCTATCTTACCGCTTAGTCCCAGTTCAATCTTTTGTGTTTTGGACATTTCCAGTTCTTCGTTCACGGTGTCGAAGATTCGCGTGGTAATAACCTGGAAGTGCTGGGCATCGGTCCCGTAGGATGAAGTGGAGTTGTCAAAATTCAAGAGGTCAAAGTATGCCTTGTCGGGATAAAGATATGCCAGGGTAGGTGCTTTGCGGGTAATTCCGAAGGCTGCGTTTAAGGTCAGGGCCTGGGGCAGAATATCAATGGATGCATTCAGGCGGGGCGATAGACCGCCTCCAAAATTCAGTACGTTGTCATAGCGGATACCCGCCGAAATTTGCAGGTGCCGGTTGGCAAATTCCCAGTCAAAGTTTTCCTCTGCATACAGCCCAAACTGGTTCACGAACGGAATGTCCTTGTAGGAACGCTCACGCTGGGTGGCATCGGAATAGGATACAGAACGATAAGGTGGGTTAAGCGGATCAAATATTTTCCCTTCCCCAACGTTGCCGTCGCTCTTGAAATCTACCCCTATCACCATGCGGTGGTGTGTGGCACCAAGGTCGCCGGCGAAATTGGCTTTCACCTTGGCGAAAGTGTTGAGTTCCCGGCCGTCTATTGTATAATCGTACTGGTACTGTGATGGCAGGGTCCAGGCTATAAAGGATTCTTCTCCTGCTGGCACGCTGGTCACCAGCTTTCCGTTCACATCGTATATTTTATTTCCCTGGATGCTGGAAAGAACAGCGCCGTCATTCCTGGACAACGAATAGGCTACCGTAGCGTTGATTGCCTCGTCGTAGAAGTAGCTGTCGCGGTCTGTGTAAGCAAACTGCACATTGTATTCCAGGCTCTTGAAGAAGTTGCGGTTGAAGGTGAAGGTCCCCTTGGTGTTGGCGCGGATACCCAGGTCGTTCTGACGCTGTATGGTCACGTCCTGTTCATCGTCGGGATTGGGTTCTGCTTTGTCCAGGGCAGAAAGGAAACTCACAGAAGTGTTGGTGTGCCATTTTCCAATGGTATTGGAATACCCTATGCGGGCAGTAATCCGGCGATAATAGTCGTATCCTTCCCTGGGATCGGACACACTATAGGAATAGTCACCGCTGTAGTTCAAACTCCCTGCATTTTTTCCCAGGTTCACCCCATGGGTGACTGTTCCCTGGTACAGATTGGGATTGGTGTTGAACTTGATTGTCAACGGCTGGCGACCGGTCTTGGAATTCACAATGATGGCCCCTGCCGTGATGTCCCCGTATTCGACGGAAGGCACCCCGCGGATAACCTCAATCGATTCGATGTTGTCCGTAGTAATGGTACGCAGGTCCACCCCTATGGAGGGAGTAGTCCCCGATGTACTGGGCATTGAACCCCCAATGGCCGAAGACAAAATCTGCATGTTGGCGTTATTCGATATGGGGGCCCCGTCCATCAGGATGGCGGTCCCAAGGCTGCTGCCCCCGCGGATTGATGCTGTTGTGACAGAGGTAAGGTCGGACTTCACGGTAGCAGCACCGGGCAATAACGACATGACATCGGCCAGTGAGGTCAGCTGCATGTGTTCCATCGCTGTTTTGTTGATTTTGGATGCCGTAGCAGCCCCCGCTTTGTTGGATTCGGCGGTTACAACAATTTCTTCCAGCCGGAAGTTCGATACCAGCAGTACGAAATCAAGTACCTGCTGCCTGGAGAGATCAACCTCCAGGGTCTGTTCTTCCAGGCCCAGGAACCTGGCTGTAACCTCTAGATTACGCGCCGGGAGGTTGTTGATCACATAGTACCCGTTCTCATTGGTGGTTACCGCTATGCTTAACGAGGCAATGCTCACCGAGGCATACGGCACCGGAAGCTTTTGGTCATTGTCCATTTCGTAAACATACCCCTCCAGGGTTACGCCCTGTTTTCTCTGTGCCTGTAGCGTGAGCGTACCGGCAAGTATGAAAAGCAGCGTTACGAATGGAAGCCACATCTTTAGTTTTTTCATTACTATTGCTTTGTGCTTTTAGGTTAATTAGTATATATATGTTGGTGGTTAATTGTTTTTCAGTCTTTTAACGGTTTTCACCATTTCGGCCTGCAGTGTCCGCGGCAGCCCTTTCTGCCCGAGTTGTTCCTCCAGCGCTGTGGCTATCTGCATTCTTTGTGCCGAGTTATTGAACCAGCCAAGCGCCTCGGCCATGACAACGCGCAGATCGGCCGGTTGTGCAGCATCGGCCAGAAAACCGAGAAGTTCCGGTATCCTGAAATGTTGCGGATTGTTGCGCAGGTAGCGGATTCCGGCTTCATCCAGGGTGGGGTTAGCCAGTTTGACACCACCTCCCACCAGGGCCGGGTCAAAAACCTGCAGAGCTGTTTGGGCAGCATATTGCACCCGTTGCGCTTCATAAGCCCCGGCTTGCAGTGATTTCAACGGCTCTATGAAATCGTTGCAACCCATTTTACCTGCCATGATGCACGCCTGACGGCGTATGTTTTCATACGGATCACTGAAGCCGCTCATAATGATGGCCTTGGTGTGCTCGTCTGCAAATGATGACGACAGTAAAAATGCCTGCATCCTGACAATGAAAGAGGGATCGCGCATGAAAACATCTTCCAGTCCGGCAGAGGTCATGCAACCCATCCCCTTCAATTGCTTGAGCGCCATGGCCCGTTTCATGGGTTCCGGGGCCTGCAGGTATCCCCGCCAGTAAGCTTCAGGGGCGCCGGCAGCCAGCGAACGGTTCCATTCTTCGTCCTTTTCGTCGGCTGTAAAGCAGAACGTGGGGTCGCCCAGCATGTGGGATTCCAACGTTGCTACTTCTTTCTGCCAGAATCCAAGGCGGATGCCCATTCCCATATAACCAATGAGCTGGTCTGCAACTTTATCCTGCAATACGTTCACTGTGTTGCCCTGGGCGGTAACCGTCAGGCTTCCGGGCACAAACAGATAAGAACCTGCCACATAACCATCTTCATGGAACGATCCGTTATAACAAGCGTTGAACATGACCACCCTGGCTCCTGGTTTGAGTTTTTTCAGGTCTTCCAGCACTATGTAACGATCGGCTTCATCAATGGAATCCCTTACAGCATAGGCTGCCAGCGTATCTGGATGGAACATGGCCGTATCCAGATGGTACGTATCACAGTTGGTCTTAATGAATTCCTGCTGGTCTTCCGGCTTTTTGTGACGTTTGTATTGCTCGCGCAACAGGTGTTTAAGCCAGGCAATATTTTCTTTGAAAGTTTGGGCCGGGTAATCCCCGTTGATATACTGTGTGTCCGGAGCCCCGTGTTCATAAAATGCGAGCAGATCTGTGCCCGGCCGCTGAATCTGGTCATAGAGCATGTACTTGATCACCGGATCCTGCCTGAAATTGAGGAACGTATTCCCCGATGCAGAGGCAAATGCCTGCGGGAAGTATTCGCCAAAGACCAGCGCATACTGTCGCCAGGCCGTCAGGCAGTCTGAATTGTACCCTTCACCTGCAAAATGTATGAGTTTGTCAAACGGGTTCTTTTCTTTATGGGCCGCCACTACCTTTTGCAGGTAGGCCCGCAGCAGTCCGAACCGTCGGTCATTGTCGCCGTCGCATAAGTCGTCTGGTACTTTTATCCGAGCCGAGTAAATGGTTGGCCGCAGCTGCTGCATTCCTTCCTCCGAGAGCCAGTAGTAGTGCCATGAAGATGAAAGGCTGTCTTGCTTTATGTAATTGAATTTCAAATCAAAGCAATCGTAGAACCGATCCGAGGGAACGGAACATTCGTTCCATGGAAATCGGTTTTGGTTCATCTTGAAGGCTGTTGTAAAGTGTTGGGCTCCCAGCACGCGGGCCACGGGAATTTCCCCTACCAGCACTATGCCCTCCAGTCTCGGCTTGCTTTTGTACAACTTCAGGATCCTGGCTTTTACCTGGTCCGGTGTCTGCCAGTTGCCTGACACTATGACGGCGGGCAATCCTTCTGTGTCCAACACGGCTTTGTAGGCATCTATTTCTGCCTTGCATGCGTTATACGAAGCCTGGTCTATGATGATGGCGAACGAGCTGACCGGTCGGTTATTCCGGGCGGCCCCGGTTGTCAAGCTGAGGGCCAGCAGCAAAATGGCCAATACAATTTTTTTCATACTACTTCATATAAGCGGTTAAACGGTAAATGGTTTTCTGCAGTTCATCGCGCAGTGCCGGATCGGTGGTGGCATTGTCTGCAAGCAGTTCGTTGCAGGCCTGAACTATTGATGCTCTGCGGGGAGCCCTCACGTACCAGCCTAAGATTTCGGCAAGCTGTACACGGAATTCCGGATTGGTTTTCTTGTCACATAAAGCCTTCAGCAGGGCTTCCACCAGCTGCGGATACGGGTTGTTGCGTAACGAATTGGGATACCATGATTTTGCTGCCCCGGGATCCAGGTAATTGTCTATCTCTTTCCAGCAGGTCTGCTTCATGCCTTCCCCACTGTCTATCATCTTGTTCACCTGGTCCTGATAAGCTTGTTTGTAGTGCAGATAATCCGCCTTGTCTATGGCATCTGCAAATTCCTGGCGCAGTAGCCCGGTATCAAAATGACCCGCCACGAACGACACGTTATGAAGCACCCGGACAGATTGAATATCATCCATATAAGTCTTTACCACATAAGGAATGAATTCGTCCAGCCCCACTTTTCCCATGTAGTATATGGATTTGCGGCGGATAAATTCATACGGGTCCTCACTGCCCTTCTTCAACAGCTGGGCATACAGCGGGGAATCATAATGAGCCAGCAGGTGCATGCACTGAAGGCGCAGCATATACGAAGGACTTTCGCAGAAGGTCCTGTATAACAATTCGGGCATGCCGGGATACGACAGTTCATATAATTTATAGAGCGCAAGTCCCTTCACGTCCAATTCGGGGGCGGTCTGCAGTTTGTTCAGCCAGTACATGGGATCCGATGCGTAAAAATCTATTTCCGGCTTTGTATCTGCGGCAAAGCGGAAAGTGGGATCTCCTATAATATGCGATTCCAGAATGTTCACATTCCTTGCCCACTCCCCTATCCGGCAACCGACGGCCAACAGTCCCATAAGATCCGAGGAAGACTTATCCTGTAGTACGTTCACCGAATTGCCAAAGCAGGCGATGGTGCCGCTCCCTTCAGCCAGGATATATCGGGTGGCTATGCAGTCCTCTTCACGGAAATCGGCGTTGTAACAAGCGTCAAATATCACCATCCGGGCCTGAGGACTGATGTTGGTAACATCGTCCAGCATAATCCCCTGAGCGGCGTCATACAGTGAGTCCTGCACCCGTATGGCGGGATCGAAATACGTAGCCGTCCAGGTAGAATCTATTCCGTACTCCTTTTCGATCCGGCGCATGTAGTCTGTCATTTCAGAAGAACCTTCTGCAAACCTGCGGTAGCGTACCTGTTGCGCCATCAGTGAGCGCAGTGATCTCTGCCCATCGGTAAAGTAAGCTTCCTCCTGTGTGGCAGGAGGATTTCCTGTTAGGTACTGGCGCTCGGGAACGCCGTGTTCATGGAACAGGAACAGGTCCACCTCTTTGCGCTGCAGTTCGCTGGTCAGAACGTCTTTAATGGTTTCGGGGTACATATAGAACATATAAAGTTTGGCGGTTTCTGCCGTGCGGAAAGCCTGCGGGAACTGTTCATTCAGGGTAACCTGTTCGTCTTTCCAGGCAGACAGGGAATTTGAAAAGGATCCTTCTCCCGTGTACGAAACCAAACAATCTGCCTTGTTGACCCGTGATTTTTCAGCTACTACCTTTTGCAGGTAATGACGTATCTGGGTATACCCTTCTTCACCAGGCAGCGACGGTTTGATGCGCCCGGTATAAATATCACAGGTAATTTCCTGCGGGCCACGGCCGCTCAGGTTGTAATAAAAGAACAACGGCTGCAGGCTGTCCTGCTTCAGGAAATCAAACTGCAAGTCAAAATCGTCATAGAAACGGTCAGAGGGCACCGACGATTCGCGCCACGAAATGGTCTGGTCCATCTTGAAAGCCGAGGTCATATGTTGCGCCCTTCGCACCATTGGGATGGGAACCTGCCCCACAAATACCGCCCCTTCCAGCCCTTTTTGCCGGTAATATTTATCCAGCTGAGCTTTCACCTGTTCCGGTGACATCCAGTCCCCTGCCAGTACATACCCTGTAAGTCCGTCATTTTCAACGGCCTGGCGGTACGCCTCGATAGCTGGTTTGCAGGCATGGTACGTGGCATTGTCTACCACAATGGCAAAGCTTCGACGAACGGGCATTGGCGTCACTTCCATTGCTTTTCCGGTCAGCCGGCCAATGGTTTTTGCCAGTTCGTTCTTCACCCCCGGATCTTTCTCTTTGGCATAGATTTCCCGGCAGGCGTCCACAATGTCGGTTTTGCGGTAAGAGAACATATACCATCCCAGCGTTTCGGCTGTTGTAATGCGCTGCGCTGGTGCGCGCGAAGTATCGCGCAGGAAAGTGAGCAGCGCATCTACCATTAGCGCGTTCTGCTTGTTTCGTTGTGCAGGAATGGACCAGCGCAGTTCTTTATCTGTTGCGTCTGGCTTGGCTATGACGGCCAGGTTCTCATCACGCGAATCCCGTGAATACTGCATGCTCTTGAGCAGGGCATCAAAGCTTTCATCGGTTGGCCAAAGCGGATTTTTTGCCCGGTAAGCCATCGCAGCTGCTTCAAAAGTAGCATACGGCACCTGTTCAAATGCTTCGTGCAGGTGGAAGTTCACCCGTAAGGTAGTCGTGGGATCAAAATATATCTCCATAACCGGCTCCAGCAGGTCTTCATCGCCCATTAGGTTGACTGTGAGCGCTCCCATACGCTGCAACAATTCGTAGTCATCGTGCAGGGCGGCCAATACAGCAGGTTTCAGGCAAGCATCGGCAATTTTTTTGTTTAAAGTAAAAGCCTCCAGCCGCACCATCGGGCTGGGATCGGACTGCTGAATGGCCAGCAATTCGGCAGAAGAAATGGCATTGTTTCGATACAGCATTCTTAAAGCCAGGGCTTTAAAGTCCCCTGTGGCAATGGACAACTGCCGGCGCCAGAAAACCGGGTTGGCGGCCTGTAACCGGATATCCTTATCCAGGCAGGGTGTGCCGCTGGTATTGGCGAACGCATAGGTGGCATCGCCCAGCAAATGCAGTTCCAGGGTCATATTCATTTTAGCCCAGTTGCCCACGCAGACACCTCCCTGCAGCAGCCCAATCATTTCGTCAGGCCAGATATCCTGCAGGCTGTTCACCGTATTGCCGCGGGCTACTACCGTATTCCCTTCCTGGAACAGGTACCGTCCGCCAATATAGTCGTGGTAATAGAATGAGCCGTTGTAGCAGGCGTCAAACATGACGAATTTTGCCTGCGGCGTATAGCCTGGCATATCTTCAACACTCAGGTCCATGCTGGCTGCATAAGCCGAATCCTGCCGTGTAATCTCAGGGTCAAACGCACCCCGGAACCAACTGTCGGTAATGCCGTATTCAGCTATGTAATCCGCTTTGGTGGAAGTCGTGTCTTTGGAACGGCGTAAACGGCCGCGCAGAAAACTCTTCAGGTAGTCAAAGGCAGATTGAATGCCGTTTACCCTGGAAGCTCCCAGGTATTGGGTGTCTTCAGATCCGTGGTGGTGCAAAATGGCCACATCCAGATCAGGGTCAGACATGGCTGCCATAAAGCGGGGTCTTATCACCTGGTCAAAATCGTGATTGATGAAATCAAAACGAAAACCGGGCAATGTCCCCATACCGGAAAATTGCTGGCGCAATGTCCAGGCTTCGTCCATACGGGCCCGCATGGAATCCGAATTGTACCCGTTCCC
>MWDM01000051.1 GCA_002070565.1 Bacteroidetes bacterium ADurb.Bin139
CCGGGAGAAATTGCCGGGGATACCGTACACGGGATCTGGGAGATGAAGGATTTGTTAAGCCGGCTGATTGTAGGATGCGTCCAAATGCAAAAGGCCCCGGACCTCAAGACACGGCTTTATGCAGTGCCGGTGGATTATGTGAGTGACGCCATAGCCCATATCTCACGGCAGGAAGGAGCCTGCGGCCTGGCATTTAATATCCTGAATCCGGAATCTTTCACCATAAAAATGATGGTACAAGCTATCCGCCGCATAGGATACAGGATCCGGATCATACCCTATGAAAGCTGGATCAATGAACTGCTGCAAACCAACATCAGGGAGAATCCCCTGCGGATCCTGGCCTCGCTCTTCAACAAAGATACCGAAGACCCGCACAGCCTGGCAAGGCGTTACGGTTCCCTGCAGCCCCGGTACGACACGACCAACACGAGCAATTTCCTTAAAAACACAGATATTCAAAAACGTTTTCTCACTAAACGCCTGCTGCCTGTCTACCTCAAATATTTTATGGAGCAGAAATATATATGAACATGAAAACTTTATTCCTGATACTAGCTATGGCACTCATTTCCTGTACACCGCGCGTGGATCCCTCAAAGAAAGTATGGGCCTGGATGGTTGGCAAAACAACTATGACTGATGGTCAATGGGACTACTATTTTCAAAAAGCAGCAGAAGCGGGAATCAACGCAATTTTGCTGGAATGCCACGGTGGCTACCCCCAGGTACCGGAGGATTCGGCCACTACAGTCGCTGCCCCGGCTTTTCGCGACCATGCGGCTATCCGGATCATTCAGAACGCTCTGCCGTTTGCACAGAAATACGGGATTGAGCTCCACGCCTGGGTCTGGGCCATCAACCGGACCGAACACAGTTTGCGCAACGCCCATCCCGATTGGTACCAGGTGAACGCGCTGGGCCAGTCCTGTCTTGACATAAATCTTTACAACAGAGAGCATTACCGCTGGCTGTGCCCGTCACGTCCCGAGACCACACAATACCTTAAGGAACGGGTGGCCGAGCTGGCACAGATCCAAGGCCTGGCGGGGGTCCACCTGGATTTCATCCGTTACCCCGATGCCATTCTGCCTTACGGGTTGCACGAATCCCGTAATGTGGTGCAGGACCGCGTTTACCCGCAGTGGGACTTTTGTTATTGCGATACGTGCCGGGCCTGCTTCAAAGCCCTGACGGGGGTGGATCCGCTTGATCTGGAGGATCCTACAGCCGATGAGCGGTGGATGCAATACCGCTGGGACGCCCTCTCGGCAGTGACCAACGAGGTATGCGCCGAGATAAAAAAACACGGGAAAGTGGCCTCGGTGGCCGTCTTTGCCACTCCCCAGGAGTCCCGCAAGCTGGTTCGCCAGGACTGGCCCCGCTTCCGCAATGTGGATATTTTCTTCCCCATGATCTACCATAAATTCTACAATTGGGATGATTACCAGGTTCTTACGGCAACCCGAGAAGGAGTGCAGGAACTCAGGGAAGCCGGCAATGACGGAATCCTTTGCTCCGGCTTGTTCGTGGGGCACGTCCCGCAAGAGAGGATCATGGAATTCATGCTCTACACGCGAACCGGAGGCTCTGCAGGCATTTGCTTTTTTTCCGTGGAAAACATTGACCGCACCTACGGCTACTGGGCACGCCTGAAATCCGACATCGCCCAGTTCAAGGAAACCGGAGAGTCTGAATGATGACCGCAGAAAACGTACAAAAAGAACTTAATGCTCATGCCTCGGCAGAACGTAAAAAAGCATTGGAATGGTTTTTCAAGACCGGAAAAGGGCAGTACGGCCATGGAGACATTTTCATAGGCGTGAGCTCACCCGATATGCGCAGTGTCTCCCGCAAATTCCGGGACCTTCCTTTTGCCGAGTTGCAGAAACTCATTGCCTCGCCCATCCACGAAGAGCGGAGCTGCGCCTTGGCAATCCTGGTACTACGGTTTGAAAAGGGTGGGGAGCGCAAGGCCATTCTTGATTTTTACCTGCGCAACAGGCAATATGTAAACAACTGGGACCTGGTGGATTGCTCGGCCCATAAGATCCTGGGACGGGCCATTTATGACGGTCTTCAGGATGTTGCGATCCTTTACCGGCTGGCGGTTTCGGACATTTTATGGGAACGGCGCATAGCCATTATTTCCAGCATGTTCTTCATTCAGAAAGGACAGCTGGATCATACCTTCCGGCTGGCCGAGCTGCTTCTGGCCGATCGCCAGGACCTGATGCACAAAGCTGTAGGGTGGATGCTGCGCGAAGCCTGGAAAAAGGACCCTGCCGCCGTGGAAGCCTTCCTGATCAAGCACTACCCTCAGGTTCCAAGGACTGCGCTTCGCTACGCTATAGAGAAGATGGAAGAAGGCAAGAGACTTAACTTTTTAAAAGGAAGATTTTGAAAAACAAAGATAAAACTGAGCCATACCAATTAGTTACACAATGTGACGTACAAATGACGCATTAAATACCGCCTAAAAATTTGAATAGTATTTAAGTTACATATAATCTTGTCACGAATTCGAATGAATTATGAAACAACCGGACTTAGGTAAGAAGATCACCGAATTGCGATTGGCTAAGGGCTTGACCCAGGGTGAACTTGCACAGAAATGCAATTTGAGCCTGAGAACGATCCAGCGTATTGAATTGGCAGAGGTCACTCCCAGGAGTTATACCGTGAAGCTGATCTTCCAATGTCTGGATTACCAAATCTACGATTCATTCGGCAAATTCACCTACAGACTTGACAGACTGGCCTACAGGACACGAACAGGCCTCGGACAATGTTACAAATATGTATTGGATTTATTTAACTTAAAAACACACACCATGAGAAAGATCACTATTTTATCGTTACCCTGTATTGCCATCATCCTTCTTTTTCTATTCATCGGAACCGAGTCTAAAGCTCAGGACCATGATAAGATCATCGCCAGGATCGCTATACAGAATACCAAATTTGCAGAATGGTTCAATGCCGGCCAGATTGACTCCCTGGGATCTGTGCACCTGGAAAATGCCTGCATGATCCCGTCCAATTACAAGGAGATCCATGGAAGGGAAGACATAATGGGTTATTACAGCTTCCTGTATGCCACCGGGTTCCGTTTCACTGAGAACACTTCCAGGGCCCTAGTAATCTCAGATTCCATATTGGTAGACAGGGGAGTCTGGAAAGCCGGACAGATGATCGGAACGTATCTTACACAGTGGCGTCTCTGCAAGGATGGTGAATGGTATATTGAAAATGAGATGACGAATACGGACCTTGGAGTTGAGTAAGCTCAGCGAAGCCTGCAAAAAGCAAACGCCAACGATCCTGCCGTTCTCGTCAATTGCATATCAATACTTAAACAACGGTACGGTTTTTAGTAGTGACTAACGCTTTTCATTTAGGGCACGGGAGAGGCTGATGGCCGTTTCTTCGTTATCCAGCCCGCTGATCATTGCTTTTACGTTACGAATTTCGAACATGACCGTTGGCAGGGCATACACCTGGTCATCAATGGTAATAGCGATCATTTTCTCTACGTTGTTCCGTGTCATTTCAGCCCATTTCTTTGAGCCTTTAAATTTGAAACTGATCTCTACTACGTTTTTTTTGGGCTCTGTAATTTTTAGATCGGCGTTGGTCATAATCGGCTTTCCCTTAACCGCCACAATGGCATAATATAGTTTCTCAGGGTCAACTGGATGTGAGGTGCAGGTGGTCATAGGATAGTTTCCAATGCAGCTAGGGATCCAATTCACTAAACATGGCAGGCAAAGCGTTACTTTTTACGTTTGGCAAACAATATATGCCCCGGGACAATGAATGCGACCACCCAGGCAACGGCTTCCAAAAGCAATTGTTCTTTCAGGCCGAGGTAGGAGGCAGTTAGCGCCAGCGCTCCGAACACTGCACCCCCGATGACGATTAGTCGGTGGCGCAGGATACCCCCGGTTACCACAACGGCAAAGGCCATCAGCACCATGAACAGAGGGTGCTGCAACTCAAAATTGATGCTGTGAAGCACATTCATCTGGATCAGGTTCATAAGCACCATAGACAGGAAAAATGAGATCCAAACATAGCGTAGCGACACGCCTATATAGGTTTGCACTTTTTTTCGCTGCTTTACCAGATAGAAGATCGTAAAAAGCGCCGCCGCAACAACCAGTATAATCCTCAGCAGGCTGAGAATTTTTTGCATCTGATAAGTCAGAACAACGGCTCGTGTAATATACCCCATAAAGCAGACAAAAAAGAGCAGCCACCCCCAGACTATGAACAAGATCCCGTCCTGCCTGAGCTTGATCCTGGGAACCTCTATCATTTCTTTGATCACGTTAAGAGATTGATTTTCATCAATTATATCCGATTTATCCGGTTCTCTTTTCATTGTAGTATTGTTAATAAAACAAGTTTGTAATACAAACCTAATAAAAAACTTGTAACATTAATTTCAGATTAGCGTCAATGAAAGTGTATTAATTTAATATGGATGAATATGAGAACAATGAAGGTTTTGGCGCTATTTTCTATTTTATGCTGTTCCGTTAATTTGGCTACAGCTGAGCAGATAACGGCTAATCACAAAATGCCGGATAATTTGACTGTAGAAGAAAAAATTTTCGGGCTGTCAAAATTATGGCAGGAAGTGAATTACAATTTCGTTTATCTGGAAAAGGTTGACAGGAAAGCCTGGGATCAGTCTTACCAATCTGCCATTCAGACAGTAATGAATACAGAAAGTGACTATGAGTATTACAGGGAGTTGCAGAAGTTCTGTGCCCTGCTCGGGGACGGACATACTAATGTGTACTTGCCGCAAAGCATAGATACGCTAATATATATTTCTGATTTTGGTGAATACAGACTGTTTCTTGAAAACGTTGATGGTCAAGCGATCATTGTAAGGGTAAATAAAAGTAAGAAAGATGTATTGCCGGTTGGTTCCCGGATCCTGGAAGTAAACCGGATCCCGGTGTGGGATTATATTGATCGGTATGTGGCTCCTTACATAGGATCCTCAACAGATTATGTCTTGAAAGACCTGGCAGTAATGAGGTTATTGGAAGGACCGGTTGGAGAGACGTATTCAATCAAGATCATGAAACCCGACGGCAGTACGGCAACATTTGATCTGAAGCACGAAAGATCCAACGAAAAAGAGATATATCCACCCCAGGAGCCTGTAAAACTGATGGATTTCAAAATGTATGACCAGATTGTCTATGTAGCTCTTAACTCGTTCAGAAGCAACAGCCTGGATTCCTTGTTTGCCGGTATATTGCCACAACTGAAACGTGCTAAAGGGTTGATTATTGACCTTCGTGTGAATAGCGGAGGCAATACCGGTGTGGGCGTTAACATATTGGAATACATTACAAGAGACTCACTGTTATATGGACCTGTATCCATGAGTAGGGAACACATACCCGTTTTTAAGGCCTGGGGAAATTCTGTAAATCCAGCCGATACAACGGGCAATTACTGGAAAAAGAAATGTTTGCTCTACAATCAGGACCGAACGTATTATACATTCGAATATTCACCCTGGGTCTGCGGACCCAAATCCCATCGATTTGTCAAGCCCACAGTAGTCCTTACCGGACACTTGACAGCCTCGGCCGCAGAAGATTTTCTGGTATTTGCAGATAATCAGGAACATATAATACGAATAGGGGAGAAAACCTATGGCAGTACAGGGCAGCCGTACGTTTTTAATCTCCCGGGAGGGGGATTTGCCATTGTTTGCACAAAAAAGGATGTTTTCAAGGACGGCAGGGAATTTGTTGGCTACGGCATTGCCCCGCATATTGAAGTCAAAAGATCATTGCAGGATTATCTGGATAACAGGGATCCTGTTCTTGAAAAGGCATTAGAATATTTAAACGAAAAGTAGAACTTTCTTAAAAGTCACTACCCTGCATATGTTCACGGACTATTGGGAATTTACCTGCGTATTGCATATTTTTGCAATTCGCTCTATATAAGTTCTTAAATAATATTACCATGAACAATGCAGTTTACAACTTTCCTTTGCCTGAGAATGAACCCATCCTGGATTACCTGAAAGGAAGCAAGGAACGTGTACTATTGGAAAACGAACTGAAAAGGCAATCCCAGACTATTCTGGAAATTCCGCTGATCATAGGCGGAAAAGAAATATTAACGGGCAATTTTGGAGAGATCCGGATGCCACACGACCATAATAAAGTAATTGCCAGGTATCATAAAGCCGGAAGGTCAGAAGTGGAATTGGCCATCAAGGAAGCACTGGAAGCTCGGAGAACCTGGTCAGATCTGGCTTGGACCATTAGGGCTTCCATATTGCTTAAGGCCGCCGAACTCCTAGCTACACACTACCGTTCTGTGATCAGTGCCGCTACCATGCTAGGACAAAGCAAGAATATCTATCAGTCAGAGATAGATGCTGTTTGTGAGACAATTGACTTCCTGAAATACAACATAAGTTTTACAGGACGTATTTATGAACAACAGCCCAAATCCACTTTTAATCAATTGAATAAAATGGAGTACAGGGCTCTGGAAGGTTTCGTCCTGGCTGTCAGTCCCTTCAACTTTACTTCTATTGCTTCAAACCTGAACATGGCCCCGGTAATGATGGGCAATACAACAATCTGGAAGCCTGCTTCTACGGCCATTCTGTCCAACTATTATTTAATGAAAGTTTT
Source organism: Bacteroidetes bacterium ADurb.Bin139 (assembly GCA_002070565.1). GTDB lineage: Bacteria > Bacteroidota > Bacteroidia > Bacteroidales > UBA932 > DMER64. Next base: position 6,687 of record MWDM01000051.1, read on the forward strand.
TATGGAAGCCGGATTGCCCGCCGGTGTGATAAACTTTTTACCCGGACAGGGATCTGTTATTGGAAACACATGCCTGGCTTCCAAAGACCTTGCAGGCATTCATTTTACCGGATCCAACAGCACTTTTAACGGTTTATGGACGCAGGTAAGTTCCAATCTTTCCATATACAAATCCTACCCCCGCCTGGTTGGAGAAACCGGAGGGAAAAACTTCATTTTTGTGCACCCCTCGGCAAATATCAACGATGTCTGTATCAACACAATCCGAGGCGCTTTTGAATATCAGGGACAGAAATGCAGTGCGGCCTCCAGAATGTACGTGCCACGTTCTTTATGGCCTGAACTGAAGAAATGTCTTTGCAATCTAGCCCAGGAAATTACGCTTGGAGACGTCGCAGATACCGGCAATTTCATGAACGCCGTGATAGATGAGAAGGCCTTTGACAATATCAAATCTTACATAGATTACTCCAAAGAATCGCCCTATGCCACAATCATAGCCGGTGGTCAGTGCGATAAATCCACCGGATACTTTATCCGCCCCACCATAGTAGAAACCACCAATCCACGCTTTAAACTCATGGAAGAAGAGATATTTGGTCCGGTACTCTGTGTTTATGCTTATCAGGATGAGAGCATTGCCGAGGCGTTGGATCTTTGTGACTCCACTTCCCCTTATGGGTTAACCGGGGCGGTCTTTTCCACTGACCGCCTGGCTGCCGCAGCAATCTGTGAAAGGTTAAGGTATGCAGCCGGTAATTTTTACATTAACGATAAACCTACCGGAGCAGTGGTCGGATTGCAACCATTCGGTGGTTCCAGGGCTTCCGGAACAAACGACAAGGCAGGTGGCGAATACAACCTGTTGCGTTGGGTCAATCCCCGGACCATCAAGGAAACTTTCGTCAGCCCCGACGATTACCGTTATCCGTATATGAAGTAAGGGGCAGGCGGTACCCAACCTCTCACCTGAGTTTGTTCTTGATTATCGGCACTTATGATTTCCTTACTGGCATCTGTCTGATTCTTATTGATGTCGAACATAAATGACTTTAAGTTGTTGTTCCAGAAAGCACGGACCCTTGCGGATTTTATGTATGAAGAGGGAAGGATCATATTGTTATCCAATACCAGCCAGTTGTCAGGTCCTTTATCCAGCGACCGCCTTTTCATCTTCAGTTTCCACTAAAGAGTGAAAATGGGTGGACATTGTAGTTTCTGCCAGATCTAGCAATTGAAAAGTGTACCTGGTGGTCCCATAGCTTTTCAAATTTAGCAATAAGAGAGGTGAAATCATAAGCTTAATTGAAATTTTCAAGCTTCATTATTTCCCGATACAGAATCTCCCAAAGATCTCTCCAAGGATGTCGTCCGGGGTTATTTCACCTGTTATGCTGCCTACGTGATGCAGGGCCTGGCGCAGGTCTGGGGTGAGCAGATCGCCGCTTAAACCGGCATCCAGGCCTTCGCGAACGTGTTCCAAAGCTTCTTCGGCAGACCTAAGTTCCTGGTAGTGGCGCAGGTTGGTGAGCATAACGGTATTCCGGTCCAACTCCGGTCGGATCATAGCTCCTAAAATTTTTTTAACATCCTCAATGCCAACATTATTAGCCGCAGAAACCGGCAATACATAAGTGTTGGATTTATTAAGTGTAACAGATGTGTTACATAGGGTGTTCATAAATTCCTCTAATGTAACATCCTTGTTATATACCAAGTCTATTTTATTGATAATGTATAAGATGTGTTCATTGTTAAACTCGGCAACAGATTGCAGGCTCTCTGAATAGGTTTCCGGCCGCGAGGCGTCTATAACCAGCATCAGAACGGCAGCAGAACGGATGGTTTCCATTGAACGTTTGACGCCCAGCTTCTCAATATGTTCCTGTGAAAGTTCGTTCACATCGCCAATGTGTCGCAGTCCGGCAGTATCTATGAAACGGAACGGGATTCCATCCAGCACCAGTACGTCTTCTATGGTATCGCGTGTAGTTCCTGCCACCGGAGTGACCAGCGCCTTTTCTTCGCCAAGCAGTGCATTCAGCAGTGTAGATTTTCCTGCGTTCACCAAACCGGCAATAGCCACCGGAATGCCTTTCTTCATAGCATTTCCCATCCTGAAAGAATCGCACAAATTTCCGATGCGTAACAGCAGCGAATCCACCAGGGAGCGCAGCTCATGTTTGTCTGCAAATTCCACGTCTTCCCCGGCAAAGTCCAGCTCCAATTCCATGAGCGAGGCCAGTTCCAACAAGCGGGAACGCAACGCCGATAATTCCTGAGAAAAAACGCCCCGCATCTGGTTCATGGACATTTTATGGGAGGTGCGGTTTTCCGAGGCAATAAGGTCGGCCACAGCCTCGGCCTGTGCCAGGTCCATCTTCCCGTTCAGAAAGGCACGCTGCGAGAATTCACCGGGGCCGGCCATCACCGCGCCGTTTTCCACCAGGGTGCGCAGCAGAGTATCCTGGATGTAGAGTGATCCATGGCAAGAGATCTCCACGCTGTCTTCTCCCGTGAAGGAATGAGGGGCGCGGAAAACGCTCAGCAGCACTTCATCCAGCAGTTCTCCCTCCGAATCACTCACACGTCCGAAATACGTGCGATAACCCTCGCTTTGCCTCAGATCTGCGCAGGCTGCGGTGCGGAATACTTTCCCTGCGATTTCCAGCGCCTGAGGTCCGCTCATGCGGACAAGTGCCAGGGCCCCAGTGGCATGTGGAGTAGCCAGTGCACAGATGGTGTTTGTCTCAATGTACTTGCTGACCGGGAAGTCAGTTATTTTGCCTTTTTGGATCATATATTATTCTATGTAACTAATTCATTTCTATGCACCGGCAATTAAGCCGGCAGGCGACTTCATCTTCCGTTACTTATATTTTCTCTGCAACTACAATATTTTCAACATGGTGCGTATGCGGGAACATATCTACCGGCTGTACGCGGGTAATCCGGTAAAGGCAATGCAGCAGGGCCAGATCGCGGGCCTGGGTGGCCGGGTTGCAGCTCACATAAATGATCTTCTCCGGGGCCGTTTCCAGCAAAACCTTCAGTACATCTTCGTGCACCCCGGCCCGCGGGGGATCCAGCACCACCACATGGGGATGGCCGCATGAGGCAACAAAACCCGCCGTCAGCACATCCTTTATATCTCCGGCAACAAACCGGACATTTTTCATGTTGTTTGCCGAGGCGTTTTCCCGCGCATCTTCAACAGCCTCCGGAACATACTCAACACCCGTGGCGCTGCGGCAGTGCCGGGCCAGGAACAGGGCTATGGTTCCGGTGCCTGTGTAGAGATCATAAACGTTTTCATCTCCCTGAAGATCTGCAAATTCACGGATCTTTTGGTACATGCGGAGCGCCTGGCCGCTGTTGGTCTGGTAAAACGATTTGGGACCAATGCGGAATTGCAGGTCTTCCATGGTTTCCAGAATGTACGGTTTGCCGGCATAAAGGATTGGCTGCTGGTCCGATAGGCTGTCGTTGCGCTTGGTATTGATCACATAATGAAGGGATACGATTTGCGGAAATTGCTGGTGCAAATGATCCAGCAGGGCCCTTCTGGCAGCTTCATCCTCACCGGCGGCCGGGTTATTGTGTGCAAAAACCACTACCACCATAACTTCTCCGCTCAGGGTTATGCGGATCATCAACGTGCGCAGGAATCCGGTCTGTTGCCGCAGGTCAAAGAAAGAGAGTCCTTTTTCAATGGCATAATCCCTGATGGCCAGGCGTATAGCGTTGGAAGGTTCTGCCTGCAGATGGCACTTTTCAATGTCCAGCACCTTGTCAAACCGGCCCCGTACGTGAAAACCCAGAGCAGGGACGGGTAGGAGCAGGGGCAGGGGTAGGGGCAGGGGAGGAGTTTCTGATACTTCTGCCGGGACAGGCCCGCAAATCGCAGATACAGCAGCAGTTGCAGCAGTTGTGGCAGTGGCGTCACCCTCTTTGCAGAATGCATCAGATGGCACCCATTGGCTGCTGGAAAAGGTGAATTCCAGCTTATTACGATACTGAACTGTCTTTTCAGAACCCATAATAGGGCTGACAGCAGGAAGGTTCAGCTTTCCAATCCTTGTCAATTGGTCAATAACTTGCTGTTGCTTGAATTCCAACTGCTTATCGTATGGAATGGGCTGCCAGCGGCAACCCCCGCAATCTCCAAAATGGCTGCAAAACGGCTCCAGGCGGATAGGCGAAGGCTTTACCAGTTTCAGGATATTGCCTTCCATGTAACTTCGTCTCTTGTGGGTGACTTGTACATGAACAATGTCACCCGGTACTGCCATGGGCACAAAAAGTGCCTTACCGTTTACGTGGGCCAGAGAGTTACCTTCTGCGGCCACAGATTCAATACAGATGTTTTCCAGTATTTCCCGGTCTCTTTTTCCCATACGGTTCCTTTCCAGAAGGCAAAAATGAGAAAAAAAAAGCGTATTTTAGGGGAATTAATAAAACAGCCAGACTATGAAAACGTATTTTATAACCAAAAATACATTCAAAATGCTCATAATGAGCGTTTTGTTTATGTCCGGAGCTATGTTTTCACTACGGGGCCAGGAAAACACGCTCAGCGTTTCCGGAAAGGTAGTAGATTCAGAAACCAAACGTCCGATGGTTTTTGCATCGGTAAGTATACAGGATGTTAGCATAAGCATTGTAACCAATGGAGAAGGATTTTTTACCCTCAAATTTCCCAGGGCTCATGCAGATAAATCTATAACTATCAGTTATTTAGGGTATCACACTACAGTGATACCCATTAAGCATTTCCTGGAGCAGGAAAAGGCGCCGGTCATAGGCCTGATTCAGGCGGCTCTGCCTATACCCATGACTACAGTCAGGCCACAGGATCCGCTGGAATTGTTGCGTGAAGCCTTCCGGTGCATAAAGGACAATTACCCGCAGGAATCGATGCAGATGACCGGTTTTTACCGCGAAATGATCCGCAAGGGCAATACGTATGTAACGCTGTCAGAAGCTGTTATAGATGTGCATAAACCGCCGTATTCACCATCATTTTCTGTGGATCAGGTAGGCATCTACAAGGGGCGCGGAAGTATTGACTGGACACGTATAGATACCGTATTTGTAAAATTTCAGGGCGGTATACGTTCGGCCCTGGATCTGGATGTGGCCAGAAACCTCTTTATGGGTGTTAATGTGACAGAGGTAGAACAGTTTTACGATTTTAAAATCGAAAACCCGGTGCAGATGAATGACCGCATCAATTATGTGATTTCATTTAACCAGATACCATATTCCGAGGATATCCTGTTCCGCGGGAAGGTATATATTGACGTGGAAACCATGGCCATATCGCGCATTGAATTCAATATGAATGTTGAAGACCGCCCGCAGGCAACGGCCATTTTCATTCGCCGAAAGCCTGCAGGGTTGCGGGCGCAGGTGGAATATGCCGCCTATATGGCACAATACCGTCAATTACCGGAAGGACAATGGGTATTCGGATATTCCAGGACCGATTTGAAGTTCAACGCAAAGTGGGAACGCAGGCTGTTCAGTCAGAATTATACCATTACCTCTGAAATGGCCATGACAGAGTACAGCAGAGATTCGTACAAGATTCCACAGGAGAGCCGTGTAAAAACAACAGACATAACCTTGTATAAGGTAGCCGATTTTGAGGATCCCGGCTTCTGGGAAGATTACAACATTATAGAACCTGAGTCGT
>MWDM01000052.1 GCA_002070565.1 Bacteroidetes bacterium ADurb.Bin139
CACCTGCCGGCCGTAGGCATGGTGGTGACCCTGACGGCCCAGCTGGTGCTTATGGACAGGACCGCCTATATTTGTGAATGGCAGGACCAGGTGCAGACTTATTATTACGACGATAAGGGATCCCGCTACTCGGGCAAATGGGCATACAGTGACGACCGCTGGACCAAGCGGGTGAATCCTTTGTATATCATGGATCTTTCCGGCAACATCATCCCCTTCACCCAGGAAATGGAGAACGATGTACGTTACAGGGAACTGATAGGAACCACCAACAAGGAATCCTACTACCTGGGATCCCGCTATCCGGTATACGGAATTCTCAATATCAGGCTCACTAAAGAAATCGGAAGATGGGCAGCGGTGTCTTTCTATGCCAACAATTTCCTGAACCTGGATAAGCTCGTTAAGGAAAAGATATCGGGAACAGCCTTTGCCCGTAACCTGCCCTTCTATTTTGGGGCCGAGGTCAGATTAACTTTATAGGCATATGAACAGGCCGATAAAACAACTGATGATTCTTTTTGCTGCAAGCCTGCTGCCCGTATTTCTTCCGGGCTGCACGGATGTGGAGCCGGTGTATTCCACCTTGTCCATTACGGTAAAGCCACCCCCGGATCAGGCTGGAATTGATCTTACCGCCGTAAAAGTCAGGGCACAGGCAGTGGACGAGCCGATCTTTTACGAAACGTTTCCGGACGTTTCGGGCCATGCTGTGCTCAACGTCAGTCCGGGTAGGTATACCCTGCTTTTATCGGCATTGTATCCGGAAGGTTTTTCGGTAAGTGCATCGCAATCCGAGTTTTTGGCGCTATCGGCGGAAACAACAATTTTTTCCTTCACCCTGGACCTGGCCCTTTCGGGGGGAATCATTTTCAGGCAGATCTATTATGCCGGGAGCAAGACTCTTGATGGCGCCAATTATTCGAAAGATCAGTTCCTGGAACTTTATAACAATACAGACCAGGTGTATTACCTGGATTCACTCTGCGTGGGGACCCTTGCGCCGGCCAATTCCACGGTATCCAACAACCCGTGGATGGGACTGGATACGCTGGGTTTGTTCCAGATGACCTGGATGATTCCCGGCAAAGGGACCGATTATCCCCTGGCTCCGGGAGAATCTGTAGTACTAGCTTTCAATGCGGTGGATCATACGGCCCGGGCTACCAGCGGGCTGGATCTGTCACGGGCCCATTTCGGTTTTTATGACGAGGAACTCCCCAATCATGAAAAGCATCCCGATGTACCTGCCCTGAAAAGGATTTTTGCAGGCCAGGGTACAGCCTACACAATGAGTGTACATTCCCCGGCCCCTGTAATTTTCCGTCCGGTGATGGGTGTTGCCCGGTGGCTGGCAGACGTGGAAAGATGGCAAAATTACCAGCCTGGAAGCACCAGTGGCCTGAAATACATGCATATACACCGTTCATGGATATTGGATGGTGTAGAATGTGTGCAGAATCCGGCCAACGCGCTCAAGCGCCAGCCCGCCTCTGTTGATGCCGGATTTACCTGGCTCAGGCAGGGACAAAACAAGGGGAATGCTGTTGTACGCAAAGTAAAGGAGGTACTTCCCTCAGGAAGGATTATATACAGCGACACCAACAATTCAACCGGGGACTTCCTGTACGATGTACCGGCTGCGCCTATTCTCACACCCTTATGGAAATGAAAAAGGTTTTGATCATAACGCTGGGTTTCCTTATGGGAAATATTACCGGGATGGCAGGACAGGACCTGGAACGGATCCTTTGGGATAATCCCTGGCAGACAGGATGGGCTTCTGCAGGCATGGCTTTTTCTGACAGGAATTATACCGACATTTCCCTCCGGACCGTATACCGGGGCGGTGAATTCAGAAATATATATGATCCTGCCACATCATTCCTTTACGGACTGCAGACACGTTCCTATCGGATGCTTGGAAAAACTACCCTGAGCGGATCCTTTTCATACAGCTACCAGGACAGAAAAGTCCAACAGTGGCTGGGAATCCTGGATCCCTACAGAACACCTTTCATGCTGGCGGACAGCGTAGCCGGAAATTATGTTCTTGAATCGTATCACATGGATGCAGGCATGGCCGTTCCTGTGTCCGGAAAGTGGACCCTGGGCTGTTGGATTTCTTATGATGCCCGTAACGGCGCAAAATACAGGGATCTTAGGAATAGTGATACTTATATGGACTTCATGGTTGCACCTTCTGTCGTTTATGAAAGCGGACCGGCGCGCATAGGGGTCCATCTTTTCTACAGGCGCATCACCGAACAAATTGATTATACCCAGGTGGAGACAAGCACCAACAAGGTTTTATTCTCCTTTTCTGGTATGTGGTTCAACACCCAGCAGGTGTATACCTCCTCGGCTCCGGGCACCCGTCTGATCAGGGACCATCTGTACGGCGGAGGCATCACGCTGCATTACCGTCCCGGAAAGTTTTCCCTGTTTGATCAATTTTCGACAGGACTCAGAAACCAGACACAAAGGGAAGATGTGGTACTTGCCCGCAGGTATGGAGATGTCCGCGAATGGTCATGGCAAAACACCCTGATGTTGTATTACACCGGCCGGCACAGGATAAAAGCCGATGTTTGCCAGGAAGGGCAAAGGGGATTCCAGCCCGTTCAACGGCAGGAACTGAACCAGACATCGCGTTTGTGGGAATGGGTGCAATATGGAATAATTCCCTCTTTTATACAGGAGAAAACGTTTATGGACATCAGCTATTCATACAGGGTAGCTCAGGATAAGCATTATGATCGCTGGAGGGTAACCGGGGGGGTATCGCACACCCTGTTCCGTCAGCAATGGATCAAATATCCGCTGGCTGTTCAGCGCTCCCTGGATCTGACCCAGGCCTATGCCCTTCTTAACAGGAGCTGGTTTGCCGGACGATGGATTGTTGATCTTTCACCTGGAATATCCTATGGCTCGGGTCACCTGGAAGAAACCTCTCCGGAAGAATTGCTCGAGGCTCAAAAACTGCACAACATAGGATTTGAAAATCCTGAAGACTTCCGTCTGGCGGAACCTGCCCGCGTGGAGAATGATTTTCTGACCGCCAAACGGGTAGCAGCCGGAATAAAGATTCGGGTAACTTTTTTTGCAAACCCGGCAAAAGGGCTCAATCTTTTTGCCGAAACGGGATACCGTTATACACAGCAACTTTCTGCCGGCAACAAGATGTTTCACGAGGCCGGATTAAACATTGGTCTGATATTCTGATTTTTATGAAAAAAATACTATTATATGCCATTCCGCTTTTTCTGGTTTTTACGCCCCTCAGGGCAGATGAAGGCATGTGGCCTGTACACCTGTTGGAGAAAAATCTGGTGAGGCAGATGCAGAAAAAAGGCATGAAGATAAAGCCGGACATTATTTATGACAATGAAAGAACCACGCTCTCAAGTGCCGTCGTGTCTATGGACTTTGGATGCACTGGCTCGATTATTTCCGATAACGGACTCCTCATTACCAACCACCATTGTGCCTATTCGGACATTCATGCGTTCAGCACCCCCGGGAAAAATTATCTGGAAGAAGGATTTTGGGCCCGCAATGTTTCTGAAGAAAAACCTGTTCCGGAAAAAAATGTCTATTTCCTTCGCAAAGTATTTGATCTGACAGAAAGGGTTCTGCAGCTCAGGGATACCTTGACCGGCAGGAGGATGTATGCGCTCCTGGAAAAAGAATACCAGCAAAAGACCGGCTATGAATGTATGTGCGTTTCCATGTGGAGCGGCTCCCGTTATTATATGTATTGCTACCAGAAATACAGTGATGTACGCCTGGTGGGGGCTCCCCCCGTATCCATTGCAGCCTACGGAGGAGAAACCGACAACTGGGAATGGCCGCAACATAAGGGCGATTTTGCCTTGTACAGGATATACACGGCTCCTGACGGTTCTCCTGCCCCCTATGATCCCGCAAACATTCCCCTGGTACCTGACGCTAAGCTGACCATCAGCGCCAAAGGCACCAGGGAAGGAGATTTTGTAATGGCGCTTGGTTATCCTTACCAGACAAACCGTTATAATTCTTCCTTCGGACTGCATGAAAAACAATCAGTGACATATCCCGTGGTGGTTCGTGCCTCAAAAGCCCATCTTGATATCATCAACAAATGGATGGGATCTGATCCCGGTATCCGCCTGCAATATGCCGATACATATTTTAGTCTGGCCAATGTATCTGAATTGAGGGAGGGAGAGGTTCTCAGTCTTATTCGCCACAGGTTTATTGATACCAGGCGAAAAGAAGAAGCCAGAATGCGGGAATGGATCAGGGCCTCTGAGAAAAGAAATGAGCTATGGGGCTCGTTGTTTGAAGACCTGGAATATGCTTATTCAGTTACAGAAGAGCTGACAGCAGCACGTGAATGGTACAGACAAACACTCATATCCTCACAGTTTCTTCTGATGGCAAGAAGGGTGGCGGGCCTCAGATCAGAAGTCAGGCGTGCAGGAACAGACACGGTGGATTGCACAAGGGACGAATTCAGCAGCTATTACAGCCGCATGATGAACTATTACAACGGGTACCATCCGGGATTGGAAAAGGAATGGTTTGTCATCGCACTCAGGGATTTTTGCGCAAACGTCCCACGCCGGTACTGGGGTGACTACCTGGCATCACGTTATGATCACTTTCAGAGCGATGTCTTAAAGCTTGCCGGATACATTTTTGACAACTCGGTGTTCAGGAGCAGGGAAAGCTTTCGGGAATATTTTCTTACCCCGCATCCTATAAACGAGATACAGTCCGATCCGGCCTGTATGCTCAACAACAGTTATGACACCCAGCAATATAATGAAGAAGAAAGAAGATTGCTTGGTACTATAAATGCAAGGCATACAGACACGCAGTATACCCGAGCCTTGTATGCTTACAGAAAAGAGCAGGATATTCCGCAGTATCCCGACGCCAATATGAGCATGAGGCTCACTTACGGAACGGTGGGACCTCTATATCCCCGGGATGCTGTAACATACAACTGGTACAGTTCCACACAGGGGCTGTGGGATAAATGGAATCCCTCCGATTACCAATTCCGGATAACTGACCCTTTCCGGCAGACCCTTGAAGCAGAAGACTGGGGCGTTTGGAAAGACAGGAAAACCGGAAAAATGCATGTGAATTTCCTGAGTGACCTTGATATAACAGGCGGGAATTCCGGATCACCGGTTCTGGACAGCCGGGGCCGGCTGGTGGGTCTTGCCTTTGACGGGAACAAGGAATCCCTGGGAGGCGATTCCTTTTTTCATTCCACCCTCAATAAATGTGTCACCCTGGACATACGTTACGCCCTGTGGATTATACAGAAATTCGCAAAGGCACAGTATTTGCTCGATGAAATGGACATTACTTTTTAACCCTTAATACTATAATTTATGAAAAAGTACGAATGCGATTTGTGCGGGTATGTATACGACCCTGCTGAAGGAGACCCTGACAATGAAATAGCTCCCGGAACTGCTTTTGAGGATCTTCCCGAGGATTGGGTTTGCCCTCTGTGCGGTGCGGGCAAGGAGGATTTTTCTGTGTTGTAAAACACAGTCGCCTGCAGACCATAAGGTACCGGCAGGGCAGGGGCGATTATTGTTAAGTTCATGCAGTATCCCGGTGTGTTTTGCATTTTACTTGTGTAACTGAAACACCAAAATATATGAGATCTGTAATCACTTCATTGATCGTAGTTGCCCTGGCCGGACCTCTGGCAGGGTCTTGCTCCAAATGGAACTCTGATACCCCCGGGGAAAGGGAAGATATAATCCTTACCAGGGTTCAACAGGAAATCCTAAGCAACAGCAATGGTTTTGGCATTGATCTTTTCCGTGAAATGTGCCTGGAGCAGGAGGGAAAGAATGTCTTTATTTCTCCTTTGAGCGCATCTCTGGCCATATCGGCTGTAACCAACGGAGCAGCCGGTAAAACCCTGGAAGACATGAAGGCAGTCCTGGGTTTTGGTCCATATTCGCCGGACCAGATGAACGGGTTCTTCAAACATCTTGTTCCCGCCCTTAAGGCGGTTGATAACACCATAAAGCTGAGCATCGCCAATGCAGTATGGATTGAAAAGACTTTTCCTGTAAAGAATCCTTTCATTCAATCCCTGCAGCAGTATTATGACGCCTCGGTCAACCTGCTTGATTTTTCAGACCCGAAGGCCCCTTCTGTCATTAACCAATGGTGTGCAGACAACACCAACAATCTGATCAAAAAGGTCATTGACCGGATTGACCCCGATAAAAGGCTGATTTATACCAACGCCCTTTACTTTAAAGGGAAATGGGAAAAAACTTTTGATAAAAAAGTAAGCTGGCAAGGCTCCTTTGCCAATCTGTCAGGAACTTCCGGTCAGGTGACTTATATGGAACAAACCAGCCAATACAGATATACCGTGGCCAAAGGAGTGGCTGTTGCCGAAATACCTTATGGCAACGAAGCTTACAGCATGGTCATTGCGTTGCCCGATGCAGGTGTTTCTGTCACGGACGTGCTTTCTTCCCTGACCTGGGAACAATGGACAGGTTGGATGGAAAACCTTTCCCCGGCCGAGTTGAACCTGCGCATCCCGCGCTTCAGGGTGGAATTTGATTCAGAGGAAACGATGATCCCTGTTTTGACCCGCATGGGAATGGGGATTGCCTTTGATCCTTGCAAGGCTGATTTCAGCAATATAAGCGACATCCGGCTTTTCATAAGCCTGCTCAAACAGAATTCCTACATTCAGGTGGATGAGGAAGGGACAGAAGCTGCCGCTGTTACCACCATAGGTTTTAATCTGACTTCCATTGGTCCGGGACAGACCATCCCGTTCCATGTGGACAGGCCCTTCCTTTATTTTATCAAGGAAAAAAGCACGGGGACCATACTGTTCTCGGGCCTGATGGCAGATTTTTAAAAGGATATGATTTCGTGGTAGACACGGATGGCAAAATTATCGGTCATGCCGGCAATGTAATCTATGATAGCCCTTCGGTATTGCATTATGTCAGCAATATCGTATATGATATCGTTCTCAAAATGTGCCTCATTTCTTGCCCTTGTGTCCACATTGCTATATTTTACAAGCCATTCGTAAAAATACCTTAACAGGGTGGGGAATTTGGACGTGTTGTCAGCTATACGCTGCAGCAGGTCATTTCCATGAAATCCTTCCAGAAAATCAAAAATCGTATGGATGATGCACCGTGCGTATTCTTTATAATAAAGAAGCCGTGGATGGTAATAGATATGACGGTAATTGAAATCCTTGACCTCAACAAGCAGGTTGTAGTATTGGCAGGAATAATGCAATCCTTCTTCCGGAGATGAATGGTTGCAAAGGTCTTTGATGAAAAGATCAATCAGGGCCGTATTGTTTACCACTCCCGGTGCATTCGGGATTCTTCTCATAAGCCGGGACAGTTCGTTCAGGCGCTCGGGCTCCAGCAGGTTCAGCTCTATGGCATCCTCAATATCACGGCCAAGGTAGGCGATCTTATCCGAAAGTTTGACAACACAGGCTTCCCACGTATAGGGCATGTATTGGTTGGGCCTTTCTATCTGTTCAAGGTCAATGGCTTCTTTGCGTGGAAAAAGCCCGTTCTCGTCTGTTTCACCACAATGCGATATGATCCCGTCACGCACGGCATACGTCAACCGCAGGTTTTTATGAATACCCGAGGCATTGGGCAGGGTTGCAATCTTGTCTGCCGTATACAGCCCGTTCTTTTCGTGCCAGAAAGTCCCGTCCCATTGCCGCATGATATCGGAAAGCAGTGTTTCCCCTTCATGGCCGAATGGACTGTGGCCCAAATCGTGACCCAGGGCTATGGCTTGTGTCAGTTCCGTGTTCAGTCCCATGTATTTTGATAGGGTATAACTGATAGATGCCACATGGTTCACATGTTCCATGCGTGTGCAGATGTGGTCGTTCTGTGTTGCGAAAAAAACCTGTGTCTTGTGTTTCAGCCTGCGATAAGAAGTGCAATGCAGGATACGCGAATAATCCCTGTAAAACTGGGAACGGGTGTCATCCTGTTTGTCTTCCGGCTGCAGGAACCTGTTGCCCCTTTGCAGGGTTTGAGCCCATTTGGGATGGTGCGGATCTATCTGATGTTCTTTGAACCTGCAGGGTACCATTTTACTGTTCATAACCAATCTTTTATTTAATGCCGCGAATTCTTTTCTCCCATGCCCAGGCGTTGGCCAGCGTGTCTTCCAGCGGGCGTTTCGCTTTCCAGGATAGCACCCTGTTCGCCAGTGAAGTATCTGCCCAGACAGCCTCTACGTCCCCCTCCCTCCGTCCGGTGATCCTGTATTTCAAAGAGACGTTGTTGATTGTCTGAAATCTTTTGACCAGCTCCATGACAGAGAGCGGTTTTCCCGTCCCCACATTGAACACTTCGCACAATCCTGGTTTGTTTTGGGCTTCCATGCGCTTCAAGGCCGAGACATGGGCCGCTGCAAGATCCACCACATCTATATAATCCCTGAGAGCCGTTCCGTCCGGGGTGTTGTAATCATTGCCAAAGATCTGCAGTTCCTTGCGGATCCCGGCAGCTGTCTGTGTTATGAAAGGAACCAGGTTGTTGGGAATGCCCCTTGGCAATTCGCCTATTAAGGCGGAAGGATGAGCGCCTATGGGATTAAAGTACCTGAGGATGATCCCCTTGATGGAAGCATTGGCCTTAACGGTGTCGGTCAGGATATCTTCACAAATTTGTTTTGTATTCCCGTAAGGACTTGTGGCCGGCATTCTTGGGGTATCTTCCGTAACCGGCAGGACAGGCGGTTGTCCGTAAACGGTGGCAGAGGAAGAAAATACCACATGGCCTCCTTTGTTTTCTGCCAGCACTTCCAGCAAGGTAACCAGGGACAACACGTTGTTATGGTAATACATGAGCGGTTTTTCCACACTTTCCCCCACTGCTTTGAAAGCGGCAAAGTGAATGACCCCGTCAATCCTGTGTTCGCCAAATATTGGCAAAAGCTGGTCTTTCCTGCAACAATCGGCATGGTAGAAAGGAATATCCCTGCCGGTGATTTTTTTCACACCCTCCAGACAGGTTGTATCTGCATTGGAAAGGTTATCGGCAATGACCACCCCGTATCCTGCCTCAAGTAGCTCCACGGCGGTGTGGCTCCCTATATAACCGGCTCCCCCGGTGATAAGTATGTTTTTCATATAGACAAAGATAGGAAAAAGAAGAAAAAGGCTCCAAGGGGAGCCTTTTTCTTCTTAGTGTAAACAATATGCTGTTTGTTAGGGAACTTACATGGCTGCCCTGATGGCTGACTGTGCTGCTGCCAGGCGGGCGATAGGCACCCTGAACGGGGAACAGGATACATAGGTCATCCCTAACTTGTAACAGAATTGGATTGACTGGGGATCTCCTCCATGCTCTCCGCATATTCCGATTTTGATACCGGGATTGGTCAAGCGGCCTTTTGTAACGCCCTCTTCCATGAGTCTGCCAACAGAAGGCTCGTCAATGTGCTGGAACGGGTCAAAAGGAAGTATCTTCTTCTGGATGTACTCTCCCATGAACGAGCCGATATCATCTCTGGAGAAACCGAAGGTCATCTGGGTCAGGTCATTTGTGCCGAACGAGAAGAACTGTGCCGTTTTGGCCATCTCGTCTGCCACAATCGTTGCCCGGGGTATTTCTATCATGGTACCATAGAGGTAATCAAAGGTAATTCCGAACTGTTCCTGGACCTCTTTATGAACCCTGTCGGCGATGATTTTCTGATCGTCCAGTTCTTTTACACTTATGGTTACAGGAACCATGATTTCGGGCCTGGGACGGAGCCCTTCCTTGATTAGTTCGGCCGTGGCTGTAAAAATGGCACGGAACTGCATTTCAGAAATTTCGGGATACGTAATTCCAAGACGAACTCCACGGTGTCCCATCATGGGATTTTCTTCGTGCAGCATTTCTCCCCGTTTGATCACATCTTCCACACTAACGCCCAATTCTTTGGCCAGTTCCTTCTGTTTGTCAAGTGTATGGGGAACAAATTCGTGCAGCGGAGGGTCAAGCAGACGGAAGGTAAGCGGCAGACCGTCCATAACACGGAGTGTCTCTTTTGCAGCGGCTTTAACATAAGGTGCCAGTTCGTGGAGGGCCAGTTTTCTTTCACCCACATTTTCCGAAAGGATCATTTTGCGGAGTTTGCTCAGCGGGGCTTCAGAATTCAATCCGTAGAACATATGCTCAATGCGGAACAGGCCTATTCCCTCGGCACCGAAATTCAAGGCCATCCTGGCATCTTCCGGTGTGTCGGCGTTGGTGCGGACTCCCATGGTACGGAAGGAATCCACCATTTTCATGAATTCCTGGAAACGGGGGTTTTCAGAAGCATCCATGGTCTCTATGGCTTTATCATAAACGAAACCACGAGTTCCATTAAGGCTGAAAACAGAGCCTTCCGGGTATTGTTTCCCGTTCATGGTAAGAACGCGCTTTGCAAGGTTAATATGTACGGCTTCGCATCCTACAATAGCACATTTTCCCCAGCCGCGGGCTACCAGGGCAGCATGGGATGTCATTCCTCCGCGTGATGTAAGCAGTCCGTCGGTAACACGCATTCCTTCCACGTCTTCAGGGTTTGTTTCTTCCCTGACCAAAATCACTTTTTTCCCGTTTTTGCTCCATGTAACAGCATCCTCCGCTGTGAAAACGATTTGTCCGACAGCACCTCCTGGACCGGCAGGCAAACCTTTGCCAACCACCTGCGCAGCCTTTTCAGATTCTGGATTCAGGATTGGATGGAGCAGCTCGTCAAGCTGGGAGGGTGCCACCCGCATAACAGCCGTCTTGCGGTCAATGAGACCTTCCAGGAGCATATCCATGGCCATATTCAGGGCAGCAACCCCGGTGCGTTTGCCTACACGGCATTGCAGCATCCAAAGGCGTCCGTCCTGTATAGTGAACTCTATATCCTGCATGTCGCGAAAATGGGCTTCCAGGTTCTTCTGTATCTGATTCAGCTCGCCATATACCTTGGGCATGGTAGTTTCGAGCGAGGACAGATGCCTGTTCTGGTCGTTCTTGGTAGATTCATTCAACGGGTTGGGTGTACGTATACCGGCAACCACGTCTTCTCCCTGTGCATTGATAAGCCATTCACCGTAGAATTTGGCTTCTCCTGTGGCCGGGTTGCGGGAAAAAGCAACCCCCGTTGCCGAATTGTCACCCATATTTCCAAACACCATGGACTGGACCGTTACGGCAGTACCCCATTCATCGGGGATACCTTCTATCCTGCGATAGGAGATCGCCCGTTTGCCGTTCCAGGATTTGAAAACAGCGCCTATGCCGCCCCAGAGCTGTTCCATGGCATCGTCGGGGAAGGGTTTGCCAAGAACACGCACCACCTGTTTCTTGAACAAGTCGCAGAGCGTGATCAGGTCTTCCTCTGTAAGGTCGGTATCGTTTTTATATCCTTTTTCTATTTTCATCTGATGCAGCAGTCCATCCAGCTGTACACGTATTCCCTGTCCTTCAGCCGGTTCAATCCCCTCTGCCTTTTCCATGACCACATCGGAAAACATCATGATCAACCGGCGGTATGCATCGTAAACAAACCTGGGGTTGTTGGTTTTTTTGATCAGCCCCGGAATGGTCGCCGAACACAGACCGATGTTCAATACAGTTTCCATCATACCGGGCATGGAGCTTCTGGCGCCGGAACGGCATGAAACAAGCAAAGGATTTTCAGGATCACCAAAACGGGCTCCCATAATATCTTCGGTTTTTTTCAGGGCCTGTGCGACTTCTCCTGCCAAACCCTTGGGATAATTGCAGTCTAGGGCATAGTATTCGGTACAACATTCTGTTGTTATGGTAAAACCTGCAGGAACAGGTATACCCAGGAGACACATTTCGGCCAGGTTGGCTCCTTTGCCACCCAGCAGATTTCGCATAGAACCATCCCCATCGGCAGTTTTTCCGCCAAAGCTGTAAACTCGTTTGATTTCTGACATAAAAATTATTTAGTTAAAAAATTGAAAATTATCG
>MWDM01000053.1 GCA_002070565.1 Bacteroidetes bacterium ADurb.Bin139
AGAACCCCTGAATGGCTTATTGTCAGCCCAGAAAAGAATATGCTGCCTGGGTTTGATCTGTGTAAGCACATCGCCTCGGGGAATGGGATATTTTTTCAGGTCATCGGGATCGTTGCTCAGATAGCATCCGCCAATATTCACCGTTCCGTACCCTGTATTGAATATTTCAAACCAACTGCTGTGAACCCCGAAATCATCCTGATAATCCTCTGTGTTGGTTATCAGCAATTCATTCAAGCGCAGATCAACTACATTTTGTCCAAACAGGGACACCTGCAAGAATAGCAACAAACCGGTGAGTACGTATTTGACTGATTGTTTCATAATGATCCGGTTTATAAAGGAAGGTTGTCGTGCTTTTTGGGAGGCAGGCTCTGTTTCTTGGTTGCCAGCAGTTGCAGTGAGCGGATGATCCTGAAACGGGTATTCCGTGGTTCAATGATATCGTCAATATAGCCGTAGCGTGCAGCTGTATATGGATTGGCGAATGTATCGCGGTATTCCTTTTCTTTTTCTTCTATGAAAGCGGCAGGATTTTCTGCTTCTGCCAGTTCTTTTCCAAAGAGTACCTCTATAGCTCCGGAAGGTCCCATAACGGCAATTTCGGCCGACGGCCAGGCATAGTTCAGGTCTCCTCCCAGGTGTTTTGAACTCATCACGATATATGCACCACCGTATGCTTTTCTAAGAATTACAGTGATTTTGGGAACAGTGGCTTCACCATAGGCATACAGTAATTTTGCCCCATGCAGGATCACCCCTCCGTATTCCTGTTGTGTGCCGGGAAGGAAACCCGGTACGTCTACCAAAGTGACCAGGGGAATATTGAAGGCATCACAAAAACGGACAAACCTGGCAGCTTTCCTGGAAGCGTTAATATCCAGCACACCGGCCAGTACGCGGGGCTGATTGGCTACCAGACCAACAGAAGTACCGTTGAAGCGGGCAAAACCCACTATGATGTTTGTGGCATAATCCTTATGGACTTCCAGAAATTTTCCGTCATCCACAAGGCTGTGGATAATTTCGAACATGTTGTAGGGTTTGTTGGGGCTGTCGGGAATAATATCATTCAAAGAATCATCCAGGCGGTCAATCGGATCCTGACATTCATGGTGGGGAGGCTCTTCCATGTTGTTCTGGGGCATATAGCTGATCAATTCACGGATCAGCTCCACACCGTCCTCTTCTGTATCTACAGAAAAATGCGCTACGCCGCTCTTGCTGGCATGGACTGTTGCCCCTCCCAGTTCTTCCTGTGTTACATCTTCTCCGGTAACGGTTTTGACCACTTTGGGCCCGGTCAGGAACATGTAGCTGGAACCTTTCATCATGATGGTGAAATCGGTCAGGGCAGGGGAGTAGACGGCACCGCCGGCACAGGGACCAAAAAGGGCCGAGATTTGCGGGATAACGCCGGAAGCTATGATGTTGTTTTGAAAGATATCGCCATAACCGGCCAGTGCGTTCACGCCTTCCTGGATACGGGCTCCTCCTGAATCGTTGATTCCTATCAAAGGAGCTCCCACTTTCATGGCCTGCTGCATAATCTTGCAGATTTTCATAGACATGGTCTCTGAAAGAGATCCTCCAAAGACAGTGAAGTCCTGTGCAAAAACATAAACCAGACGTCCTTCAATGGTGCCGTAACCAGTAACAACCCCATCTCCCAGGATGGTTTTCTCCTGCATCCCGAAATTGGTACTGCGGTGTGTCACGAACATGTCAAATTCTTCAAAGCTGCCTTCGTCAAGAAGCATGGTAATGCGCTCACGAGCCGTACATTTACCTTTTTCGTGTTGCGCATCTATACGTTTCTGACCCCCTCCAAGGCGGGCTTTTTCACGGAGTTGAATCAACTCGCGGATCTGTTCCAACTGATTGCTCATTTTATTATTGATTGTTTATTGTTTCGGATTTTCACACAATTCGATAAGCACACCAAGGGTATCCTTAGGATGCAGGAAAGCAATATCCAGGTTTTCTGCTCCCTTACGGGGGGTTTTATCAATCAGACGGATGCCGTTCGTTGCCAGTTCATCCAGATTATCCTGGAGACCTTCTGTTGCAAAAGCTATGTGATGAACCCCTTCACCTCTGTTTTCAATAAATTTTCCTATGGGACCTTCCGGATCTGTACTCTCCAGTAATTCCACTTTTGTCTGCCCAACCTTGAAAAAGGCCGTTCTTACTTTTTGTTCGGGTACTTCTTCTATGTTGTAACAGGGAAGTCCAAGCTGCTTTTCGTAAAAAGCTATGGCCTGTTCCAGATTACGAACAGCAATGCCTATATGCTCTATGTGGTTTATTTTCATAGATTTCCGGAATTTGATATGAAGAAATTAAAATTTCAATCTTGCAAAAGTATGAAATTTATATGAAAAGAATAACATAATCACAGATTCTTTACATTTGTAATTACATATGAAAAGCCCGTACAGACCCAAAAATCATTCCGGAATTTCTTATTATTCCACGCTCTTCAAACGGCTTGCTCTTGTATTTCTTGTGCTGCTTCTAAGCAGGGTAGCGTTTTATCAGTACAACCGTTACCTTTTTCCAGATACCGGCTGGGAAGCCATGCCCCTGATATTCCGCGGAGGGATTCGTTTTGACCTTTCTGCCTTGTTTTATATGAACGGCTTGTACCTGATTCTTGCCCTTTTGCCTTTTCCTTTTGTTTTTACCAGGCCCTGGCAGATTTTCCTGAAAATTTTTTATCTGCTCATAAACTCTGCCGGTTTCTTTTTTCTGCTTTTTGATTTTGTCTATTTCAGAACGACATTGCGCAGAATCGATTTTTCTTTTTTCAGAGAATTTGCCAACGAAAGGAATATTGCTGGTATTTTTTTGAAAGCATTGCAGGACTATCCGGTCTTTCTGATGGTTTGGGCAGGAGTGATTCTATTATTATGGTTTTGTTACGGGCGCACACACTATCCGGTGAAACAAACCTTAACGCTACGCTTTTTTTTCTCCAGGCTGCTGGCTCTCCTTCTGGCGTTGGTTATAACAACCGTCTCTATCCGTGGCGGAACAGACCGGACCACAAGGCCCATCACCATGAGCAATGCGGCAGCCTATGTTTCTGAGCCGTTGGAAATGGCCCTGGTCCTGAACACCCCTTTCTGCATCTTGCGTACCTTTGGGAAACCTTCTGTGGAAAGACTCGATTTCTTTTCCTCTGAAGAAGAACTGGACAGCGTGTACACACCCCAACACAAAAGGGATACGATATCTTCGAGTATCCGGAAAACAGAACCGGCCATGAATGTGGTCATCCTGATACTGGAAAGTTTTTCCAGGGAATATTCCGGTTTCCTTAATCCGGACGCACTGACATCCCATACGCCTTTTCTTGACTCGTTGATGGAGTATTCACTTACCTGTTCAAGGGCATACGCTAACGGGCGAAAATCGATCGATGCGGTTCCCTCTGTTCTGGGAAGCATCCCAAGCCTGGAGTTGTCATTTGCCCTGACCCCCTATGCCCTGAACCGGGTTGAAGGATTGGGTAATGCACTCAAAAAGCTGGGATACCGGACAGCTTTCTTCCACGGAGCACCCAACGGATCTCTAGGCCTGGACGGTATGTCCCGTCACTTTGGTTTCGACAGCTTTTACGGAATAAGCGAATTTGGCGACAGGTCGCATTTTGACGGTTACTGGGGAATATGGGATGAACCCTTTTTGCAGTTTTTTGCAAAGACACTCAACACTTTCGAAGAACCTTTTGCAGCCTCTGTTTTTACCCTGTCCTCCCATCATCCATTTATAATACCCCCCGGGTATGAAGGAGTATTTCCGGAAAGCAGTCTGCCCATACAAAAGTGCATCCGTTACTCGGACAATGCACTGCGGCTTTTTTTTAAGGAAAGCAGCAAAAGCAGTTGGTATTGGAACACACTTTTTGTGCTGGTAGCAGACCATGGCACATACTCACAGGATAATCCCCGCTACCAGTCAGAGATAGAAAGCATGGCAATCCCAATCATTTATTACGATCCATCACTCAGGGCAGTGAGCGGCGGGCAGGTTTACGATCAGTACACACAACAAATAGACATCATGCCCACGGTGCTGGATATGCTGGGATATCCCTTCGACTTCTTTGCATTTGGAAGAAGTATAAAGGATTCGCTCACTATTCCATTTGTGGTCAACTACCCGGCACTCTTCAATATCATGAGGGAAGAAAAAGAAAATGAGCCCACAAACGAGCTCTTTCTAAAAGCCTTTCGGCAGCAATATAACAACAGGCTGCTTGATGACGGTCTGCATATGGGGAATTAGGCCATGTTGGTGTAAACGTTCTGAACATCGTCATCTTCTTCGATACGCTCCAGTAGTTTTTCAACGTCCGTTTTTTCCTCCGTAGATAAATGTTTTAATTCTCCGTTGACTATACGGTCGAAACCGCCGCTGACCAGCTCCAGTTCCTTTTCTTCAATGAATTTCTGAAGTGATCCATAGGATTCAAAACTCCCGTAAATTACTATGACACCTTCTTCTTCATCCAGAAAAATCTCTTCTGCTCCATAATCGATCAGCTCCAGTTCAAAGGTTTCCATGTCTTGCACCTGTTCCGATTTTACCTTAAAGACGCAGGTGTGATCAAACATGAAACTAACGCTTCCCGAAGTGCCCAGGTTGCCTCCGTACTTGTTGAAATAGGATCGGATGTTGGCTACGGTCCTTGTGGTATTATCGGTAGCCGTTTCCACGATGATGGCTACTCCATGAGGACCAAATCCCTCGTAAACAACTTCGCGGTAATCTCCTTTGTCCTTTTCTTCTGCCCTTTTGATAGCCCTTTCAATATTGTCTTTGGGCATGTTTTCAGAACGGGCAGTCTGAATCAGGGCGCGAAGCCTGGGATTGTTTTCCGGGTCTGTGCCACCTTGTTTGGCCGCAATGGTCAGTTCTTTGCCCAGCCGGGTAAAAGTCCTGGACATATTTCCCCAGCGTTTCAGCTTTCTGGCCTTCCTGTATTCAAAAGCCCTTCCCATAGCAAAAGGTTATTGCTGCATCAAAATTTCCAGACGCGATATATACTTATCTATATCATATCCCTCAATAGTCTGGGGATATTTATCCTTGATGATCGTGTACATTTCCAGGGCACCGTTGTAATTGCCTTTCTCTTCCATCAGGATGCCTGCTTTTTTATAATACATGGCGGCATAGGCATTATCTCTGTACCCGGCAGCTTTTTTGTACCATGTAATGGCATTGTCCGGATTGTCCAGTCCTGCATAGGCATCCCCAATGTTACACCAGGCACGGGCCTGAATGATATCGTCTCCTGATTTATATTTATTAAGGTAATCAATTGCCTGTTGATAGTTGCCAAGGCGCAGTTCGCAAACACCGGCGTAGAAGTATACCACCTGTCCGGGAAGGGATTTGTACTGTGCAATAATGTCTTTGAAACCCAAAACGTTTCCATCGCCGTTGAGCGCCAGATGGAACGAATCGGACCGGAAATACTGCTCTGCCGGAAACATTTGGGCAAGGGCTTCATTACGGCGCGGTTCCCGGATCAATTTTGTATAACCAAAAACGAGTCCGAGCAGGACTATGATTCCTGCAACCGCATAGATTATGTGTTTTTTATACTTGTTTAGAAATTCTTCCGATTTGCTTATTGCCTGGGCAACTGTAGCCTTATCTTCATGTTTCTGCTGAGGCTTTGCGCCGGATTTCTTTTTTGACATAGGTCTGGGATTTAAGGCCGCAAATATACGCAAAATTTGCTATTTTTGCATACTTGTTTAAGGAATCTGTATGCATTTGTCCCGTTTATTGCTTTCTCACTTTAAAAACATAGAAAATGCCGATCTGGAGTTCTCTCCCGGGATAAATGTGCTTTACGGCGATAACGGGGAGGGGAAAACAAACCTGCTGGATGGCATCTATTACCTGAGTGTCTGCAAAAGTTCCCTCCAGGTTCAGGACAAGGATGTGATTGACCATAAAAGCCGGGAAACGGCGCTTTTTGGCGAATATGCCACAGACACGGGAATGACTGAAAAAATATCCTGTCTTCTTACCAGGCAGGGGGAGAAAGTATTCAAAAGAAACGGGAAACGTTACGAGAAGCTTTCCTCCCATGTTGGGCTGATCCCTGTGGTTATGGTTTCACCGCAGGACATTTCTCTTGTGTTCGGACCGGCCGAGGAGAGGCGCAAATACATGAACTTCCTGCTTTCCCAGACAGGGCCGGATTACCTCCATGCCATACAGGAATACAATAAATTGCTTTTCCAGAGAAACCGTCTACTCAAACAGGAATACCTGCCAGCCGATGTCCTGGATGCCCTGGATGCTTCTTTATCGTCAAGGGGGGACTGGATCCATGAAAAACGTGCAGAGCTTTGCCAACTGCTACAGCCCCATGTGACCTATTATTATAAGACTCTTTCAGCCGGTAAGGAGCAGGTAGGGTTGAGCTATGAGTCAGACCTGAACCGTGAAAATATGGCAGCGCAGCTGAAAAATACCAGGCAGAAAGATATGAAACTGCAGTATACCGGTACCGGTGTTCAGCGGGACGATATTCATTTCACCCTGGGAGATCACGCACTCAGGGTATGCGGATCACAGGGGCAGCAGAAAACATACCTGCTGGCCCTCAAACTGGCTCAGTTTGCACTGATCAGACAAATGAAAGAACTGGCGCCCATATTGCTGCTGGACGATGTTTTTGACAAACTGGATGCGCGCAGGGTTGCACACCTTTTGCACCTTGTTACAAAAAACGGATTTGGTCAGATTTTTCTTACAGACAGCAACAAGGTCCGTATAGAGGAGATCATACACGCCCTTGGCGGACCCCATTCAATATACCGTGTTAATGGAGGTGTTTTTATCAATGAAAAGACAACAGACCAGAGTTTTAAGTGAAATTCTTGAACAAACCCTGAACGAAACCGGATTGGCCGGTGGCCTGGAAATACTCAGGATCCATCACGCCTGGAATGAATTGGTTGGAGAGGCAACTGCCAGGGAATGTGGAGAACGTTCTTTCCGGGAGGGGGTTTACACGGTCAGGGTAAAATCTTCTGTTCTTCGCTGCCAGTTGGATATGCAGAAGGTTTTCCTGGCCGGAAAGATCAACGCATTGCTAAACAAGGATGTAGTTCGTGAAATAGTGGTTCATTAAAGGTGGATGTTAAACCTCATATCATTGCAGACCAACAGGTGCCTTACCTGGAAGGCATCGGCAAAAAACATGCCCGCATCACCCGTGTGCCGGGTCATCTTATAGATAAGCAGATACTTAAAAAAGCCGATGCGCTCCTGGTAAGGACACGAACTATCTGTTCGGCCGCTCTTTTAAAGGACAGCCCTGTTTCATTTATTGGAAGCCCTACAATCGGGACTGATCATATTGATCTGGACTATTGTGCCAAAAAGGGCATTGTTGTGGTCAACGCCCCGGGGTGCAACTCCGGAGCGGTGATGCAATATGTTTTCTCCGCGCTTGTTGCCTGGGCCGGGAATCATGCAGAAGACCTGAAAAGCAAAACGCTGGGAATTGTGGGGGTGGGTAATGTCGGCAAAAAGGTAGCAGCCCTGGCAGCCCATCTGGGAATACGTACTGTTCTCAATGACCCGCCCAGGGCAAAAGCCGAAGGGCAGGAAGGTTTTTCCGATCTCGGCTTATTGCTCGAACAGTCCGATATTATAACCATGCACGTCCCGCTGACCCCGCTGACAATCAATATGGTTAATAACAATTTTCTCTCATCCATGAAGCAGGGAGCCTGTTT
This sequence comes from Bacteroidetes bacterium ADurb.Bin139, assembly GCA_002070565.1. Classification (GTDB taxonomy): domain Bacteria; phylum Bacteroidota; class Bacteroidia; order Bacteroidales; family UBA932; genus DMER64. Next base: position 7,776 of record MWDM01000053.1, read on the forward strand.
TATCAACACATCGCGGGGCGCGGTGGTAGATGAAATGGCCCTGCAGAAAGCAGTCCCGAAACTGGGCGGGATCATCCTGGATGTGTGGCAGGGAGAACCGCACATCGATCCGGCTACCCTGAAGGTATGCAACATTGCCACACCCCATATAGCGGGTTATTCGCTCGAGGGAAAAAGCAATGCTACAGAACAAGTGGTACGTGCCATGGCCGTTCATTTCGGCTGGAACGACCTGCAAAATTACACTGTTGCATTGCCTGCTGCAAAACACGTTCCTGCTGATTTGCTTTTTACGCAATGTTTTCCTATTTTTGAACTAGATAAACAGTTGCGGAAAGCACCTGAGCAGTTTGAACTAATCAGGAATGCTTATGTTTACCGCAGAGAATGGACCCGGGAACAGTACAGCCAGCTTACTTTATGTTTACCAAAGAAGACTTTCTGACAATTGAGCGTAAGGGGCAGACGCTTAATAATATAGAAGCCCAACTCAGATTTTTTTCCACAGGTTTTCCTCCTCTTGACATAACCGGACCTGCTGTCCCGGGAGACGGGATTGTACAGCTCAACGCCCAGCAGCAGGAAGACCTGATAAAAAGGTACGACCAATGGAACGGGTCAAGGATTAAATTTGTTCCTGCTTCCGGCGCGGCCAGCCGCATGTTCAAGGATATTTTCGAGGCCAGGGCCCTTCTGGAAAAAGACAGGAATGCCGTTTTGCCCGATCAGGTTAACGTTTTCTTCAAAAGACTCGCGGAATTTGCTTTTTACCCCAGGCTTGCAGGATTGAAAGGATTTTATCCAAAAGACCGTTACGGAATTCTTTCGCTTATCCTGGACCGGGAGGGCCTCAATTTTGCTTCCCTGCCCAAAGGATTGATTCCTTTTCATAAGTATTCAGACGGTCCGAGGACTCCGTTTGAAGAACACCTGGTGGAAGCTGCACTGACCTCGGCTCAGCCTGACGGGACGGTAAGGCTTCATTTTACGGTTTCCGAAGAACACCTGGACTTGTTTAACCGCCTTTTTGATAAAGTGCGCAAGAAATATGAAGAACTGTTTCAAACCAGGTTTATCATTGGTTTTTCCATCCAGAGCCCATCTACCGACACCCTGGCTGTGGACATGGACAACCGCCCCTTCCGGGATCAGGACGGATCGCTGGTTTTCCGCCCCGCAGGACATGGGGCGCTTTTGGATAATCTGAATGCACTGGCAGAGGACATGGTAATCATCCGCAACATAGATAACGTGGTTCCACAGGCTGCACTGGATCCCGTTATACACTGGAGAAAAGTGTTGGCCGGCTATCTGTTGAGCTGCAGAATGAAGGTCTATAAATATATAGGTGCATTGAAAGACAACGCAGATCCGATTTGCATGAAAGAAATTGCCCTCTTTTTGGAAAGGAATTTTGGCATTACGCACCCTCCCATGGAAGGCGAAGAATTCAGGTCCTATCTGTTCTCAAAACTAAACAGGCCTGTCAGGGTGTGTGGAATGGTTCCCGCTACGGGAGAACCGGGAGGAGGCCCTTTCCGTGTAGTTGACAGGGACGGCAGCGGTTCGCTTCAGATCCTGGAGGGCGTTCAGTTACAGGGCAGACGCTATGCATCCACACATTTTAACCCTGTTGATATTATGTGCTCTTTTAAAGCTTATGACGGAACCACTTACAGGCTTTCGGAATTCCGGGATGACAACACCGGTTTCATACCTCAGAAGAGTTACCTGGGCAGGGAACTGAAAGCGCTGGAAATGCCGGGGCTTTGGAACGGAGGCATGAGCCGGTGGAATACGGCCTTTGTGGAAGTACCCCTGAGTACCTTCAACCCGGTTAAAACGGTAACGGATTTACTTCGAAATGTACATAATAATTGATGTTGTTGTGTTTGGTAGTTAAAAAAAGATTTTTAACTTTGTCGCTGTTCATTGAATTTATTAACCATTTAACTAATAATAAACACCATGGTAGATTTAATTGAAATGCTGAAGGGTCTGATTCATGACCCCAACTCTAACGGGATCCTGGCTGTAATCCTATTAATTCTGGGCGCTATTATCCCCTTCGTTATTGGTTTTGTTTTCCCGGGCGAAGATTAACAGAATTATTTGATTTTCTATGAGGGAGTTACCCGAAAATCCGCAACAGAGTAGGGGGAGTCGCTGAAAATCCTTAAGAGTAGGCAAAAAAAATTAACATTTAATTCGAATTAAGATGGACGTATTTATGACAATTCTCAACGATATGTGGCAAGGGCTTCTGAATTTTGAATCCGGATTCATTTTTGCATTTCTTGGAGTTGGTGCAATACTTGTTGCCGTGATTCAGGGAATCATTGCTTTGATTCAAGATTATCAGGCTTCCTAAAAAAAATGTAAAGCCAATACAAAAAGGCGGATGTGCTGCAGCGCATCCGCCTTTTATATTTTTTGGTTCACCGGGCAGAAACATCCACCGGTGAGAAGCCTATCTTTCAAAAAGTCCCGCCCAGCGGTAACGTTTCCGGTTTTTCCAGTCACCCTTGTGGTAAGCGTAACTGGCTATCAGGGGTACTACTGTGGTGGCCTCGGCATATACCATTTGTTCGTGAACGGTACTTACCTTTCCCCAGGAAGAAGCTTCCTTAAGTGTAGAACTGGAGCAGGCACCGTCACGCACATCGGCCACCGTGATCTGGACGGCGTACTGGTGCATGGGCACTTCTAATCCCTGGCATTCGGCACAGACCACAGTGTCCTGGGCAAAATTCTTGGAAACACCACCCCCGACCATGAACAAACCGCTGTTCTTTGCCTGGATCTTGATCTGGGTCAATTCCCGGAAATCGGCGATTGAATCTATGGTGACATAAGGCTTGCCTTCTTTAATGCGCTCCAGCTGGTGCATAACCAGTCCAAAACCGGCGCTGCAGTCAGAAAACGCAGGCACGAAAACGGGAACCCCGTGCTCGTAGCATGTCTGCAGCAGGGAATCCTTTTTAATGGCGTTTTTTGTAAGCCACTTACCGGTTTCCCAGAGAAATTCGCGCGAGGAGTAAGGCCTCGGCTCCAGGCTGTCTGCGATTTTTTTGATGGTGGCATCGCAGTGTTGCAGTTCCTCCTCATCTATATAGGTATCGTAAATACGGTCTATATAGAGGCTGCGCAACATACCGTCGTCAACAAAAGGAGTGCCTTTATAATGTTTAAAACCAAGCGCCTCGAAGAAGTCCATATCTATGATTGAAGCCCCTGTCGATACGATGCAGTCTATCATGTTAAAGCGGACCATATCTATGTATACCTGCATGCATCCCCCGGCACTGGAACTGCCGGCCAGTGTGAGCCAGTTGGTGCAATCCTTCTGGCAAATCATCATTTGCAGGATATCGGCGGCACGGGCCGTGTCCCTGGAGGAAAAAGACATATCCCTCATAGCGTCTATGATACCTGTGGAATCTATCTTTGTAATGTCAATGTGTCTGATCTCATCCCTAAGGAGATCTATTTTCTTTTCTGTCATAGCTGTGTCTTATATAGCAGTACAAATGTAAGGCTTTTATTCAAAAAAATGTTAATTTTGCCGGATATTCATTTGAGATTATAATGCAACTTACACGTTTTGTCAATGGCTTCAAGCGTCTTGAAACGCCTTTTTATTTTTACGATCTGGACATCCTGGATCAGACCCTGCGACTATATACCAAATTTCTCAGAAAATACGGCTACCAGGCGCATTATGCCATGAAGGCCAATGCCAATCCGCGCATACTTGAAATGATACATCGTTCCGGACTGGGCGCCGATTGTGTCAGTGGAAACGAAGTGCAGCTTGCCCTTGATATGGGATTTGACCCGGACACCATTGTATACGCGGGTGTCGGGAAATCCGATAAAGAGATACGGACTGCTTTACAGGGGGGAATATTCTGTTTTAACTGCGAATCAGTCCCCGAGATCCGGATCATCAACGACCTGGCTTCTCAAATGGGCAGGACAGCCCGGATTTCCCTGCGCCTGAATCCGAATATTGACGCCCATACCAACAAGCATATCACCACAGGACGATCCAGGGATAAGTTCGGTATCAGCGAATGGATGCTGGATGAAGTGCTTCAGGTAATTGCTGCCTGTAGTAATCTAAAACTAATAGGGCTTCATTTTCACATAGGATCTCAGAT
>MWDM01000054.1 GCA_002070565.1 Bacteroidetes bacterium ADurb.Bin139
GTATGTCCTTCCTGCCACAAAAATTCTGTGGTACGAAGGAAAAGTCTGGTCCGCATCTCCCAGCGGACTACGTTGGCCCACTGGTTGCAGAGAATGGGCAGGTCCCTGTATGATTTGATCCAGTTTTTGTAGGTGTTCCATATGATGGTCTCGCTTGTGGGACGGACAACCAGTTCCTCTTCCAGACGGGCATCCGGGTCCACCACCAGTCCCTTCCCGGCCGGGTCGGCAATCAGGCGGTGATGGGTGACCACAGCGCATTCTTTGGCAAACCCTTCCACATGCTCGGCTTCCCGGCTTAGAAACGACTTGGGTATGAACAGGGGGAAATAGGCGTTGACATGGCCTGTTTCCTTAAAGCGGCGGTCAAGTTCGGCCTGCATTTTTTCCCATATGGCATAACCATAGGGTTTGATAACCATACAACCTCTAACAGCCGAATTTTCAGCTAATTCCGATTTAATTACCAGGTTGTTATACCATTCCGAATAGTTTTCATCCCTGTTCCTTATCTCTTTTGCCATGCCACCTTGGATTTATTGGTACAAAATTTGTTTGTTTTATTATTGTTTTTTTGTATATTTGATGCAAAAGTACATAATTTGCCACAATAAAAAATTAGGAGGTGCAAAATGAAAAAGTTTTTTCCCTATCTGATGCTGATCACCGGACTGTTTGCAGTTTCGTGCGGATCAGGATATCAAGTAGCATCCTCCAGGTATGACGATGCTACCTACTTCAGACCGGACGTAACGGCCCGGGTTCATATGCTTGCTAATGCTCAGGAAGCAGAAGCATTGATAAATGAAACAATCATAACAGCAGAGAAGGAAGGGGGTAAAGTCGAAACCGTTTACACAGATCCCCAGGGTGTTGCCAATATTGATGTAGAACCGGGGACCACATATCTTGTCATGAACTCCCAGGATGATTCCTATGAACGCAAACTTGAAATGTTCAGCGATGACCCGGAGGACAGTTTTTCCCTGACCATCAACATGAGCTTTGACTACAGCAACTGGTGGGGCTATCCCTTCTATGATTATTCCTGGTACGGCGGGTGGAACAGATACAGGTACTGGTACATGCCCATGTCTTACTGGGATAGCTGGTACTGGTACCCGCGCACCTGGTACAGAGATTTCTGGTATTATGACTGGTATTACAACTACTGGTACTATCCTTCGTGGTACCACATGTGGTCTTACTCGGGAATATGGGGTATCTATCCCTACGGCCACCATTATTACCATAACAGGGCAGACCGCAGAGCTGACCGATATGAATACAGGAATGACCGGAGACAGGATTTAGGCCGTAATGCTCCTACCCTCCAGGGCGCAGTCCGCTCAGGAGGTTCCTACACCAGGACCAATCCTAAGATAGAGCAGGTCTCGGGGAACAGGGCCCAGAGGACAAGAGACGTCGTGGATAATAAAGTTGACAACAACAAAGAAATCATATCAGAAAGCGGTACCACCAATTACAGAAGGGTAACCGGGACCACAGGTTCTTCTGCCGTATACAGGAACCCTGCCTCTACAACAAAAGCACGTACAGAAGGTTCCGGTAGAGAAAATACTTTCTACCGCAGATCGTCCAATCTGTCTCAGCAGAACCGTGAGAACAGCCGTTCAGAATCATCTTCCAGAACTACCAACCCCGGCAGCAGCCGCAGTTTTTACAGGGGAACCCAGAAGCCTTCGGCTACCGTAAATTCCGGCAGCCCAGGAAGCTCACGTTCTGTCCGCTCCTCTTCCGGCAGCGCTTCAAACAGCCGTTCTACGGGCAGCTATAACAGCGGCTCTTCATACAGAAGCAGTTCTTCCTCTTCTGCTACCAGAAGCAGCAGCATGGGAAGTTCCGTGAGTTCGGGTGCTTCCAGGAGCAGCAGCTCGGGCAGTACAGGCGGAGGCGGTGGTGCTTCCCGCTCCGGTTCCGGCGGCTCGTACCGCAGATAATCGGTACTTGAATTAACATATATGATCCCAAAACAATGAAAAAGCTCTTATTCCTGATCGCTTTTGTGATTCCTGTTACCCTTACAGGACAAAACCCCTGGGATGCCTTGCGTTATTCCCAGATCAACTACCAGGGTACCGCCCGTTCTCTTGCACTGGGCAATGCCGTAACGGCACTGGGGGGAGATTTTGGTTCCATAACCCTGAACCCTGCTGCTTCTGCCGTGTATCCCTATTCTGAAATTTCAATTACTCCTTCCCTGGTTACTGCGTTTTCGGAAGTGGATTACTTCAGCCAAAGGACGAATGACCGTAATACCCGTCCTGGATTGTCCAGCCTTGGATACACCGGATCATGGAACACCTCCAACGGCTCGGGGCTGGTATCTCTATCTTTTGCATTGGGCTACAATAAAGTTCAGGATTTTACAACACGTACTTCCGTGCGCCGTAATAATTCCGAATCCAGCTGGCTCACCCCGGTTGCCACCATGACCAACGGTATCTTCTCGGCGGATCTGGAGCATGGTGACAACTACAATCCGTATTACGATTCAGGAGCATCCTGGAGATCAGTTCTTGCCTGGAACGCCTATCTTTTGGACACACTCCCGGGAACACAAGATCAGTACATTGCTGCTCCTGAAAATCTCTATGGAGAAGAAATTGTTGTGGGGGGCCCCCTCGACCAGCGTTTTACCAGAGAATCCATAGGCAGTATGGGTGAGTACACCCTGAATATGGGAGCCAACATCAACAACCGGATTTTTTTCGGTTACAGCCTGAATTTCAGAAGCGTCTACTACAAAACATATGAGAAATTCATAGAGACAGCGCAGGATCCGGAAGCATTCCAGACATGGTATTCAGGTTTTTCCCACACTTACGATCAGACCACTACCGGAATTGGTTTCAATATGAACCTGGGGATCATAGCCATACCGGTAAACCTGCCTGGCTTCAACTGGAGGCTTGGGGCAAGTATCGCCACTCCTGCCTGGACGTCACTGACCGACGAATGGCAGGAACACATGACGGCTGAATTTCTGGATCTGAAAAAAAATGCCAGCAGCCCCGTTGGTTCCTATTCCTATAATGTGCGCACTCCCTGGCGTTTCAGTGCAGGGACTGCTTTTATCATTGGAAAAGTGGGTCTGATAAGTTTTGATTATGAAGGAGCAGATTACAGGACCATGAAAATGTCAGAAAAATATGACAAATGGGCCTTTGAACAGGATAACGAGGCTATCCGCTATGGATCAGATACGTTTGGTTTTAAGTATGCCCATAATTTCCGTGCCGGAGCCGAGATACGCGTTTCCCGGCTGGCCATAAGGGGCGGATACAGTTTTTACGGAGCACCTGAGCGCAGTTATCAGCCTGCGCATATAGTTTCTGGGGGACTGGGCCTGCGTGGAGATCAGTTTTTTACAGACCTTGGCGTATCTTACCGCCTGAAAGAAGGTGAAAGCTTTTCATTGTATGATACAGGGAGTCCCTCAATACCCGGATACAATTCCTTATCGCAGTTCAGGATCCTGTTCACCCTTGGTTTTCGCTTTTAATACTTTCCAGGCTTCAGGACCTTCATTCATAAGCAAATCCAGAATACTTTGCCCGGGGACAAATCCATGTTTCCGGGCAAAAACCTGATAATACGGGATGGCTTTGTAAGCAGGCACATGGTGACGAAAATCATTTTCTTTATATGATGCCTTGTATGATTCAGTATATGAAATAGATATGCATGATTCCACAGCCCCGGCACACCACCTTAGAATGGCGGTATTGTATTCAAAAAGAGGCATCGACTCCCCTATCGTGAAAAAAGGTCTGATCTCTTCGCGGTAGTATTCATAATACGGAGAAGACCGGTAGGCAGATTCTATGGCCAGCCAGTGAATTCGCTGCCAGTTCTCTGAAAGATCAAGCATGACCTCACGTATGGGCGTCTTGAATCCATGTTTGCGTATAACAGGGACGATGAGCCACTGAGGACCATTGGCACCGCATATGGAGCAGCGGTTTCGAATAGTTTGTTTCTGGTAATGCTCGTGTTGTTCCAACACCCATTCTCCGTCAGGGAACAGGGCCGCAAAACAGGCTACCGGAGGCCAATATGCCGTAGTAAAAATGGCCTTCATGCTGTCATTCTTCTTCCATGAATTTGGCTTTATAAGGAATAATACCCCGTTGTGAAGCCCTGATAAATGAGAGGATGATATTTTTCTCTTCCGAAACTTCCAGCACTTCTTCCACCTTACGGCAGGCATCACTGATATTCATTCCAACCTGGTATATGATGCGATAAATATCGTGTATCCTTTCAATTTGTTCCGAAGTAAAGCCCCTGCGCCGCAGGCCGATGATATTGATCCCTCCGTAGCAGAGAGGACGCCTTCCTGCAAGTACATAAGGCGGCACGTCCTTCCCTATCATGGAACCACCTGAAACCATAGCGTGGGTTCCTATGCGTGTAAACTGATGGGCTGCCGATGCACCGCCAATGATTGCATACTCGTCAATCTGGGTCTCTCCTGCCAGTCCCACATAGGAAGTAAGTATTACATTATTTTTGATATGACAGTCATGTGCTATGTGTACATAGCTCATGATCAAACAATTATCATCTACCTTGGTCACACCTATATGACTTGCCGCCGTTCCGCGGTTGATGGTCGCATATTCGCGGATGGTCACATTATCTCCAATTTCTACAGAAGACACCTCTCCCGCAAATTTCAGGTCCTGGGGTATGGCCCCTATCACCGCTCCGGGAAAAATCCTGCAATTGTTCCCTATACGCACATAATCCATTATAGTCACGTTGGGCCCGATTACTGTCCCCGGGCCAATTTCAACATGCTGAGCTATGGTGCTGAACGGGCCAATTTCCACGTCTTTGCCCAATTTGGCTTTAGGATGAACAACACTGAATTTATGTATCATAACTATTCTTCTTGATTTGGTCACTTATCATGAGAGCCACCGCAGTATTGGCAGCATGTCCCGGTTTATAAGCTGTTACAGAGGCGTTAAAACGTCTTCCGGCTAAAAAAAGATCGCCCAGCAGGTCCATCATTTTATGCCTTGCACATTCATTGGGAAAATGCAATGCCGGGTCGTTCAGGTAGCCGCGCTGCAGCTTTAAACCCGGCCTTTTGAAGATAGCACGTAAAATGGCGGTGTCTTCTTCACTCTGATCCTTATCGGCTATGACCAGGGCATTGTCCAAATCCCCTCCCCTGATCAATCCTTTTTTTATAAGACTCAACACATCATCCAGAAATACAAACGTCCGGCTGCGGGCAATTTCTGCAAGAAAGTCCATTCCCTGATCAAAAACAAATTCCTGTTTACCAATGACCCCGGAATCAAAATCCAGGATCACCCGGGCAGAAAAAGAACCGGCAGGGACTACCTCCACCATTGTTCCGGAACTCTTGTCTGTATAATATACCGGATGATGCAAATTGTAGCATACCCTTTCGGCCTTCTGCTCCCTCACTCCCGTGTCTTTTATGGCGATTGCAAAAGGATAGGCGCTCCCGTCCAGGATGGGCACCTCCGGTCCACTGAGCTTTACCAGGACATTGTCTACTCCCATCCCAAAAAAAGCAGCCAAAAGATGCTCCGGGGTCCCGACCCTGATCTGCTCCCGTATTAGTACGGTACTCCTTTCTGTACTTGCCACATGATCTGCCAGGGCCTTCATAACCGGCTCGCCCGGAATATCGGTTCTCTGAAAACAGATGCCGGATCCTTCCGGGGCAGGGCAAAGTGTCATTTGATTGGTGGTTCCTGTATGTAAGCCCACTCCTGTAAACCGGATCTCTCCGGAAATCGTCCGTTGTTTCATTTATCTTTTTTTCCCGATTTCCTGAAAAGGGCATAGGCCCTCATGAACTGGCTGTGATCAATGGCAGGCATACCCAGCAGAACACTTCCCTCCTGTTTGACAGAACCTATGACCCCGGCCTGCGCCCCTACCTGAGTGCCGTTGGCGACTGTCAGGTGCCCTCCAATACCGGCTTGCCCTCCGATCATGCAATTCGCCCCAATACGGGAAGAGCCGGCTATGCCACTCTGGGCGGCCATCACGGTGTTTTCTCCCACTTCTACATTGTGGGCAATCTGGATCAGGTTGTCAAGTTTCACACCACGCCGGATTATGGTTGATCCCATAGTTGCACGGTCGACAACTGTATTGGCACCTATCTCAACATCATCCTCAATGATTACATTGCCCGTCTGGGGTATCTTTCTGTACGTTCCATCTGCTGTGGGTGCAAATCCAAACCCATCCGATCCAATCACTGCATTGGCATGAATGATGCAGCGCTCACCTATTACACAGTCATCATAGACTTTCACTCCGGGATACAGGATGGTTCCGCTCCCTATCTTTACGTTGTCCCCAATATAGACCTGCGGGTAGATCTGAGCCCCGTTTCCGATGCGGGCACGCTTGCCAATATAAGTGTGCGCTCCAATATATACTTTTCTTCCAATGGCAGCTTTCCGTGAAATGCTGTGGGGAAATTCCCATCCTGTTTTCTTTTTTTCAGAGGAAAACAAACCCAGCAGGACTGCAGCAGACTCATAAGCGTTGTCAACGCGTATCAGTGTGACAGGCACTTCCCTGGTTGGGGAAAAGTTCCTGTCTATGAGCACCAGCGATGCCTTGGTCTGATACAGATACTTTTCGTATTTTGGGTTGGCAAGAAAACAGGCCGTGCCTTGTTTTCCCTGTTCTATACGCGCCATGGCGGTGACTATGACATCGGGATTCCCCACTACTTCACCTTTCAGATGATTGGCTATGATACCGGCAGTCAGTTCCATTTTATCTTATGAATTAATAAATCCGAACAAATTTCGTTCCATTTATGAAATTATGCAAATAACTAAATAAATTTGTCGGAATTGACTAAAATGCTTACATTTGCAGCCGATTAGGAAAACGTGCAAGAGGACCTTGGTCCTCTTTTTTATTACAAACAAAAAGATTACCCAAAATGGAAGGTTTAAATCTGATCAGTACATTTGCCGAATTCAAGGATTTGAAAAACATTGACCGCCCTACTATGATGAGCGTTCTTGAAGATGTTTTCCGTTCACAGCTTGCCAAAATGTATGGAAATGCAGATAATTTTGTTATCATTATCAATATCGACAAAGGAGATTTTGAGATCTGGAGAAACAGGGAGGTGGTGGAAACCGTAGAGGACCCGAACACACAGATTTCACTTAAAGAAGTATCCCAAATTGATGACTCCTACGAGGTTGGCGAATCATTCACAGAGGAAGTAAAACTTTCTGAATTCGGACGAAGGGGAATCCTAACACTCAGGCAAAATCTGGCCGGGCGGATCATGGATATTGAAAAAGCCAATATGTATGCCAAATACAAGGAACGCGTAGGTGACATTGTTGTAGGTGAAGTCTACCAGGTCTGGAAAAAGGAAGTCCTTGTTCTGGATGAGGAAGGAAACGAGCTTTTATTGCCTAAGTCGGAACAGATTCCCAGCGATTATTTCCGCAAGGGAGATACGGTAAGAGCCGTCGTGTCGAGTGTGGAAATGAAGAATAACACGCCGGTAATCACCCTTTCAAGAACGTCCCCAAAATTTCTGGAACGGCTTTTTGAACAGGATGTTCCCGAAATTTACGATGGCCTGATCACCATCAAAAAAATCGTGCGTATTCCCGGTGAACGCGCAAAAGTCGCTGTGGAATCCTACGATGACCGGATTGATCCTGTAGGTGCCTGTGTTGGCGTGAAAGGTTCCAGGATCCATGGCATTGTAAGGGAATTACGGAATGAAAACATTGATATCATCAATTGGACCACCAATCCCCAGCTGCTAATACAAAGGGCTCTGAGTCCTGCCAAGATCTCTTCCATAAAGATCAATGAAGAGGCAAAACGCGTGGGGGTATACCTAAAGCCAAATGAAGTGTCGCTTGCCATTGGCAAGGGCGGCTCCAATATTAAGCTGGCAGGAATGCTCATAGGTTATGAAATTGATGTGTTCCGTGAAATGGATGAAGATGAAGAAGACGTGATGCTGGATGAATTCAACGATGAAATTGACCAGTGGATCATCGATTCACTCAAACAAATCGGATGTGACACCGCAAAGAGTGTTCTGGCCATCCCCATTCCCGAATTAGTCAAGCGTGCCGATCTGGAAGAGGAAACGGTAGCCGATGTGATTCGCATACTACGGGCAGAATTTGAAAACGATACAAAAGAATAAGGAGATCATATGTCGGAAAAACAAGGTATTCGTATAAGCAAAGTAGTCAAGGAGTTTAACATTGGGATTGGGACCCTTACCGATTTCCTGAAAAAAAAGGGAATGGAAGTGGACCCTTCCCCCAACAGCAAGATCTCCGAGGAAGCTTATGCACTTGTTGAAAAGGAATTTAACAAGGAACTGCAGCTTAAGGAACAATCCAGAAAGATCATTCTTAAGGTGAAAGATGTTACGCAGGAAGAACAGCCTGTAACATCTGCACACAAAGTCAAGGCAGAATCGGAATCCGTACCTGCTCCCGCTCCGGCTGCAAAACAGGAACCTGCGGTTAAACCAGAAACCACTGCAAAGACCGAACCTGCGTTTAAGCCCGAATCCGATGCAAAGACCGGACCTGCAGCCACACCGGAACCGGTAACCACTGCCACTCCTGAGGCCCATGCCCAACAGGCAGCAACTCCAAAATCTGCAGCCAGGACGGAATCTGTGGCAAAATCCGAACCTGATACAAAACACGAACCGGTCCCGGGGCAGGAAGCCCATGGCGCACAAGAACCTCTTGTTCAACAAAAATCAGAAGTGAAGCCTCAGCCCTCTACGGCTGCTGAAACCCTGAGCACCGGCGAAAAGGGGCCTACCATCATGGGAAAGATTGATCTAAGCCAGTTTGAAAAACCCAGGGAGGAAAAAACAGTGGCCGTTCCGTCTGCGGAACCTGCTCCCAGGCCCCGGCCCGGAAGCAAACCAAAAGAAGAAAAGAAACCCGCACCGGCACCTTCGTCCAGACCTGATGAACCGGTCCACATAGAAACTGAGTTTGAAAAACTTGCAGGACCCAAGATCACCGGACAGATTGACCTCTCCCTCTTTGACAGGAAGAAACCGTCCGAGGATAAGGAAAAATCAAAAGCCGGAAATCAGAAAGTCAAACGCGAAAGAATCCAGAAACCACACCGGGAACGCGTGGACGTGAACAAAGTATCTGCCCGCAAAGCCGATGTCCCGGGCCGTGCTAAAGGTCGTGGAAAAGAAAGGTTTAAACCCATTCACCCGGAAGTGGATGAAGATGCTATCCAGAAACAGATCAAAGAGACGTATGCCCGCATGACAGAAGGAAAGGGCAAAACAAAGGGTTCCAGGCACCGCCGTGAAAAGCGTGAGATCGTCACCCAGCGGATGGCCGTAGAACAGGAACGCAGGGAAATGGAAAGCAACCTGCTCAAAGTGACTGAATTCGTTACCGTAAACGAACTGGCCACGCTGATGGACGTGCCTGTTGTCAAAGTGATTGACGCATGTATGAACCTTGGACTTATGGTTTCCATCAATCAGAGGCTAGATGCAGAAGCCATGGTCCTGGTTGCCGAAGAATTCGGATACAAGGTTGAGTTTGTCACAGCAGGATTGCAGGATGCCGTCCAGGAAGAAGAGGATGACCCTGCAGACCTGAGTGAAAGACCTCCCATTGTAACAGTCATGGGTCACGTAGACCATGGAAAAACATCCCTGCTGGACTACATTCGCGATGCCAATGTGATTGCCGGAGAGGCAGGTGGCATTACGCAACACATCGGAGCCTATAGTGTTAAGCTGGAAAACGGCCGCCTGATCACATTTCTGGATACCCCCGGTCACGAAGCCTTTACGGCCATGAGGGCACGTGGCGCCAAAGTCACAGACATGGCTATTATCATCATAGCAGCAGACGATGCCATAATGCCGCAGACCATAGAAGCCATTAATCATGCTTCTGCTGCAGGTGTGCCCATGATCATTGCCATAAATAAAATCGACAAACAGGGAGCCAACCCCGACAAGATTCGCGAGCAGCTGGCCAATATGAACATCCTGGTGGAAGACTGGGGTGGAAAGCACCAATGCCAGGAAATTTCGGCAAAAAAAGGTACTAATGTGGACAAATTGCTGGAAAAAATCCTGTTAGAGGCAGACATGCTGGAATTGCGTGCCAATCCCAAAAAACGGGCCTCGGGTACGGTGATTGAATCGTCCCTGGATAAAGGCAGGGGTTACCTGGCTACGATATTGATTCAAAATGGAACGCTTCAACAGGGCGATGTACTCCTGAGCGGCTGCTGTACCGGAAGGGTCAGGGCCATGTTCAACGAAAGGGGCCAGAAGATCACAGAAGCAGGACCATCCACTCCCGCTTCTGTTCTCGGCCTGAACGGAGCTCCTGCCGCAGGAGAACTTTTCTTTGCCATGGAAGATGAAAAAGATGCACGGGAATTGGCGGCAAAAAGAGAGCAGCTAATCCGGATACAGGGGCTCAGAACACAGAAACACATTACCCTGGAAGAAATCGGACGCCGCATTGCTATTGGAAATTTCCAGGAGCTGAACATCATTGTAAAAGCCGACGTTGACGGATCCATAGAAGCACTTTCAGATTCACTGATCAAGCTTTCAACCGAGGAGGTCCAGGTCAATGTCATCCATAAGGCAGTGGGAGGCATCTCTGAAACCGACGTGCTCCTTGCCACTGCATCCAATGCCATAATCATAGGTTTCCAGGTGCGTCCCTCGGCCTCGGCAAGGAAACTGGCAGAGAAGGAAGAGATAGAAATCCGCCTCTACTCTGTTATTTATGATGCCATTGAAGATGTTAAAAAAGGTATCGAGGGGATGCTTGCCCCCGTGGAAAAGGAAGAAATTACGGCAACCGTCGAGGTCCGGGATATTTTTAAAATATCCAAAGTGGGGACCATTGCCGGTTGTATGGTAAAGGAAGGAAAGATCACACGCAATGCCAAGGTGCGGATCATCCGTGACGGTATTGTAATATATACCGGCACGCTGGGCTCACTCAAACGTTTCAAGGACGATGTCAAAGAAGTCCAGGCCGGTTACGATTGCGGTCTGAATATTGACGGGTACAACGATATCAAAGTTGGTGACATCATAGAAGCCTACACCATTGTTGAAGTCAAGAGAAAACTCTGATCAGAAACGTGACCGCGTAAACCAGAATCCTTTGCGCAAGAAAAAGATAAGTAAAAGCAGGCCGGCCACAAAAAGCTGCGCTCTTAATCTGTTGTGGATCCTGGTGCGGGCAACCACCAGTTCCGGATCTTCTTCAACCAGGTTAGTCCACGTCCGGGGATCGGGATAATCCCTGAAACCATACTTGGCCAGCACCACCCCTTCACGCATCACAATCAAGCCGGGCGTAGAGCGGATCATGGTAAGCACTGTCTTTAAGTCTGCCATATAGACAGGCATATCTATCCCGTATTCCAGCAACTGCTCCTGCATGGCAACTGCCGGCAGGGCACTGATGGCGTAGTATGGAAGTCCGCGTTCCCGGCTTTCTTCCAAGAGTGGCTCCAGGGGGGCCAGAACTTTCGCCTTCAGGTTCTCTTCAGAGGCGATGAGCAGCACCAATGCTGTTCTCTTGTCCTTGAGAATGGAATCGGTAACAGAGTTCCCCAACTTGTCCAATACTGAAAAATCAGTTATTTTATGACGTACACCTGTGGCCGTTGTTCTTGTACGTGAATCTACAAATGTCCAGGTGTTGTCGGGAAGGGAGTCCGGCAGAAAAATTTTCTCTTTTCCATCACGGGTGTAAATCAGCTCTGTGGTAAAGATAAATTCGGGATTCGTACGGGCTTCTTCCAGCAGGGCAGCAATATTGTTCCCGATTTTGTAACCCCTGAAATCAATCAGGGGAAGGTGCC
>MWDM01000055.1 GCA_002070565.1 Bacteroidetes bacterium ADurb.Bin139
TTTTCCGAATCGGAATAACGGCAACCGGTCCATGCTAACAACAAAAACCAATCGCGAACCTTTGCAAGCCTTCCAGTTAAATTACAACTACATAAATTTTGTAGCTCCTGCTCGTCAAGGAAAACAGTGTCAATATCTTCGGTAAAAACCTTAAATTTTGAGAGATCGGCCTTGTTTTTTAACGATATAGGGGCTTCATTTATGAATGTCTTAAGAACTTTTATATGTTTGCCTATACTGTTATTAGTAAAACCCAAGCCTTGTAAATACGAAACAAAATCCTCGTAAAACTTAGTGTTAACATCCTCGAAATCAAAGTCTTTTTTCTTTTTCTTTGTGGCGAAACTTTGTAAATGCTTGTATGTTGCAAGATATTGCTGTAATGAATTTTTCGATAAAATACGTCCCGTATCTTTGTCTTTACGCAGATGTGCCGTCTTGATAAATTCATTAATATACTCAAATAAAGTATTTGGTTTTTCCTTTATTAGCTTGTATTTGTCAGGAAAATAAAACTTATCTATGACCTCGTCCAGACATTGCCTAGAGAATTGCTCCTTTGGAATAGTAATGGCAGCATCTAAAATAACGCTTCGCAATTCATCCAACTGATTTTGACTTTTCAGCAATTCCTTCTGTTCTTTAGTCTGGAGTCTAGTGGGAATATATATTTTATTGTCTTTCCATCTCTCAGGGGATATGAAGATTCTGGTCTTTGCTCTTAAAGCCATACCATTTCCGTATACCAGTCTTAATAGTATTTGACTTTTAGATAGTGTTTTATCAATTTTTGTTGATAGGTAGAAGTTTATTATTGCCATTAATTTTGTCCCTTACTAGAATTACATATAACAAATGTAATATTAAAGAATGACAAAAACATCAATTTTTGTCATTCTAATTGCAATCTATTAATATTTTACGCTATCCTATGCAACATACAGCTAAGTTTTATTTTATTGTTTTACAACACCATATATGCAAAATATGTCGATTCTACGTATTATTCAAAAACAGAGGAATTGCATTTGGGCAGTCCCGTCCGGACCGCTCCACAAGAAGCCAATCAGTTGATAAATAACTGGTTGGCTTTTTCTTTGTCGGAAAAGAGGTGGGGAATTCCCCATCTGAAAAAAAAGGGTGCGTTGCACACATGATTCGTCTCATTGATTATCAGGCAAATACGAAAATCGACCCCCCGGGGGTCGATTTTGCTAAAGCGTTGATTTTCAGCCAAACGAACAATGTGTGCAACGCACCCTTTTTCTCTATCCTCAATCCTTGATGCAGCGGACGCTGCAGCCATAGTTATAATAGTACCCAGCAATACGTAAATCGCCTGTGTAATCTATGTTCACATGCGATGCAACATTTGTTCCGTGAGAATATGACCAAAATGTAGCACTATTACCCATTCCGAAAAACCAACCTCCTTCAAAGCGATATCCTCCGGGCAAAGCAGTAAACCCACTTTCGTTGGTTCGTTCAGGACAGCTGGGATGGTCTGACCAATGCACAAAGCCCGTTTCCATCATTTTTGCTCCTACGTAAAAATACCATCCGGGGTTGTCTTCAGATTCTTCTCCTCCAAAATAACTAATAAGCTGTATCCATTCTTCATTATCCGGTAAATGCCAGCCACTTGGGCATATGCCCTGACCGCTGGGGGGAGTGCTGCTGTAATAATAATCTTCTGCTGCCGGAAAGTTATACAAAACACCGTAAGTCGTATAATTGGCATTAGCTTTGGCTGCATTTACATCTGATCCTTCATAACCGTAAACGTAATAATACTTAGTGAGAAGATCAGCTAATCCTCCCCCTGCCACAGTTCCGTTAGATGACCCTAAAGAAGGAGGACTGACTGCCGGTAAATAAGCCAGGTTCTCTGCCATCCAATACTGACTCCCAATTTTAACATACCGATATGTTTTTCCATCGCGGTTGTCAGTAAAGGTGCCGCTCAATTCTTCTTCCTCAAGTGTCTGAAACGCGCGTTGTTCGCCATAAGCAGTTCCTTCTGAACGCGTTGCATAAGCCCTTACGTAATATGTGGTATTGGGTGCCAGGCCGGTTAGAGCGCCTGAAAAGGTTCCGGTGCCCGTGCCGTTTGAGGTTTTGGAATCCGCTGTCGTGGGATTCTGCAAAGTGCTCCAGCAGAGCCCCCGCGCGGTTACCGAGGCGGCATCTTGGGCAGTGACAGTCCCGGAACAACTTGCCGAGTTGGTGGTAATGTTGGTTACCGCTCCCGTGGTAACTGCGAAATCCGTATCTTCCGTCAGCGTTGTGAACGCCTTCTCTGCACCGTATGCGGTGCCTTCTGAATTTGTGGCATAGGCCCTGACGTAGTAAGACGTGTTGGCGGCAAGGCCGGTCAAATCACCTGTAAAGGTTCCGGTACCTGTCCCGTTGGAGGTTTTGGAATTTTCTATTGTGGGGGTTTGCGAGGTGCTCCAGCAGATCCCCCTGTCTGTTACCGCCTGGCCCCCGTCTGCCGTGACATTTCCCGAACACGACGCTGTAGTGGACTGGATATTGGTTACATCTCCCGTGGTTACCTTAGGTTTGGTGGGAGATTGTGCGATCAGCCATTCATAACCTATTATATTGCTTTTCTCGTAATTCAGCGTAGCCAGATCGAAAATCTCCACATTCATTCCCGCATTCAGATTGATACCTACAGACAATTTCCACCAGGGTTCTTCTTTTTCTACCGTTTCTTCATCTGCATCAATTTCCAACTTGCCGTAAATTTTCGTATTCACGTAAGGACCAGCTACATTGTACAGTTTTGTGGAAAGCTCCGGTTGAATATAAACAGATGCATTAGCATTGGCTTTCTCCAAAACCGGTGTGGTATTTGAAAATTCGTTGGTAAATGTCTTATAGTCGGACCACCCGCTTGCTTTGGCATATTGTATTCCCGCATCTACAAATATCTCCTGGGTAGCGGAACACGTAACCGTCCCGCCTACAGATCCTTCCAAACCCAATTTCACTTCCACCTTAGGAACTATGACAAGAGCCAAAGGCCCGACAACGGGTATGATGATGGGAGCGAAAGTAATCGTGGCGATCGTGATATCCTTGTCAAACTCCCGTTCCAAAGCGGCAGAAAGCTGCAGGGTAAGGGTCTCGGACATGATGATGCCGCTTTTTGCCGAGTTTAACGAGGATCCGGCAACGTTGATGTCCAGGATAAAAGTCATGTCGCTGATAAACTGCCCGGTAAGCCGGACCCCGCTGTATAACTCGGTGTTAATGTTCCAGTTGGTAACATGGTTCACAGATCCTTTTACATTAGCGGGCTCAGGTGTTATTCCGTCGTAATGGAACACAACCTCCTGAATATCATCAGGTGTTAAAACCACCTGGGCCTGAATGGTCCCTTGTTCAATCACATCGGTAAGGGATGCAAAATCCGTTTCCACAATTATTTCCCCGCCTCCTTTTGTGGACGTAATACCGGTTATCTTTCTCAGCAATCCGTTCCCGACGGTTGACACCAAAACATCGCCGATTTCCAGCGGTAGTAAAGCATTCAGATCCTCCCTGAAAGTAAGCGTATAATCGGTAGAATCTATCAGCAGGATGTTCTCATTCCACGTCTGATCTTCAATGATCTGAGCGCTCTCGCTAACAACCACCTCATCGGGATCAGGATTCTCCTGGGGATCGCATGAGACCAGCATGAATCCCGCGATCATTAAGACGATAATCTTTTTCATTGCTAAAGGCTATTAATACGACATATAATTTATTATCCGAATAATAATTGAGGTATTGGTAGCAGAAAAATTAACGAGTGGTTTTTTGAATTAGGAGCACAACAAATCTGAATTCGTTGTAGTTGGAACATTATTGGAAAAAATCTTCTTCAAATATATAGAAATAAATATTTGGCGGAACTCCTGATAGTGAATTTTTTTTGCCAACAAAAAAGGGTGCGTTGCACACATTATTTGTCTCATTGATTATCAGGTAAATACGAAAATCGACCCCCGGGGGGTCGATTTTGCTAAAGCGTTGATTTTCAGCCAAACGAACAATGTGTGCAACGCACCCTTTGTTCTTTTAGCTCATTATCAATAACTTCCCAATTTCAAGCCCTAAGGGCATAAAGTTCTTAACATTTTGAATTTCAGCCAAATGAACAATGTGTGCGTTGCACCTAACGAACAACTTGCACGTTATACACATCTTTTCGCCGGTCCCTGAGGTTCCGCACGCTGCCAAATTGGTTTAATTCCCGGAGCAGGTCAATGTCTACATCGGCTATCAGGATCATTTCCGTGTTGGGGGTTGCCTCGGCTTTGATCCCGTTGGTGGGAAAGGCAAAGTCGCAGGGAGTGAAGACCACGGATTGTGCGTATTGAATGTCCATGTTGTGCACTTTGGGCAGGTTGCCTACACAGCCTGCAATGGCTACGTAACATTCATTTTCTATGGCGCGGGCGTGGGCACAGTTTCGGACCCTGGCATACCCGTTTTGTGTGTCTGTCAGGAAAGGAACAAATAGTATATCTATGCCCTCGTTGGCTAATATCCGGCTTACTTCGGGAAATTCCACGTCGTAGCAGATCAGGATCCCGACCTTGCCGCAATCCGTCTTGAAGGACTGGATTTTATTGCCTCCCTGCATTCCCCAGACTTTCGCTTCGTCCGGTGTTATATGAAGTTTTTCGTATCTTTCTACCCCGCCGTCTCTTTTACACAGGTATCCTACGTTGTACAAATTGTTATTGACTATTTCAGGCATACTGCCCGTTATAATGTTGATGTTGTAAGAGATAGCCAATTTGGAAAAACGCCGAACAAAGGCTTCTGTATATCCGGCCAGTTTCCGGATAGCCTCGGCTTCAGAAAGATGATTGTATTCAGACATCAACGGAGCATTGAAAAACTCGGGGAAGAGAGCAAAATCCGATTTGTACCCGGATACCGCGTCTATGAAATACTCGGCTTGTTGCATTACTTCTTCCAGGTTTTTGTATAGTCTCATTTGCCACTGGATAAGACCCAGACGCACAACGGATTTCTTGATGGAAGCCTTATTTCTCTTTTTTTCATAATAGACCTTATCCCACTCCAACAGTACGGCATATTCCTGGGATTCCTTGTCTCCACGCAGGTATCCTTTAAGGATCCTTACCGGGTGAAAATCGTTGGACATCTGAAAATCCAGTACAGGATCGTGGATCTCTTTCTTTTTCACCTTATCTATATATTGGCGTGGAGTCATCTGAGATGCGTACTGATGGTAATTTGGGATCCTGCCTCCAAAAACGATCCCTTTGAGGTTCAGTTTTTCACACAGTTCTTTTCTGTAGTCGTAAAGCCTTCTGCCCAGACGTAATCCCCTGAATTTTGGCCTTATGAAGATGTCAATCCCATACAGTTTATTTCCTGCGGCAGTATGTGTGTTAAAAGTGTATCCGCCGGTAATTTCCTGGTAGGTATGCTTTTCATCAAACCGGGTATCATCTATGATTATGGACAAGGCACACCCGGCCAGTTCGTTATTTACCTTTATACCCACTTGCCCTTCAGGAAACAGATTGATAAGTGTCTTTATGTGATGCTCTTTCCAATACGTTTCCGGCATATTTGAATACGCCTCTATTATCGCATTCCGGATATCGTTGTAATCTTCTTTTTTGAGGAAGACTAACTCAATATTATCGATTGTTGTCATGTCTTTCATGTCTGTTTCCATCTATTAGTATTTACTATTCTCCGTTTTGTAATAATCCACTCTTTCCAATCTGTCCCAGCCCCCCCTGGTAAAGTCGGGTACGCGTACCGGCCGACCATTATTGGCGACAGACGTTCTGGAAAGTTCAATAATGGCACTCCATTCGGCGGCATCATAAACATCCATATCCAGCGGGAGGCCGTTTCTCAGGCAATAGATCAGGCGGTAATCCATAATAAAATCCATGCCTCCGTGCCCGCCAACCTCTTTGGCCTTCTGCCCCACTTCTTTGACAATGGGATGTTCATAAAGCGTAAGGACCGAGTCTAACGCTTTGTCCTGTAGAAAGCGGTGTGCGTCGGGCTCCAGCGCGATCCCCGGACTTGGGTATTTTTGGGCAAACCCTTTGGTACCGCTGATCGTATGGAGGCGGCTGTAAGGCCGGGGACTTGTCACATCGTGCTGCAGCATAATGGTCTTTCCCTTAACGGTTCTGATGACCGAGGTGTTCATGTCTCCGTTCAGGATGGAAAAAAAGCATTTCATAACTATATAATTTATCTTCAAATATCGCGAAAAATTGGGTGCGTTGTAAGTTGTCGCTAACCGGGCACCTGTCTTCAATGGCTTTGGCCCATTTTTCCAGGGTTGCATCGTCGGCATCGGTATCGGGTTTTAGAACTACGGATATTTCTTTGAACCCTGCGCGCTCTTCAAAACTTTGTCCGAACAAACGGGCCGGGTTAAGGGGACCACTTAAGTCTATCTTGTCTGAAATGGTCAACGACACAGTACACAAACTTATAACCTTAAAGCACAGGAATGCCGGCGGTTAACTGGCTACATTATTACTGAACCTTGTACGGTTATTTGGAGAACACCGTATCAACAGTTCGTTTAACCGGGAAGAGATGGCTCATACCCCGGGTTATTCCAAATAAAGCATCATCAATACCCTGTCAGACTTTCAGAAAGGCAGCATTATATCTATTTCCGGCAAAAATCTTGAGATTCTGGACAACAAAACCCTGAAGACCATTCCCGAAAAAGGCTAATATTGCATAACATACATTGTACGATGCACTCCTATTTGATTGACCACAATAGCCCCTTCCGGTATAACGTCAAAGATAAAACTGAGTCCGGCAATGTGCTCAAAATCAAAATCGGGATGATCCCCGGCATACCGTTGCAAAGGAAAGCTGTATGTCTGGAGGATGGTTTCCGATTCGGCCTGCGGTTGCATGAAACCGAGTTTGGTCATTTTTCGATTGAGCGGATGTTGCAGCGGGGCAAAATCACTGAGCGGGAATTCCAAAACAGAGCCGTTATGGTCCGTCAGGCGGATGGTGAAGTCAATAAAGGGTTTTTCAGTCTTGGCATCTTCGGTATCTTCGGTATCTTCGGCATCCTCGTCATCCTCGGCTCCCGGCGGTTCGGGTTTTTCGTCCAACTCGGCAAGGGAGAATGTGAGGACGGATTGCACGTCGGCTCTCAGGGCTCCATCGGGCCAGGTTATGTGATATGCGGGGACCAGGGTGTCGCTTTGGGTGGTATTCCAGCCCAGGAAGAGGGCACGGGTGTCGCTGTCCCCCCAGCTTAATTGAAGGGCCTGCTCACGCCAAATGCTCAGATCCTCGGCGCAGGCGCTGCTTTCGGGTAGGGAAGCCGTGGTCAGATCCAGATCCTCGGAGAATGTACATAAAGGAAGTGTGCTGGACTGACGGTATTGACTCAGGTATACGGTTTCAGGAAGCCAGTTCCTGGCATAGCGGTAATCCGTGAACATAGGCCTAAGTTTCTGTTTATCAAGTAAAGTGGCATCCAGAAAGGCCCCAATATAAGTTTTGGAGATAATTTGCTGGTCTTCCTGTGAAATGAGTTGTCCCAGGTTGTAGAAGTTTATGCGGGGCGAAGGAAAGTCTGTGCGGCCCCAGCTGCTGTTGAACTGGCCGTGGTTGGCCCCCCAAATGTACAATCCGGCTGCAAACCCGTCAAATCCTTCAGAAAAAACCAGGCGGTTAAACTGGCTCATCCCCTGGTAAGAGGAAACATCGGCATCGTGCGAGCCCTGCAGCACCAGGTAATTGATATCGGTAAGAGGAGTACGCATGCGGCCCGGCTGATATTGCCCGTCACACGGAGCAATGGCGATCACGGAGCGTATGTTGAAGTTGAAATCAAACACTTCATTGGCATTGTCGGGATAATACGGCAACCGGTTAAACAAAGCGGCATGTGCAACCGCTTCCCCACCCCTTGAATGTCCTATCAAAGCTATGCGGTCCATATCCACTTTCCCGAAAAACGGACTATCTTCCATGCAGTTCCAGTCCCTCCACATTTCCAGGTGCTTGAGCAGCAGCCATCCGCGGACGTTGTTTTCGTTACGCAAACCTTTGGGAATGTTTCCATAGGAACCGTTTAGAAAATTTTCATCCACCGAGGCCAAAATATACCCTTTGGAGGCCAGTAACCTGCCGAGATATTCATACCCCGGATCCGAATAATCCTGTGCCGAGTGATTTCCGTGCACGATCAGCACCAGTGGACAAGGGCCTTCGCCCCGGGGATACCATACCTGCGCATTGAGCGGCAATGCTTTTTGGTCAAACCCGAAGTAACAGGTACGCATTTTTCCGCTAAATCCCTTCCAGGAATCCAGAAAAGTGGATCCGTCCACGGTTTTTGTGATCAGGTCCGCCTCCTCTCCGAAGATCTCCCGGTGCTTGTCCTCTCCGCTCCCGTAAGTCAGGTATTCCACCTGAAACGCTCCCGGTTCGCCCGGGTGCCCCAGGTCCAGTACAAGAGGCATGTTTTGGGCCGAGTTGGCGGCAGAAAGCGGTATGTCTACGGTTTTTCCGGGGTACAGCATCCAGGTCAGACCGCCTGCAATTCCTGTCACTCCGATGCCCAGGCATACGATGGTAAGTGCTTTATGGAATTTTTTATGCCCGGACCACCGTTTTCCGAATTGCACCAAAGCCCCTCCCACCAGAGTACAACTCAGCACAATTGTGAAATAGACCAGCAAGGTTCCAAGCAATTTCGTATTATAAAACATCATAACGGCAGGGACACCGCTTACAAACGCCGCAAAAAGCCAGAAATTCAATTTGGCCAGTCCTTTGATCAAAGCAACGGCCAAAAAAGCTCCCGCAACGGATATTATCAGGAGCGATAAAATCAGAATAAGGGTTGTAAGCCAGCCAATCGTTTTAATATCTGTAAGACCCGGAATGGCCACTGCCAGGACAAAACCTATAAAAACGGCAACAGCTGCTGCCTTAAGTGTTTTAGACTTGATCATCATCTGTTAGTAGGTTATTTATGAATGAAATGTTACCCAGCATACATATAAAACGGATAACCCCTCTATTTTGTTGCATGCTTACCGGTATTTTTCCAGTGCCCGTTCCAGGATCTGCTGAATTTTGTCAGCCAGCCATGCGGGTTCCAGAACCCGTACCGTATCTCCGTGCATCAGGATATCCTGAGTCAGCTCGTAATTGGGTATGACACGAAGTGCTATGCGGCATTCTTTTTCGTTGTCAACCAGCACTTTCTGCGACTTGTGCAACGGGAGTGTTTTGATGTACTTTCCCTGTGTATGGGTAAAAGACAACAACACATCCTGTACCGTATTTTGAGAAAACATCAGGCCAATCGTATGGTCAAAAAGACAAGAGGGATCCAGATATGGATCGGGTGTGAAGGTTTCCGTTTTTATATCCAGGTCCCGGACACGATCTATTCCGAATATCCTGAGCGTTTTTGTCCCGTCCACTATACCTATTACATACCAACGGTTCAGGTATTCCCTTAAGAGGTAGGGTTTTAATGTATAAGCAGTCACCTTTTCCGTTTGGAAATTGTAATGATTAAAGGCAATTTTCCTGTTTTCAATAATGGCTTTTAAAAGCGGTTTCAGGTTTTCAATGCCTTTAAGACCGCCTCCCGTATCGAATGATATATGTTTTAAGGCATCCCTGCTTTCCATCAGGCTTTCGGTCAGCAGTTCCGCCGTATTGACTATCTCCAGAAAATGGAAAAAAGATTCCATGTTCAGACTGTTTTCATAGTCAATGCAATACCCCCTCCGGATCCTGTCGTATTTGATCTCAATACCGAACTCAAGCCGGATCTGCTCAATATCGCGCTGGATGGTACGGTCACCTACCTGGAATCCCTGTGAAAATAGAAAATCTTTGATCTCCCGGAAGGTGGGGTAATGCCCGCATCTGATCTTTTCAATAATTAGGCTATAACGCCTGACTTCTCCGTGTTTTGACATTATTGGACGATTTTATGCTAATATAATCAAGATTTCCCAAAAGTTTAGTATAGCAGGTTCATCAGGGTACTTAACTTACTGCTTATTACACGGTCCGGTGAATAAGATTTCGTGTCTGCTCTCATTGTCTTAGAACCGGGCAAATACATCACGCTCCAGAATTTTGATTTGCTCAGAGTAACCGCCACGACCATTGTGGGTTCTTGCTCTGAAGGGGTGTTTATAAAGTAATAATATTCACCTTCCGTGGAAACAGGCAGGTACCTCTCCACCAGGTATGTTGCCAAAGGCTTAGTACAGGATGATCGGACCAAAACCCCGGCTCCTGACAATTGTTCATTTTCAAATACGTACATCACATAAGGGGCCTCTGTGGAATAGTTGGCATAAACGATACCGTCCTTCGTGGATTTATCCGGTGTTCCCAGGCGATGCACAAGATCGGTTTTTGATATCCCGAATTCCAGTACAGGCGTAGGATAAAGATCAGATAAAGGTTCGGGAGGCAAGGTATCTGCCAGGATTAGGGTTATTTGAACATCAGGCTGTTGTTTAGCCCCGTTCTCAGTATGATCCGATGCCTCTCTGGGTGTGCAGGAGACAAGAAAGAATAATGCAACAAAAAATAAGACAGTTTTTTTCATGGCTCAAAAATGGAGAGCCATTACGTGGCACTGTACATTATTTTGTGTAAATGACAATTGAGTTTTCATAATTACAACAGCACCCTGTCCTCAAAAATAGTAATAAATTGATTCAAAACGATTGCCCAGTTTTTTATAGGCATCGTCCATTTCCTTTCTATTTCATTGATAGCAAGATATACAGATTTTTTAACGGCATCATCATTTGGGAATGAGAGTTTGGCCTTGGTGTATTTCCGGATCCTGCTGTTGAGATTTTCAATCAGATTGGTCGTGTAGATGATTTTGCGTATTTCAACCGGGTAATCAAAAAATGTGGTCAGATCATCCCAGTTGGTACGCCAGCTGCGAACGGCATAACGGTATTTCGAGTCCCATTTTTGCTCGAAAGCATCCAGGGCTAAAGCGGCAGCTTCTTTATTTACAGCACCATATATGGTTTTAAGATCCACCGTAAATGCCTTCAGGTCTTTGTATGTAACATACCGGCAACTGTTGCGGATCTGGTGTACTACACATACCTGGGTGGCTGCTTCCGGAAATACGCTGCGGATGGTATCGGTAAAACCGTTCAGATTGTCCGTACAGGTTATCAGAATGTCTTCCACGCCACGGGTTTTGAGATCGGTCAGTACACTCATCCAGAAAGCGGCACTTTCCGCTTTCCCTACCCATAGTCCCAGGACTTCCTTTTTTCCTGTTTTGGTAAGCCCGATACAGATATAAACCGTTTTATTGATGACCTTTCCACCGTCCCGGACCTTGAACATGATGCCGTCCATCCATACGATCAGGTATTGCCGCTCCAGAGGCCGATTTTGCCACTCCTGGGCCGCCTGGGTCACTTTGTTGGTAATGATGGATATAGAAGATCCGGAAAGGTTTATTTCATAAATACTGCGTAATTCTTCCTCGATATCCGAAACACTCATCCCTTTTGCATAAAGCGATATGACTAGCTTTTCTATGGAGAGACCCCTGCTTTGGTGTTTTGGAACGATGATAGGGTCATATTCCCCATTCCGGTCCCTGGGAATCTGGATGGTTGACTCACCATGTTCGGTCTGGATAGTCTTTGGGAAACTCCCGTTCCTGGAATTTCCCGTGTTGTTTCCCGACACATCATGCTTCTCGTATCCCAAGTGCGCATCCATCTCGCCCTGTAACATTTGTTCAAGTACCTGTGAATGAAGATCCTTCAAGAACTTACTGACGTCTTCTTCTGTT
>MWDM01000056.1 GCA_002070565.1 Bacteroidetes bacterium ADurb.Bin139
TATTGATGACCTTTCCACCGTCTCGTGACTTTAAAATGATGCCGTCCATCCATACAATCAGGTATTGCCGCTCCAAAGGCCGGTTCTGCCATTCCTGGGCGGCTTGAATCACTTTGTTGGTGATGATGGATATCGATGATCCGGAAAGGTTTATTTCGTAGATACTGCGCAATTCTTCTTCGATATCTGAAACACTCATCCCTTTTGCATAAAGTGATATGACCAGTTTTTCTATGGATAACCCTCTGCTTTGGTGTTTTGGTACGATAACCGGTTCAAATTCACCGTTCCGGTCTCTGGGTATCTGGATGGTTGATTCCCCGTGTTCGGTCTGGATGGTTTTAGGAAAACTTCCGTTCCTTGAATTGCCCGTGTTGTTGCCCGCTACATCATGTTTTTCGTAGCCCAGGTGCGCATCCATCTCGCCCTGTAACATTTGTTCGAGTACCTGGGAATGTAGATCCTTAAAGAATTTACTCACGTCTTCCTCTGTCTTAAACTGTTGTAGAAATTCTTTGGACAACAATTCGGGAGGTACTTCCGTTTTTTTCTTGACCATAAATTGTGTTTCCATTTTGGTTTAATCCTTAAATTTAACAATGCTTTTTTCTTTCGCATTATCGTTTACACAATTTACTGGATAGTGCCTTTGATCCGGATGTCTGGACTTATGATGGGTTTTTTATTGATACCGTAAGATCATATATTGACAAAATAGTTCCTGTGGAATGGGGGCAAGAGCCACCATTAGGCAGTTTAATTGATGATGATAGGGGGTATTGCGTGATCCCGGCTGTTGCGCAGATAATGGCATATCATAAATTTTTCTATCAAGGTGACATTAATTTTACGGTGAGTTTATGGAATAGTATGATTGCAGGTAATAATAACGCTTCGATATCTACGTTAGGAGCCAATTTATATGATGATCTCTATTGGTTATTCGATTATATTGTCCCATTCCCCTCTGACATATGCTCGTTTTTCCAGAATGAACTTCAATGCACTACTTCATCATATCATACTGGATTTGATTATCTTGATTTGCTTGATTATCTTATAACTAGTCCTGTTATCATTCTTGGTTTTTCCGGACCAATGATGTCAAATCTAAGCAATGGACATTATTGGATAGCAGATGCGGCAGAGAAAATTGAATATCAGCCGTTCGATGCTTACCATATAATGTATAATGGAAATCGTCTTGATTATTATATCTATTATAATGCCACAACCACAGAAGAAATTCACTTCAACTGGGGCTGGGCAAATTCATCAAATGGTTGGTTTGAAAGTGGAGACTTTTCTCCTTATAATAACGACACAAGCTATGAATATGGTATAGTCGTTATGGATATTGTCCCCTAAATGATAAAAAAAATGAGAATCATATTGACAACCTGCCTTCTGATGATAAGTATGGCCAGCTATGGACAGGAAGCGCTATTTCCAAAAAAAACATTTTCCATGAGCATAGGGTATGGGTTTGGTGTGGGAGGAGAGAGGTCTGTCTTTTCGGCGGTTCCGGTTCAATTGGAATACGGCGTCTTCAACATTGGTACAAGGGCGTCATTTGGGGTAGGCCTACTTACCTCGTTTGGATGGGGTACTTATCCAATGCGGTACTATGGTCAAAAAGAACGCGACTGCATATACCAGGCTGCACCCCAATTTTTATTTCATGTGACAGCACTTAAAAAATGGGAGTTTTATGCAGGTGTTGGAGCGGGCATCCAAGTACGTACTATCCGTGGGATTAACCTGGAAGAAGATGGCATGTGGTATTTTAATGATTCATATACCACGCAAATCAAATTCTATCCGCAGATCAAAATCGGATCCCGTGTGCAAATAGGTAATCATTTAGGCATCTACTTAGAAGCCGGCTATCGTATCATCCTACTTAATGCGGGTGTCAGTATTCGGTTTTAATATGGTATTAGCGTTTCTTATTTGGTATCGTAAAAGTCTTTCAACACATAAAAAGCGGCTTTCTTCACTCCTTTTTCGGAAACCAGGCCTTTCCGGTTGAAAAAGTCCTGGATATAAGGCAATTGCCTGCGCGGGGAGCGGAAATCCATCAGGATCCAGGGCGATGTCCCGGCAAATCCGTCCACCCTGTCAAACATTTCCAAAGTATTCCTGTAAAGTTCTGCCTGGTATTCTTCTGTCCAGCGCTGAGCGGGATCCCCGTGGTATCCCTGCAGGGCTCCGGCGCCAAATTCGCTCACAAAAAAAGGTTTGTCGTAAGGAATGTACCATTGCCTTGTTTTGCAGTCCTGCGGGGTGCCCACGTACCAGCCCAGGTAATGGTTGAAACTGATAATATCCACCAACCGGCTCATGTAATCTTCTACTTTATTAGTGTTGTCACTGAATCCGGATACTTCCATGGCCATGCTCAGCAACCTTGTGTCATCTTGCTGGCGTACCTGTCTGGCCAGGTTCTCCAGAAACACATCCCGCGCTGGACTGTGGGGTGTTTCATTGGCCACCGACCATACCACCACGGCACAGCGGTTCTTGTCCCGCTCCATCATCTCCCGCAACTGAGCCGAGGCGTTCTGCAGTGTGGGCGGGTTGTCAAAACGGATGGTCCAGTAGACGGGAATCTCGGACCATACCATCAGTCCCATTTCCTCGGCAGTGCGGACCATGTGTTCGTTGTGGGGATAATGAGCCAGCCGCACAAAGTTGCATCCCAGTTCTTTGGCCCAGCCCAGCAGGATCCTGCATTCTTCCCGGCTGATCACCCTTCCCTGACGGAATGGGGCTTCTTCGTGGATGCTGATGCCTTTCAGGAAAACCGGCTGCCCGTTCAGCAGAATGCTTTTTCCTTCGGTGGTAATGTTCCGGAACCCGATCCTGTCGTAAAGCGTTTCTTCCGGCCCCGAGACCGTCACATCGTAAAGACGCGGGGAGGCGGGAGACCAGAGCTCCAGCCGGGCACCCATGCGGAAATGCACTTCTCCCTGTTCATCGGTAACGAATTGCCTGTCAATACCCAGTTCAGGGATCTGCAACCCTACGCTAACACCAGCCACGGGACTGTTCAATCGGATATGTCCTTCCACAACATCTGTCATTCCTTTAGGCAATTGCACCAGGTAATCGTCAATGAAGACTTCGGGCGTTTCCACCAGCATCACATCCCGGGTGATCCCCCCGTAATTCCACCAGTCAAAATGTAATGTGGGTACGTTTTCGGCACGTCGCTGGTTATTAACCCGTACAATCACAAAATTTTCGCCTTCTTCCAGCAACGCGGTGACATCAAAGGAGAACGGGGTGAACCCGCCTTCATGGGATCCTGCTTCCTTTCCGTTCACCCAGACGTTACAGGTATAATTCACCGCGCCAAAATTCAGGAATACCCGTTTGCCGGGCTTGGCCGTATACGAAAAATCCTTTTTGAACCAGACAGTCCCTTCGTAAAAAAACAATCGTTCATCCTGTGTGTTCCAGTCCCCCGGAATGGTCATGGTTGCCGAACGGTCAAAATCGTATTCAAACCGGTCCCCGGGATTGACGGCTTTCCGGTTTAGGAAAAAACCATCTTTCAAAGGCTGCTGACGATAATCAAAATATCCGGTATCAAAAGGGTCCACAATATAATTCCAGGTCCCGTTTAAAGTGACCGTCTGGCGTGCGTATACGTTTTGCAGCAGAGGGTGGGAAAATCCCTCCCGGAAAAACAATACCCCCAGAAATAACAGCATTATTTTTTTCATGATGGCTTTATTTAGATTTTTATGATTTTACCGCAATGGTCGGCACCAAAAGGTCCTACGTAATCCCGTCTCGCAGCCGGCTTGTTGAACGTTCTGACAGATAATATCCGTCCCAGTAAAAAAAGAATCATACGAAAATAAAAAAATGGCAAAAATTATCACTCCTGTTTATTTCTCAATTTTCTTTCTTTAATACAATCAAAGAAATAATATAATAAGACCATGAGAAGCGAACTTATTGCAGCAAATAATATATTTAACCAGACAGGTCTCTCAAACAAGTATAAATACGATGTGAGAAATCCAGAATAAAAAATAAAAAAACAGAGGGAATATTTAATGCGTATCATTTTAAAAAACACTATCAACAATTTGTTGCATACAGTATACTATTGAACCAAAACCTGCTCCAAGTGCGACACCAACTGCAGTTAACGGAGGGAACCATGATAAATAAGTTGCGGCCAAAACCGCTGCGCTTACATCGGCTTCGACTACACCCAAAAAGCTTTCTAATATGACATTCCAATCGATGGATTTTGTAGAAATATCATTAGTTTGTGAATTCATCCATTCAATGATGTTCACTTCCCAATATTGCGCTGAATCAATAAAAACTGCAGAGGTTATGGCGCATATGTTAAAAAGTTCATCTGATGTGCTAACGTATTTTTCTGAAAAAAGGACATCAGATACATCGTTTTCTAACTGATCTATATTCTCGAAATCAAGAACACCCATCAAATCATTAAGTAACTCATTTGTGATTTGATCATATTCATCACTCTTGGTTTTAATTTTATCGGACAATAATACTTCATGCGAAAGAGCCCGTAATTCATTTTCATTATATTCAATGTTATTAGCGTCCAAATAAGATAAACTAATTCGATCAATCTCTTTAACAATGTCATCACGATTTACCAGAATACTTGGGTTGAAAAGATCAGGTGATGCTTGCTCACGAAAAGTACGTATTAAACCACTATGATGATGTGCAGCAGACATACATTCGTTAAAAACGTGTTGTCTTTCAATTAATTCTGCCTTTTTTTCTGAAGAACTTAATTGACAAGAATTGGAGACAAGACAGATCGCTAATAAAAAAATAGTTCGTTTCATTTAAATTGTGATTTTTAGAAGTTAATAGCGATGTAGCATAATCTTGGTCAAATAGACAGCACGAGTATCATTGGATGCAAAAAATGGATTCAAAAAGGGATGTCGGAATATAATAAGACAGAACGTTACAGGTGAATATTTACCGACTGAGTAAATATATTAAAAAATTGAATTTTAACCAAATTAAGAGGTGCCACCTGTTTGTGAGTTCCACCCTCCCCAGTGTTACAGTTTTCCGGCCCTGTCCACCAGCTCCAGTACGTCCAGGCTTCTTTGGTGCGTGTTGACGGCAGATTCTTTGGCGCCCGATGCAATGACATCCAGGAATTCCTTCACTTCGTAAAACATGTCGTCTGCAATGGTCGGCACCGAAAGGTCCGTTGTGGTTCCGTCCCGCATGACCAGCACGGGATCTTTCATGGTGGAAAGCTTGCCAATGAGGATCCTTCCGTTTTCCCCCTGGATCTCCGATGGCAGGAAAGAATCCGAGATTTTGGAGAACACCACCACCGCCTCCATCCCTGGATAGGTCATCAAAACCGATCCTTGTCCGTCCACCCCGGTGGAGAGGAGTGTTGCCGAGGCTTGCAGCTGTTGCGGCATGCCAAAGAGATGCACCAGCGGCGCCAGCCCGTAAACACCCAGGTCCCGCAGCGCCCCGGTGCCCATCCCGGCACGAAAGGCGTTGCTTACCTCACCTTTTTTGAAATTGTCGTAACGCGAGGAATACTGGCAGAACTGCGCAAAAACCCTTCTTGCCGTACCGATGTGCGGCAAGGCTTCACGCACCCGGGCAAAATTGGGCATCAGGGTGGTCTTCATGGCTTCCATCAGCACTACCCCGTTGCGGCGGGCCGCCTCTGTCATGGCCTTACCCTCGGCAAATGAAGGAGCCAGCGGTTTTTCGCAAAGCACGTGTTTCCCGTGCTCCATCATCAGGATGGCCTGTGGGGCATGGCAACAATTGGGAGAGGCAATGTAAACGGCATCCACCTGTGGACATGCAGCCAGCGCTTCCAGGGAGGTAAAAGTCTGCTGTGCCCTGTGCCTGTCGGCAAATTCACTGGCGCGCTCCTGTGTCCGGGAATAAACAGCCTGAAAGAAAAAACGGGAGTCGTGAGCGGCTCCCCTCAGAAAGGAATCCACGATCACATTGGAACCAATGGTGGCAAAACGGATCATAGAATAGGTTGTGAGTTGTACTGGATTCGAACCAGTGACCCCTACCCTGTCAAGGTAGTGCTCTAAACCAGCTGAGCTAACAACTCAATGTGTCAAGGCACGCAAATGTGGGGCAAAAATACAAAAAAGAACCAATTAATCAATACGCCGGAATTGCACCGTTTCGCGGTCCATCCGGTTGGCCTGGCGTTCCAGTTTGCGCCGTTCCAGCTTCACCGGGGCTGTGACCAGCTCGGGACAATTGAAAGATCGGGTAAGGGTCCCGTAAAAGTGCTCCGGGTCTTTCTGGGGTAAAAGGAACGGTTTTCCCACACAGCCATTTTCGTCTATGTACCCGATGTAAGGCAGCACCAGCAGTCCGTCCTGCCGCCGGCTGGAAAATACCACCCACCTGGAATTGCTGCTCCAGCTGTGGTAGCTTTCCACATCGGGACTGTTCCAGGCGTCAAGCAGCCGCCACGTGCCGTCTTCCAGGTCCAGCAGGGCCAGTTCCGAGGCCCGGTGATTGACAGGGAACGTACCAAAATCCAGCAGGGAAAAAAGGAGGTACCTGCCGTCGGGTGAGGGAACGGGTTGGGAAATGCTTTTTCCGATGGAAACAGCGTCAATGACCGTATGGATCTCTTTTCCGGTCTCGCCGGTGAGCGGATCAAAATCCACCCGGCACAGATCGTACCGCAGGTCCCTGTACTCAGAAGGCAGGTCCTGTTCCCGGGCCAGGCAGAAATACAGGGAACGCCCGTCGGCCGAGAATTTGGGAAAGGTCTCAAACGCACCGGTGGTCAGCAGGTCTGAAGCCAGAATGCAATTTTCCTGCGTGTCGTAAATCACTATGTCCGACACCAGGTCATACACTTCAACCCGGTCTTCCGCCGTCACGTGGAAGGATTGGTAGGTTTTGTTGAGCGAATAGGCAATGTAGCGTCCATCGGGATGCCAGGAAGGATAGGAAAAGGCCGAGGAGGTGGAGTCGGTGCGGCTGTCCAGGTATCGGAACGTTCCTTCTTTCTGCAGCACCGTGGCCCCCTTCTCTCCCCTTACGTGCAGGGAAAAATAATCGGGATCCCCTTGTTTGAACGAATGGCAATTCACGCAAGTCTGCGGGACCAGAGTGTTTTCATAAATTGCCTTGGTACGGAACGAGGACAGCTCCCGCTGGTAGATACCCACTTTGCTGTACACTTCGTACCCGGGGGCTATGTAACGAAAAACCATTCCGTGATCTATGGGCTGAGCGCTTACGTAAATGGTGAAGGGCCGGTAACTGTGCCATTGCTTTCCATCCCAGCCCCTGAGCGTAACCAGAAGACTGTCTCCCGCATTCTTTTCAAGCAAACGGGCCCAACGTCGCAGGGGGAAACGGACATGACGCTTTCCGGAGCCCTTGATAAAACCTCCACCGGCCCCCTCCACCGTGGCTTCCAGGCGACTGAACGCGTTTCCCTTATTTTCCTCAGGGCTATGAAAAGCAGGCTGTTCCAGGGTGAAGTTCAAGGGGGAGATATTGACCGGTATCGTCACTCCCTTGTAATCGGGCCATATGGCCGGGAGGGAATCCTCAATGACTTCTTCTCCCCTGTAATGGCTGCAAGAAAAAACGGCAACCAGGGCCATGCATGCCAGGCTATATTTTTGTAAAGAAGACATAATACCAATACGTTTTTCCAAAATCTTTTTTTAAAGCCTGTTCCGGCCGTCCCCCGGCAAATTGCTGGTACATGGCTGTAAAATCATCCAGCTTTTTGCGTACGTCCCCGGATATGTTCCAGGGGATTCCTTCCAGTGAAGGATTGTTTTGCACCCAGTACAAGACCAGGGCTTCCTGATAGGGAACGGGCAAAGGTTGGTCGCCCCCGGCGGGATATTCCAGGGTGATGTAATCGGCAAACCGTTCCAGGTCTTTGGCCAGCAAGGTATAGGCCAGCATATAGGCGTAAGCCATCTTGTTCTCCCGGTTGTTCCGGTACAGGACATCCAGCATGGCATTGAGCCCCTGCGGGCTGAACAGCATTTCGTCCCGGTAACGGATCCTGCGGATCCTGCCATATAGAGGATGTTCTGCAATACGCTTCTCATTTCCAAGCCGTTCCTCATTTCCAAGGTATTGCATGGTTTCGTGTGCCCATTTCCGGTAAAAGACGGTTTTTGACAACTGCTCCAGGTAGGTGCGGGCCACCCGGTAATGTCCGTTGATGATGTTTGTTTGGGCAAGGCGCTGGTAGCAGCGGGCACTCTTCTGGAAATCGGGGATGGCCTCCATGGCATCGTAGGCGTTCCGCTGCACGGAGTTGACCATGCCCAGGTGAAGGTATACCTCGGACATCATCAAAGGAGTAACGAAATCCCGGCGAAAAGGCAGCAGAAGACCTTCCGGTCCCTGTTGGGGATATTGGAACAGCTCCGTTTCCAGGCGGCCGGTCTTCCATAAGGCCAGGTTGACTGCCACCATTTCAATGGAGGAACCGGGGGTATCTTTTTGCGCCCGCTGCAACACCTCGTCCCATTGCTCTTCATACACCAGCGTATCATAGGCAAAAAGCAATTCCTTGTCCCTGTCGGCAAAATGATACAGACCTGCTACAGTGGCTGCGGCTAGCAACACCCACAGCGCGGGAGAAATGATCCGGTTCAGGCGGGCGGTGCCCGGAGCGGGGATCAGCCGGCACAACAGGGGAACAGCGGCTGCCAGTGCCCAGGCTACGTACTGAATGGGATATGAAAAGTAGTAATATCTGTAAAAGTGGATCCCTCCCAGCAGCCTTTCATAAGGATACTGCCAGAAAAGCCGGACTGCTACAGGATACAGAAACACGAGCGCCACTGCCGGAAGTACACGGAGGGCATACGCTTTCCAGCGGCCTCTGCTCCCAATGCGTAACGCTTCCAGGTACATGAAACAAGCTGTAAAAATGAGTACGGTCCCGCCGGCCAGAAAGAACAACACCGGTTGCAGGATATAAAATACTGCAATCCTTGATTTCCCGCTGCCGGCACGCTGGTACAGATTCACTGCCCCCAGCGCCAGCAACAGGGCCACCACCGCCGAAATCATGAAATTTTCGTTGCACAAAAGCAGCCATACAAAGGCAGATGGCAGAAAGGTCAGCGGATACAAAAAAGTATTGCCGGGTGTGTTGCTACGTGCACTGCCAGCCACTCGGCAAGTCACCCCATATGAAATCCGGGCCACCAGCCGTTGCATCAGCACCAGCAGCAAAGCAATGATGAGGGCTCCTGCCCACGGGTACCGGAAGAATTGAGTAAAAAAACCTCCCAGGTAAAAGGAAAAGCCCTCCGGATGCAGCACCGAATCCATGAAATAATCTGTCCCAAACCGGAAAAACTGGAACTGTTCGTGAAACCGCAAGTGGTACGGAAGCACTAACCAGAAAAAAAGAAAAACACCCAGCCCGAATACCAGTGAACAGACTTTTCGCATAAGACAAAGTTAAGAAAAAGCTTCGCTTGCGGTGCGCCAAAAGCATTTGGCGCTTATAAAATGCTGCTCCGCAGCACCAATCATTTTATGCGGTAACTATATGGGAGGTGGTAAGTAACAGACATGTTAGATTAATTCACAACAGACTGTTTATGTGCGTATTATAAACGTATGTTCGTTTTTTCCTACTTACCACCCTCCCCGGATTTTGCCGTTTTTAGTCAATTTGAGGGGGAGGTAGTAAGTAGTAATTTTGTTGGAAAACTCCGTATATGTTTGTTATTATGAAAGTTACAAGAAATGATGCTGATTTGATCACTTACCACCTCCCTGTCACCTCCCAAAAAGAGGGTCCACCTGTTGTGTTTGTGGGCTGCTATCTGTGCGGCTACCAGGCACTCAACTCAGTGCTGCCACTACCGTTGATTGACAATAATGGCTTGGAAGATGGAATCTCAGAGTGGTCTATACTGATTTAGTTTATCAAACAGGGCCTTAATTTTGAAATTTTATCATTTCAGCCAACTGTAAAAAGTAATCATTTGACCAAATTTCTAATTCTTCGGGGTTTTTAATGAACGGCAAAACATCTTGTCTGGCCGAGTCAATATCTGTATCGGCCAGCCGTTCTTTTAATTTTTCAATAAATAATTCCCGACTCATTTCAATTCCATCAAACTGACTGATCCGTTCCTGCAGATGATTGAAATTGATCTTCACGCCTTTTCTCACATACCACTCAAAATCGTACCAATCACGTCCTTTTACCCGCTGTCTCCATTTCCGGAAAATAAGGGCGTGTATCTTTCCGGCATATAAATCGGAGAGAACAAAACAGCGTGTCATAAAAGAATAAGGAAGAAGTAATAGTTTTTGTTCGGTATCGAATTTCATCGGCGGATCCACATCCACCTCAATTTTAATTTTTATTGACTTTTCTGTTTGAAATTTTACATCGTACACCACACGACTAAAAGTCCGTTTTTCTTTTTTTGAGATAACAACTTCTTTGCCGACAGCTTTAAACTCCTGAATTACGGACAGAAAATAATCTTCGAGTACACATATAAACACCCCTCAGATAACTTTTGGAATGAATGAGACTATGGAGACTATGGAACGAACTCTGTTATGTTTAACTCAAAAGACGAATTAAGACCGGGAGGTATCTCAGCATTTTTTTTAACATAATGAACTTCACCGTATTTCACTTTTTCAGGATAATGGTATTGTTCATTATAGGTAATATATTTAAAGTAACAGATTTTACGGGGTATTCTTTATTTTTATCTTTATCTTCTATTGATCTTTCAATATTTTCCAATGTCCACCCAATGAAATCAAAAAGCTCTCTAACGCTATTAACAAAAGGTACTTTATGTGGAGCTTGACTTTCAAGAACCGATGATACGTTATTTTGGACACTTATCGTTGTAGGGCCGTTGGGGCCGATGTCACTACTCATATAATCAAAAGTGAACACATAATTTT
This sequence comes from Bacteroidetes bacterium ADurb.Bin139, assembly GCA_002070565.1. Taxonomy (GTDB): domain Bacteria; phylum Bacteroidota; class Bacteroidia; order Bacteroidales; family UBA932; genus DMER64. The sequence continues at coordinate 10,966 of MWDM01000056.1, forward strand.
CAATATGCTGAGCCTCCCATGCCGTATATTCTTTTTCAAAAGACTCTCTGTCTATGTCTACTTTCATTTCAGGAATTTTTGAACATGAAAGTATTGTACCCATAGAAAAAACTAAAATTAAAAATATCTTTTTCATTTCGATTTGATTTATTATTGCTCTACTTTGATTCCAGAGTGTTCATGTCAACTTTTTTCAATTTTATCTATTAAATCCCAGAAAGTCAATAGCCTTAGAAAAAGTTTCGGCAAAATGAGGGTTAAACTAAAATGGATCAATAGAATACATTTGAAAAGTTTCGCTTCCAGGATTGAAACGTTTCATCCAAACCTCAAAGTTATACATGGATACAGGGCTTGCTGTCTATCTTCTTGATACCCTTATAACCCTTTTACAAACTCTTGGAATAGCAGTACCTTTTCTACAGTTAAGCTGTCAGCCACTTCCAGATGGGAATAACCTCAATTATATAGCCATCCACTTCCAGAGTCTGTTCCTGGTCTTTAGTCACAATGACTATTTTTTTACAATCCAGTACTTTAGTTATTTTTATCAAAGAGTCAACCTCCCGATGGTAAGTATTCAGACTGCTGTCAAGCTTGTAGCACACCTGAATAGCCAACGATGCTTCCGGAACATAAAAATCAACTTCATGATTTTTGTGGTAATAAAAAACAGCATCCTCCCTG
>MWDM01000057.1 GCA_002070565.1 Bacteroidetes bacterium ADurb.Bin139
GGGATGCTTTCTGCGGTTGGTCAACCCTCAGGGAAAAGGCGTTCAATCCGTCAAAGCTGGCCATACTTAGAACATTGGTTTCCTGTGCCCCGCCACAGACTATCATATCCTGCAGACCCAGGCGGATGAACATGGCACCCAGCCCTATGGAATGGGAACCGCTGGCACAAGCTGCGCTGATGGTCATATTGATTCCGTGGAGCCTGTATATGGTGGACAGGTTCATGGTTACCGTCGAGTTCATAGATTGAAAGATGGCTCCCGAACCCAGAAGGGCAGTGTCTTTCTTGTCTACGCATATCTCGTGCGATTCAATCACGGCTTTGCTGGAGGAATCGTTACCGTACAAAATGCCTGTCTCGTTCTTATCCAGATAATCCAAGTCAATTCCTGCATCCTGCAACGCCTCCCGTGTAGCCATGTAGGCATATTCACCTTCTTCGGGCAGACAGATCCTTTGCCTGCGGGTAAGGGCTTCTTTAAGATCGGGCCGAGGGACAATGCCTGTAAGCGGAGACCGGTATCCGTAAGCCGTTCTTGCCGGATCAATACCTATGCCGCATCTACCATAATACAGGCCTTCCCGAACTTCTTCCTTATGGATCCCGATACATGAATAAATTCCTATTCCGGTTATAACGACTCGTTTCATGATCACTTTCTATGTATACAAACCTCCGTTAACAGACAATACCTGCCCTGTTATGTATGAAGCACTTTCACCGGCAAAAAAGACAACGGCAGCGGCCACTTCGGCGGGTTTGCCAAAACGTCCTGCCGGTATCCTTCCCTTATGGTCGTCCTGGCTTATGTCGCTGGTCATATCGGTTTCAATAAAACCGGGAGCCACGCAATTGACGGTAACCTTTCTGGGAGCCACCTCCATGGCCAGAGCCCGGGTAGCCCCAATAAGACCGGCCTTGGAAGCCGCATAATTTGTCTGTCCCGGTAATCCGGTCAGGCCGGACAGAGAAGTCACGTTAACGATCCTGCCGTAACGTTTGGTCAACATGTTTTTCAATACCCGCCGTGTGACATAAAAAAACCCAAACAGATTGGTCTCCAGCACATGGCTCCATTGTTCGTCCTGCATGAAAATCATCAGGTTGTCTTCCCTGATACCCGCGTTGTTGACCAGAACGCTTATATATTCCCCGGGATGTTCTTTTTCCCATGCATCCAGGGCATTGTCCACTTCTTCCTTTACAGCCACGTTAAACTGTAGTAATCCGGCCGTGCCACCTTCAGATGCTATCATTTGCATGGTTTCCTGGGCTGCTTCCCGGTTTTTTGCGTAATTGATAACAATGGCATATCCCTCTTTTGAAAGAGCTATGCAAACAGCGCGTCCAATGCCGCGGGATCCTCCCGTTACCAAAGCGTATTTCATGATCTTACGGTTTATTGTGGGTTATGTATTCTATGGTTTTTGCGATATAGGGATACAGAGCCACATCTTCAATCACGGCCGGGAAGCCTTCGCGGATCTTATTATAGACAGAAAGGGTGGACGGGGAGAGTTTTTCCTTGATATCCAGGCAGGATACCGCCTGTGCCAGGGCCATCAGGTGAATAGAGGTAACCTGAAAGGCATTCTCTATAACCCGGGCCGTAATAATGGCCGAGTTGGTGCCCATGCTTACCACATCCTGATTGTCATTGTTGTTGGGGATGGAATGTATGTAGTTGGGCATGCTCAGGGTCTGGCATTCAGCTGTTGTGGATGTGGCTGTGAACTGGGCAGCCTGCATGCCGTAATTCAACCCGGGAACACCCAGGTTCACGAACGGTGGCAGGATCTGGTTCACCTTGTCGTGGCAGATGTAATTGAGCTGCCTTTCCATGAGTATGGTCATTTTGGTAACCACCGTCTTCATTTTGTCCATTTCCAGCGAAACGTAATCGCCATGGAAATTTCCGCCATGGTATACATTTTCGGTTTCAGGGTCCACTACCGGGTTGTCACAGGAAGAATTCAACTCTTCCAGGAGCACACGCTGTGCGAATTTAAGGGTATCGGCCACCGGGCCCAGAATCTGTGGAACACAGCGTAATGAGTAAAATGGCTGCACCTTATCCCGGAACACCTTGTCGCCGTTGACTTCTTTATTGTACAAGTAGGATTGCCTTCTTTTAAGGCAGTGGCTTTCGCTTAGCATGGAAGACAGTTGCCGTGCAATAAACAGCTGCCCGCTGTGTCGTTTTTTCCTATTCAGCACAGGGGACAGGAAATCATCATAGGAACCGGCTATCTCGTTTACCAGTGCAGAAGCAGCCATAGCCCACTGCATCAGTCTTTTAGCCCTAATAAGATTCAGAAGCCCGACTCCGGTCATTACAGACGTTCCGTTTGTAATGGCGAGCCCTTCGCGGATATAAATCTGCAGCGGTTCCAACCCGTTTTCTTTCAGAACTTCTCCTGCATTCCTTGTCTGGCCGCGGTAATGCACGTTCCCTTCGCCAATCATGGCCAGGGCCATGTGGGCAAGCTGCACCAGGTCTCCGCTGGCTCCTACACTGCCGTGTTGCGGAATAACAGGGAGAATTTCCCGGTTGATGCATTCTGCCAGCAATAAGGGAAGGGAGTAGTGTACCCCGGAACAACCCTGAACAAATGTGACCAGCCGTGCAATCATGGCGGCCTTGACCTGGAGGTCGGTCAGGATTTCTCCGGTACCGGCGGCATGGGAACGGATCAGGTTCAGCTGAAGCTGCTTCAGGTTGCGGTCATCCACCCTGAACTGGGACATTGGGCCGAACCCCGTATTGATCCCGTATATGACTTTTTCTTTTGAAAACTCTTTAAGGAATTCATAGGAACGGACTATCCTTTCCAGGGCTTCTTTATCCAGCGATATGGTTTCTTCACCAAAAAGGAGGTCTTCTATGTTTTTCAGGGTTAATTCCCTGTTTAATAAGATCATAAAAAAGTATGGAATAAATTAATCAGCAAAGATACTTTTTTTTACATTATTTCGAGAATTCCCTCTGATCTAATGTCCGCCGAGGAACTTCCCACCAGGACCCTTACCTTGCCTTTTTCAACCGCAAACCGTTGCTTTTCAACATCCCAGTATGCCAAATCAGAAGCTTTGAGCGACAGGATAATTTTTCGTGTTTCCCCGGCAGGAACCAGAACGCGTTCGAACCCTGCCAGCTGCCTGACCGGACGCTCTAGGGCAGAAGAAGGATAAGCCACATACAATTGCACCACTTCCTCTCCATCCAGAGGCCCGGTATTGCGGATCATGACTTCTATCTGTACCGTGTCTGTAAAGCTTTCCGGCATTTTAAGCGAACCATAGGCAAAGGAGGTGTAGCTCAATCCGTAACCAAAGGGATAAAGCGGTTCTCCTTTAAAGTACATATATGTTCTTCCGTTGCGGATATTGTAATCCATCATGGGGGGCAGGTCGGCAATATCTCTGACCCAGGTCTGGGTGGTCCTGCCCGCGGGATTCACTTTCCCGAACAGAACATCGGCCAGCCCGTTTCCCAATTCCTGGGAATTGTTGGTAATATGGACTATGGCAGGAATGTGTTCCTGTGACCAGTTGATGGCAAAGGGAAAACTGCTAACCAGCGCCAGTACGGTCCTGGGATTTGCCTTCAGGATCACCTTGGCCAGGTCTTCCTGCTCCAGGGTGAGTGCTTTGCGGTCCACGGCTTCGCGCCCGTCGCTGGGAACAGGAGAATAGAACCACCGGGCGTTGGTGCCGTAGGGGTGGTTGCCAATGCATACCACCGCCACATCGGCTTTGGAAGCCGCAATAAAAGCTTTGTCCATAGAATTGGACGGCTCGTAAAAGACTTCCACATCCGGCCCTACAGCATTACGGATCCCTTCCAGGATGGTTACCGTATAAGCCGGGGTGCCGCTGTACCAGTCAAAGATCACCTCATCGGCCCGTGGCCCTATTACCGCAATGGAACGGATCTTGGCGGAATTCAGGGGAAGCAGGGGCGTCCTTTCGCCTCCTGCCGGTTTGTTTTTCAGGAGAATGGCCGATTTGGCGGTCACCAGGCGCACAAAATCCTTGACTTCCTGTTTTTCCCAGGGCTCTTCCATCTGGCTCACGCCAATACCTGTGTAGGGCTGGGCAGCGTAATCCATGGGGCTGTCCAGCAGACCCAGCTTCAGGGCTACGTACAGGTTCCCGCGTATGGCTTTGTCTATGTCACCTTCGGTAAGAACTCCGTATGTAATAGCTTGATTAACAGCCAAAAGGTAATCATCCAGAAACTGCCCCACAGTGGCTTTCACCACGGCAGCAGCCCCTTCCCACAGGGTGGGAAAGGCTTTGTGGGCGGTAATCAACAGGCGAAGTGCGCCCCCGTCTGTACAAATGATCCCGTTGTTGCCCCATTCCCTGCGGGTAATACTGTTCAGGATGGGGTGTATGGTCATGGGAATCCCGTTCCAGGCATTGTAGGAGGCCATGAAGGCACGAGAGCCGCCTTCTGTGATGCCTTTGTAAAAAGGATAGGAATAATATTCACGGAAAAGTCTTTCATCAAAATCGGAAGAGGTGGAATCACGCCCGTCCTCGTTACTGTTGGCCATAAAATGTTTCATTAGCGAGGCGCTCTTCCAGTACCGGGGATGATCCCCCTGCAACCCCTTGATAAACGAAACGGTCATCCGGGAAGCAAGGTAAGCGTCTTCGCCAAAGCTCTCCTCGGTCCTTCCCCAGCGGGGATCCCTGGCCAGGTCGGCATTTGGGGCACGCATCACCAGACCACCTTTGGGCTCAGGGGTGCGTTGCGTGTAATACCGGATCTCCTGTGCTTCAATTTCAGCTACTTTTTTTACCAATGCTGTGTCCCAGGTAGAACCAAGTCCGTAGGCCTGTGGGAAAGTGCTTGTGGGGGAGTCCTCTTTTCCTCCCCAGTGGGCAGGACCGCCCAGGGCCATGCCGTGCAACCCTTCCGAGTGCCAGGCATTGCGTATTCCCAGCCGCGGAACCCCCAGGTTGGTTGAGAGCAGGTTTATCTTTTCTTCCAGGGTAAGCATATCCAGAAGGAGGTCAACACGTATGCTGTCTGAAAGATCTGTGTTGTGGAAGGTGTGGTGCTGGGCTCCCAGTCTTGGAACAAAAAACGTTCCTGTTATCAGGAGTACCAAAATTTTTAAATACCTGTTATGTGTCATGATCTAAAATTTACCTGCAAAAATAAGATTATATTTGCACTTTATATTTGCATATTATGGGTTATATACCATTTGAAAACAGATACGATCAGATGTCATACCGCCGAAGCGGCCGCAGCGGGCTTCAACTTCCTGCCATATCCCTTGGATTGTGGCACAATTTTGGAGACGTGGACGATTTTTCCAGCGGACGCGAAATAATCCTCAGGGCATTCGACTGCGGAATCACCCATTTTGATCTGGCTAACAATTACGGTCCCCCTTACGGCTCTGCAGAAAGCAATTTTGGGAAAGTCCTGAGACAGGACCTTGCGGCCTACCGTGACCAACTCATCATTTCCACCAAGGCAGGATACGACATGTGGCCCGGACCCTACGGAAACTGGGGCTCGCGCAAATACCTGCTTGCCAGCCTGGATCAGAGCCTACAGCGGATGGGAGTGCCTTATGTGGATATTTTTTATTCGCACAGGCACGATCCGGACACCCCGCTGGAAGAAACCATGGGCGCCCTGGCGCAGGCCGTGCACTGCGGGAAAGCGCTGTATGCCGGGATATCAAATTACCCAAAAGATAAAGCAAAGAAAGCCTTTTCCATCCTTCGCAACATGGGCACGCCCTGTCTGATCCACCAGCCCAAATATTCCCTTCTGGAACGCCGGGTGGAACAGGGTCTTCTGGATCTGCTGGAAAAAGAAGGGGTGGGGTGCATTGCCTTTTCACCCCTGGCACAGGGAATGCTTACTGGCAAATACCTGGATGGCATACCCGCCGGATCCAGGGCTGACAGACCTACAGGGGCCCTGAGGCGGCAAAACATAACGCACGGGTTGCTGGAGATGATAAGGCGATGGAAGACGGTAGCCGACAAACGGGGCCAGACGCTCTCCCAGATGGCCATTTCCTGGCTCCTGAAAGATCCACGGGTGACCTCGGTACTCATTGGTGCCAGAACTATAGAACAATTGGAAGAAAACCTGGGATCAACCGCTGCCCCTGCCTTCACGCAGGAAGAATTGTTGCTCCTGGAATCATAAAAAAATACTATATGAAGAAAAGAATTTGCATACGAACCGATCGCGGAAAAGATGCCGTTGATGGCGCCGGCGTGAGGTTACGCAGGGTATTGGGCCTTAAAACCATTAAACAATACGATCCGTTCCTGATGCTGGACGGTTTTGATTCCATAGATCCAGATGATTATACCAGGGGATTCCCATGGCATCCTCACCGCGGTATAGAGACAGTGACCTACCTGGTGGAAGGCTCCATAGAACATATGGACAGTCTTGGAAACAAAGGAACCATAGGGAACCTGCAATGTCAGTGGATGACAGCCGGTTCCGGGATCATTCACCAGGAAATGCCAAAAGCATCGCCACGCATGCTGGGTTGCCAGTTATGGGTCAACCTGCCTGCCAGTGAGAAAATGACCATTCCCACATACAGGGATATCCTTCAGGAAGACGTACCCGTGCTAAACTCCGATGGTGCAGTGGTAAGGGTTCTCTCAGGAAATTTTAACGGTCATAGCGGACCAATGAACGGGGGTTTCAGGGAGGTTCAGTATCTGGATATAACCTTGGCGCCCAATACCCGTTGGGAATCTGACCAGACCCCCAATGGCCATACCTTATTCTTTTATCTATTGGACGGCAAGCTACAGGCAGAAGGACTGGATTCTTTTGAAACAAAGGGATGTGCCATGCTCATGGCACCTACCGGAACGTCAGAAGAAGCTAACGATACAGTGAGCGCCCTTTCCGGAGCGGAGGGTGCACGATTCCTGGTCATTGCCGGGAAACCCCTGAATGAACCCGTATCTTGGGGCGGCCCCATTGTCATGAATACTAAAGAAGAACTGGACCTGGCTTTCAGGGAGTTGGATGAAGGAACTTTCATCAAACACAAAGAACCTACTTTCCTGATACTATAACCCCGCCTTGATACTGCAACCCAGGCCTGGAACTACAACACCCCTATACAGACAGGTTGTTCCAGAATCATACGTTTCCCCGTATCGTTGAGAAGCCCCGATTGCACATCCCGGCTGAATACTTCTATGTGGTTTTCATTTTTACATGATACCAGAACCCACCGGTCATCAGGGGTGATCAAAAAATGCCTTGGGTGGCTTCCTGTTGGCTGGTATCCTGCCCTTGTCAGCCTGCCGTCGGCCCCATTTACCCGGAAAATGACCAACCCGTCACCCTGCAACCGCGTAGAAACATACAGGAACCGGCCATCTCCCGATAGGGCTATGTGGGCGCTCCCGCGGGCCTGACAGGTGTCTGCCACTATTGATTGAATCTGATTCAGTTTACCTTTGTCGTGCTCAAAAACACTAACCATTCCTGAAAGTTCGTTTATTAGGTATGCTCTGTTGCCTGTGTGGTTGAATACAAGGTGTCTGGGACCGCTTCCGGGGTCAAGGCCCACTGTGTCTTTGAGTAGGGGAATACCTGCTGAATCTTTGTCAAAAACGTATATGCGGTCAGCTCCCAGATCGGCTGCGAAAAGGTGTCGGTAATCGGGAGAAAAAACCACACAATGAACGTGTGATGAACGTTGCCTTCGCTCATCGGGTCCTGATCCGGTGAATGTGAATTGTCGTTCGATACCGTTGCCTTCCATTCCATAAAAAGTCACGGAGCCTGAAGAATAGTCTGCCGTGACCACATAACGTCCGGCAGGATCAGCGGCCACAAGACAGGGGTCCGATCCGGGATTTTCAATGCGCCAGAGTGGTTTCAGATTACAGTCATTCTCTTTACGCCCGGGTAGCACCAGATTACCGATTTCTCCGCTGTATGAAAACGCAGACAAAGCCGAGGCAGGACCGCTTTCATGAACAGCATAAACCAGGTTCTGACCGGTGGTCACTGCCAGATAAGAAGGGTTGTCAGCTGCCGTGCTGTCAAGCAATACCAAGTCCCCGGTCTTAAGAGATAATTTTAATGTATAGATTCCATGACTATTTCCGGTTGTATATGTGCCAACAACCAGCGTAAGTTCATCCTGTCCCGGACTGCAGGAGCTAATCACCATCATGGCTGCTATCAATAAGGCATAATGCTTCATAATCTAATTTTCTACAAAAATAAAAAAACCCCGCTTAAAAAGCGGGGCGGAGCAAAACTGCATTTAACCATAAAAGCAGATCAATAATCCAGTGTATAGACTTTAAGTCCGTGAGTAATCGTGTTTACTTTGATTTTCAACCCCTTAACTCCTTCTTCTATGCAAGCACCTTCAAGAGGATAAGACAGCAGGGTAGTGTAATTGTTGATCAGGGGATCGTTTTTGCTCTGATGACGCAATTCCAGGCAATAGTAGCCCTCTTCCAGGGGCGTTTCCCGGTTCAGGTCATAAGCCAGGCTAAAGGTATGCTTTTCCGGATTGTATGCCTGTATGGAAAGTTGAAGGTTCAGGTAGCGCTTTGTACCCAGTCCGCCTCCTGCAAACCATAAATATTGCGGCTCAACCCTGTCAGTACCAAGGGTGTCCGGCTCGCTTGTATTAATGAAATTCTTAGTGTCAACCAGTTGCATCTGTACAATGTCAATGTACTTGATGTCCCCGGGCTCTAGTGTCTCTTCTTGATCACTTTCTACCTGGGTAGTTGTGCTATGGAATTTGTAATACAGGATGAGCCTCTGACCGTCTATAGGTTCAAAATCATCGTTGATAGAGGTGTGGTTCATAGGACAGTACAGCAAAGTGTCATCGGTGATGAAATAATAGGGATATTCCTCACTCAAGGGCAAGTCATAAGAGGTTAATATGGTAGCCCATACAACCCGAGTCTCTTCGCCCGGATTCAGCCATTTGCTGCAGGAACCCAAAGTCATGATCAGGGCGGCCGCAGTAATTAATAAGGTAATTTTAATGGTTCGTCTCATATTTTTGTTACTTTAGATTGATCTTTCTGTATAATAATTGCAGCATTTGTTTTTATACTGCGTCTAAGTAAGAAATATTTTTTCAATAAGCAGTATTACTGAGCCTCGTGCATTTAAAGATTGACCATAAAAGCAGATGAAAGACAGGGAGCTTTGGAAAGAAATATACGAAAAGTACGCAAAGCGCATGTTTACAGTTTGTTTGCGGTACTCCCCGGGTAGGGAAGAGGCAGAGGATTATATGCATGACGGATTTATGCAGGTATTCCGTTCACTGGATAAATTCACAGACAGGGGAGAAGGTTCTTTGAGGGCCTGGATGGAAAGGATCATGATCAATACCTGTTTGCAGAGTTACCGGAAAAAAGATGTGCTCAGGGAAAGCAAACCGGTTGAATCGGTCCCTGATCCCACAGGGGACTCCTTTCTGGAAGAAGCCACCGAAAAAATTCCCCTTGATGTGTTGCAACGTTTAATAGGGGATTTACCAGCGGGGTACCGGACAGTTTTCAATCTCTATGTATTTGATGGCATGTCCCATAAAGAGATTGCCCAACAGCTGGGCATACAGGAAAGGACCTCATCCTCACAATTTTATAGGGCTAAATGCCTGCTTGTCAGGCTTATAAAAGAATATGAAAGCAAACAACGATAAGTGGATCCAAACCATTCGCAACCGGATGAACCAGGCACCTGTGTCTTTTGACACCGGGGCATCCTGGATCCGCATGGAGCAAAAAGTCCGTCGCTTTTACAATGTCAGGCTTTTGAGAAGGATTGGCCTTTCGGCAGCCTGTGCTGCAGCCATCGTGATTCCCTTGCTTTTTTTAAGCCGGCAAAATGCCTCTGACAGTATCCGGCCGGTCCAGGTTATTGAACTCCGTTATAAAGGAACCACTCTTTCTCACCGGACAGACAGGCCGCGCAGGCTGTATGATACAGATTCATACCGTCGTACGGCAAAGGTAACAGTCGTTCCGGCCGGGGATGTGCCCGCAGGGCAGGCGACACCCGTTGCTCTTTCAGCGGAACATCCTGGTAAAAAAGCTGCAACCGAAACAAAACAGGAAAAAAAGGAAACCCCGGTTTCAGGAACAACGGACCTGCGTTCAGAACAAACAGTTGAGCGTTCCATCCAGGCAGACCTCTTTCCGGAACCGGATACCCGTGTGATAAAGCGCAACAAAATGATGCTTGCTGCTTCGGGGCTGCTCTCTGTCAACCAGACCGGTAAACTGGCGTCATTACCAATGGACGATATGTTCATGAACAAAAACAGACTTCCGAGTACAGGCATCCTGCTAAATGATGCAACCCTTAGCGGGGATCAGGCATCCATACTTCCTGCGAGTTATGTTACCTATAAATACAAGCACCGTTTGCCTGTCTCATTTGGAGTTGTTGCTTCATTTCCTCTGTCGGAACGCTGGTATGTGGAAAGTGGGCTGTTTGCAACACGTCTGGCTACTTCCATTTATTCGGTACATTCTATGACTCAGGATGATCCGGTGTTTGTCACTGACCGTGTTCTCTGGTATCTGGGCGTGCCCCTGAAGATACGCTGGAATTTTCTACAGGGTCGTTTTTTTACTGCTTATGCCGCAGCTGGCGGTGCTGTTGAGAAATGTATCTATTTTGATTACGAACAGGCTATGGAGGACGAGAAAATGCAATTGACACCACGTGACATGCCCATTATGTGGTCGTTTCTGGCCACGTTGGGAGCCCAGTACAATATTGTCAAAGGAGTGGGCTTGTTCGCTGAGCCCGGGGTTTCTTTTTATCCGGAAAACAAAAAAATGCCGGTGAATACCATTCGAACGGACAAACCCCTGAATTTTAATCTCAATGCCGGATTACGTTTTACTTTTTAAATTATTTTTTACTGCTATGTGACAATTATCCAAATTATTATCATAACTTTGCAGTTCACATTTTTATTTTTTTTTCAATGAATAACGGAACCGTTAAATTTTACGATGAAATCAAAGGTTTTGGTTTTATCAAGGACACAAA
>MWDM01000058.1 GCA_002070565.1 Bacteroidetes bacterium ADurb.Bin139
TCCCTGGCAGACGATAGTCCCGTTATCCATAAAAGCCACCTGGTTACAGATCTGTTCCGCTTCTTCAAGGTAATGAGAAATGAAGAGTATGGTGGTACCAGCTTTGTTGATATCGGTCAGTTTTTCAAGGATCAGCCTGCGCGATTGCGCATCTACGCCAACCGTGGGCTCATCAAGTATTAAAATTTTAGGAGCATGCAGCATCCCGGCTATCACATTAACCCTTCTTTTCATACCTCCGGAAAAGCGGTTGATGTAAGAGTTACGGCTTGCCGACAGATCAAACAGCTCCAGCAATTGATCAATCCTCTCTTCCAGTAATTTTTTCCCCAATCCGTACAAACCTCCAAAAATTTTCAGGTTTTCATAGGCAGTAAGGGAAGGAAAAAGAGCAATCTCCTGGGGTATCAGGCCCAAAAGAGGTTTAACATGCTGCATGCCGTCCGATACATTGTGCCCGTCAATAAAGATTTCTCCGCTGTCATAGCGGCGCAATCCGCATATGATATTGATTGCGGTCGTTTTTCCCGCACCATTTGGGGCAAGCAGACCAAAAAGCGAACCATAGGCTATTTGCAGGGAAAAACCGTTAAGTGTGGGATGTGACTTGTTTTTATAAGTCTTTTTCAGGTCTCTTGTCTCTATGGCAAACAGATTATCCATGCTTGATTGAATTTTCCAGTCGTTTGAAAATATCGAGTTCGCGTGCCGAAATCACTTCCAGTTTTACAGCCAGATCTTCATAGGTAAGACCTTCCGGATCGCGTTGTTTAAAGAATCGTGCGGCGTTGTAAGAGAAGTCCCTCCACAGGTCACCCACCGCTGTCAATTCCATGGAGAACTGGTTCAACCCGGGTCTGCTCAGTAATTCCGAAGCTTCCTGCAGGAAAGCAGCATACATGAAACGGAATCCTGCTCCTCCGGTCCCTATTTCTTCCAGCATGCGGATAACTTGTGCCAGATTGAGTGCCGCTCCTCGTTTGCCAAAAAGCTTTTCCCACTTACGCATCCTCCGGGCAAGGTAAGCAATGCCTTTGGCTCCGAACATGGGCAGTGGGATGTGTGTCATATTGTAGCATGTTTTAATGATGGACTTTTCTATCATGCCGGCATTCAGTGGTTTGCAGTTTTTTGTGCTGGTAATGTAATACATGCTGCCATTGGGTGGTAACGCCCCCTGGGCATACCGCACTTTTTTAAGGTCCGCCGCCGACAGTTTGTTCTTGTTCTGTCCAATGGGATCCGATATGATATAATCATCCCCATCCTTGCCTATCACACACAGGTTGTGGCCATTAAAATGGACCCTGTACTCTTTTGGAAAATACGTAAGGTTATACATTCCAACGCGTAATCCCACCGGTGTCCCGCCCAGAAGCACCTCATCCAGTTTTGCCATGGCATCATCGGGGTCTTTGAAGGAGTGTTTCCTGTACTCTATGCCAAGCGTTTTTGTGACATCGGAGAATATCCTTCCTGAAATATACCTGAATGAGGTCATGGCATATCCGCTAACCTTGAAGAAGGGTAAATGACAGAAAAAGATCCCTGCCCCCAATCCCAGTACCATAGGCTCACTTAGCCTGATCCCATAAAAATTTAGCAAATTCCTTACTACAGCACTCTCACAATGCGCGCCGTGCCCATGTTCAAAGTTGATTTCCATATTCAATCAATAGAGATAAGTTCTTCAACACTCATATTCAACGCCCCGGCCAACTTTGAAAGGGCTTCGGAATCGAGTGAGGCAAAGTGTTTTGGTTTACAGAATTTATTTATGTTTCTACGGGAAAAACCGGTATATCCGGCCATCATTCCGGATGTCATCATAGCACGGGCCATATGAAAGGCCAAAGGACTGTATTTGCCGGAAAGAACCTTCTCCCGGACCTGGCCGGCTTCTTCTTTGCGGCTATTCCAGGCAAACCTGACAGCTTCATTCCTGGGACTCCAGCCCGCACTGGGGACCTCCTGGTATTTTCCGTCGTCATCCAGTGCAAAAAGACGACCACATAAGTTCACATCCCGGTCAGGTTGAACAAAGGAATCATCCTGGGGAACATCTTTGACTTTCATTGCTCCGGTTATTTACTGCAAATATAATACTTTTTGCCACGGAACACTTACAGCGCAACGTTTACGGCTAAACCGCTGAAAACATAGGTTGTGACGTACCCCGATTTTTCATGGATAACCATTTCTTCCAGAGCTGAATGCTCCCGGGTAAATTTCAGGGTTATCCGGTCAAATGTATTTCCGGGATCATCCTTCCGGTTTGTTATCATAATCCGGTGATACGGGCCATCGCTGGTGTATGCAAGGTCATACTTCGCTTTGAGTTCGTGAAGAAGACCTTTCATGCAATAGTTCATGATCCTGGCCATTTCAGCCATGGCATTTTTTTGGTCCTTTAAAGGGTATGTGGTTGTTTTTTCCCGGGTAGTGATCTTTACCGTAAGGTCATCCACCACAATGCTCATTTGATACGGAACCGTATAATCAAAACGTATTTCCCTGTTCCTGACATAACGGAATGTGCCCTTGGATACCACTTTCACCTCAAGTGAGCTGAACTCCTTTGTTTGGATGAAGGATCCGCTCAGGGACTTGATTTGCGAGGAGGCACGGCCAAGTTCTTTATAAAATAGATCCTCACTGCCCTGTGACATCCCTGGAAGGGAGGCGGCCAATGCGATAACCAGTATAAACAGTATTCTCTTCATAATGTTATTTCTTTCATTGTAGCCTGCAATTTTAATACCGTGCTGTTACCGTAAAGCATGAGTGCCTTGATCTGAATTCCTTCTTCATCCTTTTTGATATTTCCTTGCACTGTAATCACTTCATTTCGCAACGGGTCTATCATGGCCGTGAATTTACAGGATTCCACCCTATGGTAACGTAGACTGCATCCAAGGAAAAGTTCGGTACAGGTACGGATCAGATATAGTGAACAAACCCCGGGCAACACCGGAGTCCCCGGAAAGTGTCCCTGAAAAACAGGATGGTTCGCATTCATAGCCGCCTTGGTTGTGAAAGCAGACGTGCCCTCTGCGCTTGTAGATTTAATGGTAAATAGACCCCTGAGCATCTTGCAACACTTTTAGATAAACCGACAAACGTAAGGCGGGGTGCTCTATCACTATGGACGCCGGGTAACCATTGGCATGATCTGCAGCCTTGATTACTGTACTGCGTATTCCGGTTCCTGTGGTCATCAACAGAATGTTCCCCTGATCATCGGCAACGGGACGAAAGCCTGTCCACGCAGAAGGGTCAATCAGCATGGAAAAGTCGTCCCATAGAAGATCAAGGACACTGCGGCGGTCCAGCACATCAATTACGTAGTTCACCTTATATCCTTCAGCTGTACCTTCCAGGTCGAACAGGGAAAGGCTGAAATAGGAGGTCAGGACCAGGTGCGGCCTGTTTAGGTTATTTTTTTTAACCAGAATCAGACCCTCCAGCACCCCGTTTACATGGATCATCTGAAACTCGTAAAGCTGTACACTGTCTTCTGTGTTGATCAGGGGTTTTACGCCTTCCCAGGTAATCCTGGCGGTAGTGCCGCACGCAGTGAGGATGAGTGCCAAAACGATCAGGATGTTTTTCATGTAAGAGACCCGGTTATTTTTACCACTTTCATTTCAACCCTGGCAACAAGCATGTCCTGACAAAATGTTTCTGCCAGCATTACAGAAAAAACGGGGTATTTATAGAGTTCCCGTATGACCGTATAGACGGGGTTCCCTGAAGGAACACGTCCATACGTTGTAAAAGCGTTGATTGATCCAACAAAGCCGGGTTCTACCTGACTTTGATTTTGGACTCTTTCCAATCCGGCTGCCAGTGCAATGGACTGCGCCGCGTGTTCTATCAGGCCTTCTTCAAGGAAATAATCACCGGGACAAAAAAAAGATCCGGTCCGGGGTGTATACCCGGAATATGAAGCATCGGGCTCCCGGCCGAAAAAAGTGTCTACCAGCAGTACCGGCGGCCTGTGAGGAAGGTATTTTAAAATGGCTTCGCCCTGAGATACAATTTTTCGGCGACTCTCCATGATCATCATCAAGTGAACGAAGGAACGAAGATATGAATAAATTTTTTCACATACTTTCCAAATTTATATTGCTATTATGATCATTTTTACTTTATATTTACATGTTACTAGATCCAAAACGTTCAGAACCAAGTTGAATCCACATAATTAAAAGGTAAAATCTACACTACATATATATTATTAATTCCAGATTTATTAACCTAATTGATTTTGGATGAAACCAATTACCGAACTCGTTAAGGACCTTGCCGACAAGCACGGCAGAGACAGGCGTAACCTTTTGCCTATCCTGCAGGGAGTTGTCGAGCAGGAGAAGTATCTTTCAGAGTATTCCATGTTTGAAATTGCACGTGAACTGGACCTTCCGGTAACTGAAGTTTACGGTACAGCCACTTTCTATTCTTTCCTGGAATGCAAAAAAATGGGAAAATACATAATTCGTGTATGTAAAACCATCACATGCTCCATGAAAGGGGAAAGGCAGATCCTGCTCGCTATTCAGGATATGCTGAAGATCAAAATCGGAGAAACAACCCAGGATGGAAAATTCACCCTCCTGGAGACAAATTGCCTGGGATTTTGTCATAAAGCCCCTGCCATGCTCATTAATAATGAGGTATATACAGAACTCACACCCGAAAAGATCCGGGAAATCCTCGGCAGTTACCTGCACGACAAAATAATAGGAGGTGAACATGTCAGCTAATCACATTGTTAAAAGAGCAGATTTCATTTTCAAAAATGAAAATGACTGGGAAGAAGTGCTCACCAAGAGCCTTGCACGCACTCCCAACGAGCTGATCAACGAACTGATAAGTTCCGAGCTCAAGGGAAGAGGCGGAGCCGGATTTCCCACCGGATTAAAATGGAAACTTACTTCTGAACTGAAATCAGACGAAAAATTTGTGATTTGCAATGCCGATGAAGGAGAGCCGGGCACTTTCAAAGACCGGGAGATCCTCTCCAGGGTTCCTTTTAAAGTTTTGACGGCCATTGCCCTCTGTGGTTATGTGATTGGTGCAAAACAAGGATTCATATACCTCAGGGGCGAGTATTTCTTCCTGCAACAGGAATTGAAAAAAGCGATCAGCGAATTTGAGTTTTTCTGTAAGGAAATCAAATACGATTTCAAAATCAATATCTTTATGGGTTCCGGCGCGTACATATGCGGAGAAGAGACAGCCCTGTTTGAATCCATGGAAGGAAAACGGGGAGAACCCCGCAACAAGCCACCCTATCCTACTGCTTACGGATACCTGGGAAAACCTACCGTAATAAACAATGTGGAGACCCTGGCCCACACCTTTACCATCTTCAAGTACGGGTCAAAACGTTTTTACGATCTTGGTGTGCAATTTTCCCGGGGCACAAAACTTTTCTCAATCTCCGGCGATACCCCAAAGCCCGGGATTTACGAGCTGGAGCTGGGGATGAGCCTGTCCGACTTTGTCGATGATTTTGGCGATGACGATACCAAGGCAGTCCAGGTTGGCGGGGCATCCGGATTCCTGGTGCCAAGAAAAAAGTTTTCGGGAACCAGTATAGGATTTGAAGGAAAGCTGGTAGGAATATCCCTTCCCACGGGAGGTTCCATGATGCTCTTCAACAGCTCCCGTTCCATGTTCAATGTCCTGGACAATTACCTCAATTTTTTTGCAGAAGAGTCCTGTGGACAATGTACACCTTGCCGGGTTGGCTGCCAGCAATTGCTTAAAGGTATCAAAGCAGTAAAAAGGGGGGAGAAACCGGCTTCATATCTGGATAAATTGCTTGACCTTGCCGAAACCATGCAGTATACTGCAAAGTGCGGTCTGGGTCAATCCGTTGCCAATTCATTCACTTCTATAGTGGAGAATTTCAGAGAGGAGATGATTTACTAAACCAGAAAACAGACAACCATGGGAAAGAAAGTAAAAATTACCATAAACGGCCAGCCTGTAGAAATTGAAAAAGGAACATCCATCCTGGATGCGGCCAAGCAGATTGGGGTGATCATCCCCACACTGTGTTACCATAAAGATTTGTGCGTTGCAGGGAATTGCCGGGTCTGTGTTGTGGAAATAGCCGGACAAAAACGCCTGGCCCCGGCCTGTGCCACACCCTGTGAAGAAGGGATGGACGTGCTGACAAACACCCACAAGGTAAGGAACTCGCGCAAACACATCATCGAGCTCCTCCTCTCGGAACACAACGCGGATTGCACCAGCTGCTACAAGAACGGAAACTGTGAACTGCAGTTGCTTGCCTCGGAATACAAGATCATGAACCAGGATTTCATTCATCTTGTGCCATTCCGCAATTACACCATAGACGATTACTCTCCATCCATCATCAAGGATGACAGCAAATGCATCCGTTGCCAGCGATGCGTCAGGACATGTGCCGAACTGCAAAGTGTCAATGCACTGACCATGGCCTACAAGGGCGAATATGCCCGGGTCACCACATTCTTTGAAAAATCTATGAACGATGTGATTTGCACCAACTGCGGCCAATGCGTGAACCACTGCCCTACCGGGGCCCTGGTGGAAAAGAACTACATTGAAGAAGTCTGGGCTGCCATCTCGGACAAAAACAAATATGTTGTAATCCAGACTGCTCCTGCAGTACGCGTGGGACTGGGTGAAGAATTGGGCTTTGATCCGGGAGCCCGTGTTACCGGAAAAATGGTCGCCGCCTTAAAGCGGCTAGGATTTGATGCGGTTATGGACACCGATTTCACGGCAGACCTGACCATCATGGAGGAAGGCTCTGAATTGCTATCCCGGCTTAAAAAGGCACTGACCGAAAACGACAGGACTATCAAATTCCCAATGGCCACCTCCTGCTCTCCGGGATGGATCAAGTTCATAGAACACCTGTACCCGGAATTCCTGGACCACCTGTCCACCTGCAAATCGCCCCAACAAATGTTCGGAGCCCTGGTTAAAACATATTATGCCAAAGCAAGGAAGCTTGATCCTGAAAAAATTATTTCTGTGTCTGTTATGCCTTGTACCGCTAAGAAATTCGAGGCAGCCAGGCCTGAAATGCACTCCAGCGGCTACCGCGACGTGGATTATGTACTCACAACCCGCGAGCTGGCCATCATGATCAAACAGGCTGGCATTGATTTCGCCAGGCTTGAAGACATGCATTTTGACCGGCTGATGGGAGAATCCACAGGAGCCGGTGTAATTTTTGGTTCCACCGGAGGGGTTATGGAAGCCGCGCTGAGGACCGTCTACGAACTGGTCACAGGCAGGGAAGTCCCCTTTGACAACCTGAACATAACACCGGTACGTGGTGCGGAAGGGATTCGCGAAGCCAGGATAAAAATTGAAAAACCCAGGAAAGAATGGGCATTCCTGGATGGGGTGGAACTCAAATGTGCCGTTGCCCACGGACTGGTCAATGCCAAATACATCATGGACAAGGTGAAGGCAGGCAAAGCCGATTACCATTTCGTAGAATTCATGGCCTGCCCCGGAGGGTGCCTGGGGGGAGGCGGTCAGCCCATCCCGACAAATCCCGAGATCCGTCAGTGCAGGGCTGTGGCCATTTATGCCGAGGACGAAGGAATGCCTTTGAGAAAATCTCACGAGAACCCGGAAATCATTAAGATTTACAACGATTTTCTGGGCCATCCGCTCAGTGAGGTGTCCCATCACCTGTTGCACACCAGGTATACACCGCGCCGGCTATAACAGACTTAAAGCTTCCGCTTACTTAAAGGATGAGACTGACCAAAAGGTTTTGGTCAGTCTCGTTTTTTGCCCGGATTTTTGTATCTTTGATTATAACTACAACACCTAATAGTATGAATAACAAATCTTTATCATTAATTAACATCTTTCTCTATGTGGGAATGATAGTGGTTAATGCACTGGCCAATATCCTTCCCATAAACGGAATGAAAACAGGAGAACTGTCTGACTTCTATCCCAACCTGTTTGTGCCCTCAGGAATGACCTTCTCCATCTGGGGCGTGATATACGCTTTGTTGCTGTTTATGGTTATCTACCAAATGGTTGCTGTTTCGGGTAAAAAGGAGCGTTTTGCACTCAGCAAAAACCAGAATCTTGTATTTGCCCTTACCTGTGTTCTAAATGTGGCCTGGATACTGACATGGCATTACCAGAAGGTGCTTCTGTCTGTAATTGTTATGATTGGACTGCTGCTATGCCTGATTTCGTTGTATAACGGCGTTTTTAATGCAAAAATCAAAAAGATACCGGCCAGAATTGCATATAGGGTGACCATGAATGTTTACCTGGGTTGGATATCGGTTGCCACCATAGCCAATATATCGGCACTGCTTGTTTCCTGGAATTGGAATGGATTTGGCCTGCCGGAAAACGTATGGACCATCATCATCATGGTTATTGGCCTGATCATAGCCATACTGGTTACGCTTAAAAACCACGTAATTTTTTACCCCCTTGTCTTTGTCTGGGCATATTACGGGATTATAGTCAAACGTTCTGCAGACGTAATTGTACATAAGGATATAATCATAACTGCCTGGATAGCTATTGGCCTGCTGGCCCTGCTGATTATAAATTCCCTGGTGCAGGCCTGCAAAGAGAAAAAGGGGGTCGGCGAACTCTGCCGGGAATAAACCGGGTATGTCTTCCGGGCCTGTGATCATCTTCCGGGCCTGTGATCATCTTCCGGCCCGTGATCATCTTCCGGCCCGTGATCATCTTCCGGCCCGTGATTTTATTTTCGGTCAAGGCCGATGTCATTCATCGAGGCCGGATCTTCCACCGGTTCAATGTGTGTAGATACAGTCACGGCTTTGTCGAACAGGCTCCCGATGGTTTGTTCAATCCGGTCGGCAAGGTCATGTCCTTTCTGAACGCTCCAGTCACCAGGGACAAGCAGATGCAGGGATATGAACTTGCGTTGTCCCGCAGACCGGGTCAGTAACGAGTGGTATTCTATATCCTGCTCTTTCAGAGAATCCAGATAGGCCGTGACTTTTTGTATGTCTTCATCGGGTATGGCCGCATCCATAAGGCCACTGGCAGAGCGGCTGATGAGTTTATAGCCTGTGTATATAATATTGAGTGCCACCAGGATGGCTATTATCGGGTCAATAACAACCCACCCGGTAAATTTTACCACTACAATACCGGCAATCACCCCTGCCGACGTCCATACATCGGTCATCAGGTGCCTGCCATCGGCTTCAAGGATGAGTGATTTGCGCTTTTTTCCGTTTTTTATCAGAACAAGGCCCACAACCAGGTTAACCAAAGAAGCCAGCAGGGAAAACAACAATCCGGTATTGATATTCTCCAGTGGCACCGGTTCTATCAAACGGGCAATGGCTGAGCGGATGATGCTGAATGCTGCTATAAGAATGAGTGATCCTTCAGCTGCACTGGAAAAATATTCGGCCTTGCTATGGCCAAATGCATGACCTTCATCGGCCGGCTTCCGGGAAAGATGAAGCATAATTAACGCAAAAACGGCAGCAAACAGGTTCACCAGCGACTCCAGGGCATCGGACATGAATCCTATGGACCGGGTAATATGGTACGCATAAAATTTAAGCAGGATTGTGACCACTGCCGCAGCAATGGAGAGGTACAAAAAATGTTGTAATGGTTTTCTTTTCATTCCTAAGCTTCTAATGTCCCGACAAAAGTAGTTATTTTTTGCAACGGGTATAACCCAAAGTAAGCCGAGGCGTCCCTTCATGCAACAGGCAGTCGCTGCACTACAAAGAACGGAGAGCTTTTTCCTTTTGCCGGGGCTTCCGCTGCATGTGCCGGTAGTCGCTGCCACTACAAAGAACGGAGAGCTTTTTCCTTTTGCCCGAGCTCTCCGTTCTTTGTAGTGCAGCGATCATGGCATTTATGTGTGTTCCTGCCACAACACCAGCCCGGTGGTCTTTCAGGGCGGTGCGCCAAACACGTTTGGCGCTTATTATATGCTGCGAAGCAGCACCAATCATTTTTTAGTTTCTGGGGGGAAAAAGGTGGTAAGTAACAACTATGTTGCATAATCGCATAATGCACTGTATATGTGCGCGCTAGAAGCTTGTATGCGTTTTTAGCGACTTACTACCCTCCCCCGGATTTGTGATTTTTGGGTGAGGGTGGTAAGTAACAACTTTGTTACATAATCGCATAACGCACTGTATACGTGTACATTAGAGGTGTTTTCGCGTTTTCAACTACTTACCACCTCCTCCGAACCCCAACCACAGGTGGAACCTCAGCGCTGCTGCCTGCAAAAAACGCAGGCAGGTTGCCTGCGTTTTTGAACCTGCCTGCGTTTTCTGTACCCGGAGCCGGTATGTAACCGATATATTAAAAGAAACTAAAAGAACCCAATATGCTATTATTGTTGAGGTTACAAATATAGATATTTTCTTTTATTATCCTATTCTTTGTCTTGTTTTATTAAATAGTACACTTTTAGTACACCTTGCTATTTGACAAATGATAATAAATAAATAAATTTGCAAACAAGGGAATATAAAACACTTACAAAGATATGGCAAAGCTTAGGAATAATGCAAAAGATAACCCTAAATTGATAAGTAGTACACTTTCAGACGGCCGGATAAGGCTAAGCCTGGAGTATTATTATGGCAGAACAGCAACCCCAATTTTGGATGAAAACGGGCAGCAAGTATTTTATACAGAGGGGCTTATGGCCGGCAAACCTAAATACTCCATTAAACACAATAGGAGTAAAAAGGCATTGAATTTATATTTGATTGCCAAGCCCAGAACCCCAGAGGAAAGGCAAAGGAATAAGGAAACCTTAGAACTAGTGTTGTAATTAATTAAAAAGTAAACTATATTTTTAAGGGTTT
>MWDM01000059.1 GCA_002070565.1 Bacteroidetes bacterium ADurb.Bin139
TCTGCTGATACCGGAGGGGACAGATTATCAGGGTCTTATAGATAGTCTGCAAACCGGTGGCCACTTAAAGATGGAACAGGCTTTCCGTTGGGCTGCCCGGCGCGAAAACCTGCCGGACCACGTACATGCCGGACGCTATGCCTTAACCCACGGAATGAACAACCGGGAACTGGCCAGAAAGCTGGCCATGGGATGGCAGGACCCCCTGAACATAACCCTGTCCGGTTCCATAAGGACTTTTGAAAGACTGGCCTCGGTGCTGGCACGCAACCTGGCCATTGATTCGGCCTCGGTACTGGAACATTTGAGGAATGATTCCCTTATAGCCTCGTTTGGTTTTGATTCGGTAAGCCTTAGGGGCATGTTCATTCCCAACACCTATGAAGTATTCTGGACCATAACGGGGGAAGATCTTCTGAAAAGAATGCGACGGGAATACGATCGTTTCTGGAACGAACAAAGAAAAGATAAGGCAAAAAGCATAGGACTTACACAGAAGCAGGTAAGTACGCTGGCCTCAATCGTAAACGAGGAGACCGCAAATGCCGATGAAATGCCCCTTGTGGCGGGGGTGTATATGAACCGCCTGAGGATAGGCATGCCTTTGCAGGCAGATCCCACGTTGTTTTTTGCAGCTAAGGATTATTCCATTAGAAGGGTGCTCAAAAAGCATACGAAGATTGAATCTCCGTACAACACCTACAAGTACCGCGGATTGCCCCCTGGACCCATTGCTGTGCCTACAATAGAAGCCATAGACGCCGTACTTCATTACAGGCATCATAATTATTTGTATTTCTGTGCAAAAGAAGATTTCAGCGGGTACCATAATTTTGCTGTTACCCTGGGTGATCATATGAAAAATGCCAGGCGGTTCCAACGGGCCCTGACCTTGCGCATGAACCAGGAGGGGAGGGCGCAATGAAAGGGCCTGTGCTGTATCTGGTACCATCCCCGCTGGGGGACACACGCCCTTCGGGTGTTCTTCCGTCGGCTCATATAGAAATGGTCAGGACTCTTCAATATTTTGTGGTGGAAGAACTCAGGACAGCCAGGAGGTATCTCTCGGCTTTGGGGATGGATGTCAGGTTGCTGGAATTTGGAGTGCTCAATGAGCATACATCGCCCGGGGAACTGAACGATCTGCTGGAACCTTTGAGAAACGGACATTCCATGGGGTTATTGTCAGAGGCTGGTCTTCCCGCAGTAGCAGATCCGGGAGCAGCCCTTGTTGCCCTGGCACACCGTGGTGGATTCGGGGTGGTGCCCCTTACCGGGCCTTCTTCCCTTATGATGGCCTTGATGGCCTCGGGGCTGAATGGACAAAAATTCGCATTTCAGGGATACCTTCCTGTAAAACCAGGTTTACGGGACAAAAAGATCAGGGCCCTGGAAAAACTGTCGGCCCAGGAGCAACAAACACAAATATTTATCGAGACCCCCTACAGGAACGAATCCCTGTTCCGCGCCCTGCTGGCTTGTTGTTCTGCCTCTTCAAGGCTCACAGTGGCAATAAACCTTACCATGCCAGACGCCTTCATCTGTACCCGGACAGTAGAGGAATGGAAGGGAAGGGAACCTGATTTTTCCATTGTATACAGGAAAAAACCGTGTGTTTTTTTATTATTGGCTTAAACTATGGCAACGATCGCATTGAAGGATATGAAATTTTATGCCCACCACGGGTGTTTTGACGAAGAACGTCTGATAGGGACTTTTTTTATGGTAGACGTAGAGATGTACACCCCTGACTGTCCGGCTGCCCTGACCGACCAACTGGAAGATGCAGTTGATTATTCCCATGTCTATCAGATCATAAGCCGGGAAATGTCTGTGTCCAGCCGGCTGCTGGAACACGTTGCCGGCAGGATCGTCCTCTCCCTGACACGGTCCTTTGAGCTTTCCGATTGTCGTGTGACAGTATCCAAACTCTCACCTGCCCTGGGTGGCGAAGAAGTGGGTCGTGCTTCTGTTACCCTGACCATGAAGGATTTACAGCATGAATGATAATAAAACATTTACTGTAGTAACCCTGGGGTGCAAGCTCAATTATGCCGAAAGTGCTACCATAGCAAGGGATCTGATCCAAAAGGGGTATCAAAAGGCGGGGGCATCTGCAGGGGCTGGCATTACCATCATCAATACGTGTTCAGTTACCGAGCATGCAGATAAAAAAAGCAGGCAGGCTGTACGTAAAGCTTTGCGTATCAATCCAAAAACACAAATAATTGTGACCGGATGCTCTGCGCAGCTAAGGGCAGAAAGCCTTCGTATGATTCCCGGGGTAGGGGCAATACTGGGAACTGATTACAGGCACTGTGTGGCACAGGTGGCCGGCGATCCGGACTACAGGCCTCAACTGACAGGCAACGGCATGCCGGGAAACGTTTTTTTCCCGGCATGGTCTGCCGGTGAGGATAACCGTGACAGGACCAGGTCCTTTTTAAAGGTGCAGGATGGCTGCGACTATTGCTGTACCTACTGCACGGTGCCGCTGGCCAGGGGCCGCAGCAGGAACATTCCCATTGAACAGGTGGTGCAGCAGGCGCAGGAAATTGCAGCCAGAGGGGTCAAAGAGATCGTACTGACCGGAGTCAACACCGGTGATTTTGGAAAGACCACCGGAGAATCTTTTGCCGACCTTCTCAGAAACCTGTCCCTTGTCCAGGGGATTGAACGCTACAGGATATCTTCCATAGAGCCTAACCTTCTGACAGAAGAGATCATAGAAATGACGGCTGCCATGAAGTGTTTTCTTCCGCATTTTCACATTCCCCTGCAAAGCGGCAGCAGCCGGATCCTCCGGAAAATGGGAAGGAGGTATGATCCCGGTTTGTTTGCCGCCAGGGTAAGGTTTATCCGCTCCCTGATGCCTCATGCATTCATAGGCGTAGACGTGATTGCTGGTTTTCCGGGTGAGACAGAAGATGATTTTAAGGAAACCCATGACCTGCTTTCAGAACTCAAACCTTCCTTCCTGCATGTTTTCCCGTTCTCTTCCAGGCCCGGCACACCTGCTGCGTTGTTGCCTGTTTGGGAAAGGGTCCGCGAAGGAATTATTACCGAAAGAACACGCATGCTGGGTCAATTGTCCGACCGCTTGCACGGGGAATTTATCGAGGCTAACAAGGGAAGAAAAGAAGAAGTCTTATTTGAGGGCAAGACCGGCAGCGGAAAGATGCACGGTTATACCCGCAATTATATCCGGGTGGAACGGCCATACAACCGTTCCCTGATCAATACGGTTGTTGAAATCATACTGGATTAACCATGTGTTGGGAACTATTCAAGGTATTTTTCAGGATCGGGGCCTTTACCATAGGTGGAGGACTTGCTATGTTGCCGATAATAGAAAGGGAGGTGGTGGAGCGTAAAAAATGGCTCACAAAAGAGGTGTTCACCGATATTCTGGCTGTAACGCAGACAATGCCCGGTGTTATTGCTGTCAATATGGCGGTGGCAGTCGGTTATAAGGTCAAAGGAACTAAGGGTTCCCTGGTGTCTGTTTTGGGGGCTGTCTGTGCACCGTTTTTTTCCATCCTGGCCCTGGCAATTTTCTTTCAGAACTTCAGGGATAATCCCGTAGTAGAGAGGATCTTCATGGGCATGCGCCCCGTGGTTGTTGCCTTGATCGCCGTTCCTGTCATAACCACCATGCGTTCCATAGGCCTGACCTATGCAACAGGGCTGATAGCTCTGGCCGCCACTATACTGATATGGCTGCTGGGAGTATCCCCTGTCTGGGTCATACTGGTTGCCGGACTGGGAGGATATATCTGGTACAGGATAGAATCAAACCGTAAAAGGAGGCGCGGCCTATGATTTACCTGGAATTGTTTTACACCTTTTTTAAGATTGGTTTGTTCTGCTTTGGGGGAGGCTATGCGATGCTATCCCTGATCCAGGACGAAGTGGTACACCATAACGGCTGGCTTACCATGGAAAGCTTTTCCGACATAGTAGCCGTATCGCAGATGACACCCGGTCCCATTGCCATCAATACGGCCACTTATGTTGGCTATACGGCTTCGGGAGGTAATGTCCTTGGATCAATCATGGCAACCCTTGCCCTGATCATTCCTTCTGTTGTGATGATGTCCATAGTAATACGTGCTTACAAAAAATTCAGCCAAAACAAAGCCTTTCAGGGGATATTCAGCGGAATCCGCCCCGTTGTGGCCGGGTTGATCGCTGCTGCAGTACTGAACATGGCCACACCGGAAAATTTTGTGGACTACCGGAGCTACCTGCTTTTTTCGGCCAGTTTCCTGGCTGCCTATTTCTACAGGGTTCATCCCATTTTGCTCATGGTTCTGGGAGGATTTGCCGGATATTTGATGTACTGACGTTTTTCAGTAAATTTGTTGCCTATAATAATTCCTATGCAATTCAAACTCAAGGCGCCGTATGTACCTACGGGAGACCAGCCGCAGGCTATTGACCAGCTTGTCACGCTGTTTAAGGAAGGAACAGATGCGGCCGTTCTGCTAGGGGTTACCGGTTCCGGGAAAACATTTACCATGGCCAATGTGGTGGAGCAGTTGCAAAGACCCACACTGGTCATCAGTCACAATAAAACATTGGCTGCACAGCTGTATGCCGAATTCAAAAGCTTTTTCCCCGATAATGCGGTAGAATATTTTGTTTCGTACTATGATTATTACCAGCCCGAAGCCTATTTGCCGGTGACCGATGTTTATATTGAAAAAGACCTGAGCATTAACGATGAGATTGAGAAATTGCGCCTGAGCACCTCCTCTTCTTTGTTAAGCGGCAGGCGCGACGTGCTTGTGGTATCCAGTGTTTCCTGCCTGTACGGCATAGGTAATCCCGATGATTTCCACGCCAACACCATAACCTTGAAAACCGGTCAGGTCCATGATTTCAACCAATTGCTGTACCGGTTGGTGGATGCGTTGTATTCGCGCAACGAAAACGAATTCAAAAGAGGGACTTTCCGTGTCAGGGGCGATGTTGTGGATGTCTATCTGGCCTATGACGATATTGCCTGCAGGATCTCGTTCTGGGATAATCACATAGATTCGATTGAACGGGTTGATCCCATGACCGGTGGGGTGATTGAAAAGATTGAAGGTATAGCCATATACCCGGCCAGCGCCTTTGTTACGACAAGGGAAAGAAAAGAACAGGCTATAAAAAGTATCCAAGACGATCTGACAGACAGGGTGACTGCACTCAAAGAGTTAGGCAAGCATTTGGAAGCCAGAAGGTTGACAGATCGTGTAGAGTTTGACATAGAAATGATGAGGGAGCTGGGCTATTGCCCGGGCATTGAAAATTATTCCCGGTATTTTGACGGACGTCCTCCGGGTACAAGGCCTTTCTGTCTGCTGGATTATTTCCCGCAAGACTTTCTGACCATTATTGATGAAAGTCACGTGACACTCCCGCAGATACGGGCTATGTCCGGGGGCGACCGCTCCCGCAAGGAAGTGCTTATTGAGTATGGTTTTCGTCTTCCGGCAGCGGCAGACAACAGGCCCCTGACCTTTGCCGAATTCGACCAGGTCATAGGGCAGCGTCTTTATGTTTCGGCCACCCCGGCAGATTATGAACTGGAACGGTCAGGCGGACTGATCGTGGAACAGGTGGTGCGGCCCACAGGATTGCTGGATCCGCCCGTTGAAGTACGCAGGACAGAGGGACAGATTGATGACCTGATAGAAGAGATCCGCCTCCGGGCAGCCAGGGACCAGCGTGTATTGGTCACAACACTCACAAAAAGGATGGCCGAGGAATTGGATAAATACCTTCAGAAGATCCGTGTTCGTTGCACCTACATCCATTCGGACGTGGAAACTCTGGAGCGGATAAGGATCCTTGAGGAATTTCAAAAGGGGTATTACGATGTGCTGGTGGGGGTTAACCTGCTGAGAGAAGGTCTGGATCTGCCGCAGGTTTCTCTGGTGGCCATACTGGATGCAGACAAGGAAGGTTTTCTTAGATCGGAAAGATCGTTGACCCAAACGGCGGGAAGGGCAGCACGCAATGTGGAAGGACGTGTGATCATGTATGCAGACAAGATCACCGATTCCATGGCCCGGACCATAGAGGAAACGGAAAGGCGCCGCAAAAAGCAGATGCAATACAATCTGGAACACGGGATAACACCCACGCAGATAGCCCTGAACATACGCTATACCATGAATCAGGAGGCCGGGTATGACCAGGCACCGGATGTGATGTCCATGGTGGCCGAAGATCCGGTAGCCCGGGCCATGACACCGCAACAGCTGGAACAGGCGATAGCCACGGCCAGGAAAAGGATGGAAGAGGCGGCCACAAAGCTGGATTATATTACAGCTGCCAGGTTCCGCGATGAAATGTACGGGCTGGAAAAATTAAAAAAATGAATCGGACAATGACAGAGAAGGCCAGGGAGATTGCCTCTGTTACGCTGGAAGGGCTTACCCGGGGCAACGGGGCTCCTTTTATGCATCATGTGCAGGCCGTGGCCTCCATTGTGGAAAAGGAAATCGGACTTTCACGCGAGGCAGTTACCACGGTGTACCTGCATGAAGCCAGCCGCAAGCATCCGGAACTGTTCCCTGAGATAGACCGTTTGTTCGGGGCTGAAATTGGTCAGATGGTTCTGGGACTGAACCGGATTTCCACCATCAATCCTAAAGACACACGCTTGCAGGCCGACAATTACAGGAAACTGATCATATCCTATTCTGCCGACCCCAGAGTTACCCTCATCAAACTGGCCGACAGACTGGAAGTCATGCGGTCGCTGAACGATTGTTTCCCCAAAAATGATCATATAAAAAAAGCGACCGAAACCATGATGCTGTATGCCCCGCTGGCACACCAGCTGGGTTTGTACGGTATCAAGAGCGAGTTGGAAGACCTTTCTTTCAGAATCCTCCAGCCCGAAGATTACCGTCTGATCACCAACAACCTGAGAGCTACCGAAATTGAACGAAAGTCGCAGATTGCCCGGTTTGTCAAACCCCTGGAATCGGAACTGAGAAAGGCCGGGTTACAGTACGAGCTCAAAAGCCGTACCAAGACAACCTATTCTATCTGGCGCAAGATGCAGGTGCAGCAGGTAGGCGTGGATGAAGTGTACGATATTCTGGCAATCCGCTTTATCGTGGACACAACGCCGGAGCAGGAAAAGGAAGTCTGCTGGCAGGTGTATTCCATTGTTACACAAATATATGAGCCCATTCCCGAAAGGATGAGGGACTGGATAACGGTGCCCAAAGCCAGCGGGTACGAATCGCTGCACATCACAGTCCGCGTCCCGGAGGGCACGACACTGGAAGTGCAGATCCGCAGCCGCAGAATGGATGTAGAGGCAGAGTACGGGATTGCTGCCCATTGGGTCTACAAAGGGGTTAAAACCGAGCAGGTGATGCGCGATTGGCTTGCCGGAGTGAGAAAACGACTTCAGAATCCGAACCAGGATCTTTCCATACGGGAAGGGGAGGTGTTTATACCAGACGAAATCTATGTGTTCACCCCAACAGGAGATCTTAGGCGACTGGCAGCCGGGGCCACCGTACTTGATTTTGCCTTTGAAATCCATACCAATATTGGTCTTAAATGTACCGGTGGCCGGGTGAATGGAAAAATGTCGCAGGTCAGGGATGTGCTGCATACCGGAGATGTGGTGGAAATCCTTACATCCAGGAACCAGAAGCCTTCAAAGGACTGGCTCGGTTTTGTGGTTTCGGGAAAGGCCAGGAACAAGATCCGCCAGAAATTGCGCGAAGAGGCGGGTGTCCAGGATGCGGCAGGCCGGGAAATGCTGGAACGCCGTTTGAAAAACTGGAAACTGGAGCCAACGCCGGAAGACATGACCCAGCTGCTGAAGCACTACCGGATAAAGCAGATCAGCGATTTTTACGCCGGCATAGCCCGGGAGGATATTTCTCTTCAGGATATCAAGGTGTTCCTGTTGAAGGAAAAAGAAGAAAAAGCAGAAAAGCCTGAGGTTGCATTGACTCCGGCGGAACAGACAGAAGAAAAGACCAGGTACAGGGAGGCGGACTACCTGGTGATCGATGATTCTTTTGGAAGGATAGGCTACAAACTGGCCAGGTGCTGCAATCCGGTAATTGGCGATGATATTTTTGGATTCGTGTCCATCAGGGAAGGGATCAGGATTCACAGGATGAGCTGCCCCAATGCAGCCCGCCTGATGACGCAATACCCCTACAGGATACAGAAAGTGCGGTGGCGCGATACGGTAGCCTCGGCCATCTTTCAGATAACCATACGGTTTACAGCGTACCAGGAAGCCGGACTGGCTCAGGAAATCAGCGATGTGATCGGAAACCTTTCGCTGAACCTGCGGAGTTTTACATTCTCGGGACAAAGCGGAAAGGTTTCGGGGAAGCTGCAGGTGGCCGTTAATTCCAATAAACAGGCTGACCTGTTATTGTTCCAGCTCCGGAAAGTCAGGGGGATCATTAAAGTTACCAGGGAGTGAAGACATGAAGGAAGAGAAAATCAGAGTAAGGGGCGCCCGCGTCCACAATTTAAAAAATATATCCATTGATATTCCCCGGGACCGGTTTATTGTGATCACCGGAGTGTCCGGTTCGGGAAAATCGTCGCTGGCTTTTGATACGCTTTTTGCAGAAGGGCAAAGGCGTTACGTGGAAAGTCTGTCGGCCTATGCACGCCAGTTCCTGGGAAGGATCAAGAAACCCGATGTGGATTCCATAGAAGGGATACCTCCCACCATTGCCATTGAACAAAGGGTCAATACACGAAATCCCCGATCCACACTGGGGACAGCTACTGAAATATACGATTACCTTTGCCTGCTGTTTGCACGCGTGGGAAGGACCTACTCTCCGGTTACCGGAAAAGAGGTGAAGTGCCACAGCCAGGAAGATGTACTGCAGTACATCTTGTCATTGCCTCCGGGTACTTATGCCCTGCTGCTTGCCCCCTTCGGATGGGAAGATGCCCTGCGAAGGGTAGAGTACCTGCTGCAGTTGCAACAGGATGGGTACGTCCGCTTTCATGACGGACAGGAAATGCTGCGTACCGGGGACCTGCTGGGCGATATGGACAAATATGCTTCCAGGAATGTCCTGCTGCTGGCCGGTCGCGTGGAGTCGCGGGATGATCCCGGTAACAGGGCCCGGATCCTTGAATCGGTACGGTCTGCCTTCACCATTGGACAAGGGGTGCTGTTTGTTAGTCACGGTGAGGTAACGGAGGCTTTTTCCAAACGTTTTGAAGCCGACGGGATTACGTTCATGGAACCTACCGAACACCTGTTCAGCTTTAACAGTCCCCTGGGGGCTTGTCCCGAATGCGGTGGTTACGGGCAGGTGACCGGCATAGATGAATCGCTCGTTGTTCCGGACCAGAGCCTTTCTGTTTATCAGGATGCCGTTGCCTGCTGGAAAGGTGAGGTCATGAGCGCCTACAAGCACGAAGTGGTCAGCAATGCAACCAGAGCGGGTTTTCCCGTGCACAAGCCCTATAACGAGCTTTCCACAGCAGAAAAGGAGTGGCTTTGGAATGGAGATACCCGTGTCACGGGAATTAAGCCATTTTTTAAAAAACTGGAAACGGCCCGCTACAAGATCAAGAACAGGATCCTGATAAGCCGTTATATCGGCAAGACGCAGTGTCCCGTTTGCGGGGGGACCAGGCTGCGCAAAGAGGCCTCTTATGTGAGAGTCAACGGCAGACGTATAGACCAGCTTCTGGAAATGAACGTTGAAGATCTGGAAACCTTTATTGATGGCATAAGCTGGGACCAAAGAGAACTGGAGATTGCCGGAAGGACTATCACGGAAATTTCGTCCCGCCTTCATTTCCTGAACCAGGTAGGACTTGGTTACCTGACATTGAACCGCAGGTCTTCCACTTTGAGCGGGGGAGAGAGCCAGCGTGTCAACCTGGTCAGCTCGCTGGGAAGTTCCCTTGTAGGCAGCCTTTATATTCTTGACGAGCCAAGCATAGGCCTTCATCCGCGCGATACCCAAAGGCTATTGTCATCACTCCTTGCCCTGAAAGACCTGGGCAACACCGTGCTGGTGGTTGAACATGACGAAGAGATCATGCGGGCATCGGACCAGATCATTGATATAGGACCACTGGCGGGAAAAGACGGGGGCAGGCTTA
>MWDM01000060.1 GCA_002070565.1 Bacteroidetes bacterium ADurb.Bin139
TGGTGGATGGTCCTGATAGGATGCGTTGCCTCTATAGGGATCGCAAAAATGACCTTTGGGGGACTGGGGCACAATCTGTTTAATCCCGCCCTGGTGGGCCGGGTTTTTCTTTTGATATCGTTTCCTGTACAGATGACCAACTGGTCCCTGAGCAACAGCATTTTCAGGCCCGATACATGGGAATTTTCCAAAGGCCTGCTTGGGGCCCAGGGACAGTTACTGGATGCCGCTTCGGGTGCCACACCCCTGGGGATCATTAAAGAGGGACTGGCAAACGGACTAACCATGGAAACATTGAGCCAGCAACACGATTTTTCATACTGGCAAATGCTCTTCGGACACATAGACGGCTCTTTGGGTGAAGCCTCGGCACTAGCCGTCTTGCTGGGATTTGCCTACCTGCTGGTCAGGAAGGTGATAAAGCCCCTTATTCCTGTTACCATCCTGGTGACAGTGGCTTTATTTTCAGGAATCCTGTGGCTGATGGATCCTTCCATGAACGCCGATCCCCTTTTTCACCTGCTTGCCGGGGGATTGCTGCCGGGGGCCGTATTCATGGCCACCGATTACACTACATCCCCCATGTCTCCCTTAGGAATGCTTATCTATGGAGTGGGCATTGGGGTGATGACCATGATCATCCGCGTCTGGGGAGTATATCCGGAAGGCGTTTCTTTTGCCATATTATTCATGAATGCTCTAACGCCGCTGTTAAACAAGATCAAACCAATCCCATACAGAAAGGAGGTGAGCCTTGGCTAGAGAATCGAATTTCAGGAACATGTTCCTGTGCCTGCTGGTCATTTGCTTTGGCGGGTCGGCACTTTTAGGCGGTGTATACCTGATCACATACCAACCCATACTGGCAGCGCAGGCAGCCAGGGTAAATCAGGCGCTGGGTGGTGTATTGCCACAATTTGACAACATGCCGGCCGAGGAAGCTTATCAGGTTGAGGTCAACGGGAAAAAAATGACAGTTTACCCGGGCACCCTGAACAGGGAACTTACCGGGGTGGCCGTAGAGGCAACCACCAACAAAGGTTTTGGTGGCCAGATAATTGTGATGGTGGGTTTTTTGCCCGATGGCACCATTAACAATACAGCCGTCATATCGCATACCGAAACCCCCGGATTGGGAGATAAGATAGATCCGCGAAAAAGTGATTTTTCATTGCAATTCAATCAGAAAAATCCTGAATCTTTCCGGCTTGCCGTTAAAAAGGACGGAGGCCAGGTTGATGCCATAACAGCAGCCACCATCAGTTCCAGGGCTTTTTGCGATGTGGTGGACCTGGCTTACCAGGCTTTCAGACAATCAATTCAAAAAGAAGGAGGCATCCAATGAGCAGGCTACAAACCTTAGTCAATGGCATAATCAAGGGTAATCCCACCTTTGTACTTGTGCTGGGTATGTGTCCCACATTGGGAACTACCACTTCTGCAATAAACGGAATGAGTATGGGTCTGGCAACCACTTTTGTACTCATGTTGTCCAACCTGGTAATTTCCCTGGTTGCAGGGCTGGTCCCCTCAAAGGTCAGGATACCTGCCTTTGTGGTGATAATTGCCGTTTTTGTCACCGTGGTGCAATTAATCATGCAGGCTTACGTACCGGCACTGTACCAGACGCTGGGGCTTTTCATTCCCCTGATTGTGGTCAACTGTATCGTGCTGGGAAGAGCAGAAGCTTTTGCCAGCAAGAACAAACCGTTTGATTCTTTCCTGGACGGCCTGGGCTCGGGGTTGGGCTTCACCCTGTCGCTCACTGTGCTTGGAACAATACGGGAACTATTGGGATCAGGCTCTTTTTTTGGGTTGAAAATCATCCCCGGAGATGCCATACTGATCTTTATCCTCGCCCCCGGCGCCTTCATAGCCCTGGGTTACCTTATGGTGTTGTTCAACAAATTAAAAAAGGCTTAGTGGTATGGAATACGTAATCATCGTTATATCGGCGGTTTTTGTCAACAACATTGTGTTAAACCAATTTTTGGGCATATGTCCGTTTCTGGGTGTATCCAACAGGATATCAACGGCTATGGGCATGGCTGCGGCCGTGGTGTTTGTAATGACCCTTTCTACCCTGTTCACCTACCTGGTCCAGTATTATATTCTGAACCCGCTCAACATAGCTTTCATGCAGACGGTGACTTTTATCCTGGTCATAGCAGCCCTTGTGCAGATGGTGGAAATTATCCTGAAGAAAATTTCTCCGGCACTTTACCAGGCACTGGGTATTTTTTTACCCCTGATCACTACAAACTGTGCTGTTCTGGGGGTTGCTATCCTGGTGGTGACAAAGGAGTTCAGTTTTGGGGGGACACCGCATATGCTGGATTTGCCGCAATCCCTTGTTTACACGGCCTCTATGGCACTGGGCTTTGGCCTGGCCCTGATCATTTTTGCAGGCATGCGTGAGCAGATGGACCTTGTAGGAATTCCCAAACCTTTCAGGGGCGTGCCCATATCGCTCATCACGGCAGGAATCCTGTCTCTGGCTTTTATGGGATTTTCAGGCATTGTATAAAAAAGACAGCTATGGAAACAATCGAAGAACTGGAAAAATACGTCAAAACAACCGAAGGCTCCGGTGACCAGACTGCCTGGTATAAACTGGGCGGATTATACCGTCAACAGGAGAGCTGGGGCAAAGCCCTGAATGCTTATGCCAGATGCATGGAACTGGGTGCCTCTAACGCTGCCCGCGAAGCAACAGAAGCCATTAAACGTATCCTGGATTACAGGAACGAGGATTGGATGCCATAGACAGCGACCCTGTTCATAAGCGTTGTAAAACCATAATCCATCAAACGTGCTGCATCCTGTGCCCTTGCAAAGGAAGAAGGCGCTTTCATGACAACGGCAATCACCCGTTTGTCTGCCAGGGTGGCTGTGGCTGTTATGCAAAGTCCGGCCGCCGAGGTATACCCTGTCTTGAAGCCGTCGCACCCGTTGTAATAGTAGGTTTTTCCCGGCAACAAATTATTGGTGGCCCCATATATGGTTCCCCTGAAATTCAGGCTGGTGAGCGAGGTGTACTGCAGGATGATTGGAAACCGGCGGATAAATTCACGGGTAAGCAAGGCCATGGAACGGGGGGTGATCTCGTTTTTTGAAGACATCCCTACAGCATCGAAATAACGGGCTTCAAGCTTGAGGGAATCGGCATACAGGTTCATTATGGCCGAAAAGTCCGTTTCTGTGCCCCCGGACAGGTATTCCCCCAGGGCGACGGCGCAGGCGTTGGCACTGACGGGGATCTGCGAGTCCAGGGAAACCGGTTTACCGCGGTTTGGTTCCGGATTGGGAAGGGGTTGTTTTTCACAGGATGTGAAGACCAGTAAAAGGACTGAAAGCAGGGCAGACAGATAGAAAAAGTAGGTAAAATTCCATTACCTTTGTCTTATGAATAAATTTACCTGGATACTGTTTCTGTTGACCATATCGTGCAGCAATACGGATTATTACAGGGTAGAGGAACTGAACACGGGGTGGGAGTTCTGGAAAGAGCAGGATTCCGCGCAGATCAGGGAGGTTTTTCTTCCCCATACCCCCCGGCTGGAACCTTATATAGTAAACGATCAGTGGCAGGGGATCTGCTGGTACAGGAAGGTGGTGGATATCCCCCGGGGAAAGCACGTGCTGGTACGTTTTGAAGGAGCCATGAACGTGGCAGATCTATGGGTTAACAGCCATTATGCCGGCAGGCACATGGGCGGATACCTGCCTTATGTATGTGACATTACCCGTGTGATGAAAGAAAACGGCGACTTTTCGCCACAGGCCGTGCTGAAAATCCGCCTGGACAACAACGACAACCCGGTTACAGGGCCAAAACCTTTGAAATTGCTGGATTTCAACATGTACGGCGGACTATACCGGAATGCCCGGCTGATCATTAAATCACCCCTTCATATTACCGATCCCATCCTTGAAAACACGCCTGCCGGGGGGGGTGTTTTAGTTACCTTCCCGGTTGTTTCACAGGACTCGGCTTTGGTAGAGGTGCGGACCCATATCCGGTATAACCCTCTGGATGAAAACCAGGCCCGGGCGCAAACCTTTATTCTGGAACAGACCCTTCTGGCCGGGGACAGCGTGTGTGCCTGTTCCGTGCAGGAGATCGTCCTGGAAAGCGGCCAGTCCCATACCGCGCTTGATTTGCTCAGGGTGCAACAGCCTGCACTCTGGAGTCCGGAACAACCCTTTTGCTATGATCTGGAAACCCGTCTTATAAAGAAGGCAAGGGGAAAACGTACTGTTGTCATTGACAGGGAGCGTACGACAGTGGGAATCAGGGAAGTGGTTTTTAAGGGAAAGGAACTGTTCATCAACGGGAACAAGACTTTTCTGCGTGGGGTAAATCGCCACCAGGAGTATCCTTATGTGGGTTATGCTGCACCCGCGAACGCACAGTGGAGGGATGCCGAAAAGATCAGGGAGGCCGGTTTTAACCTGGTGCGTCTGTCCCATTATCCGCAATCACCCGATTTCATGGAAGCCTGTAACCGGCTGGGGTTGTTTGTGCTGGATGCCGTCCCGGGCTGGCAGTATTTTTCCGGCGACCCGGCTTTTCAGGCACAGGTCATTGAAACAGCACGCCATATGATACGCAGGGACCGCAACCATCCGTGTGTACTGGCCTGGGAGGTGTCCCTGAACGAATCCTGGATGAGCGAAGAATTCATAGACAAGATACTGGAAGCTTCCCGCAGTGAAATGCCCGTTCCCATTTATACGGCCGGCTGGCAGGAATACGGGTACGATATTTTCCTGCAGGCCAGACAGCACCGGCTGGGACATCCGCCCACAGCAACTCCCAAGCCTTTGATTGTGTCTGAATACGGGGACTGGGAATATTATGCGTTGAATGCAGGATTTGCCCAGCAAAACTGGGAAAACCTGCAACCGGCCGAGCGGTCCAGCCGCCAGCTCAGGGAACACGGACAGAAACGCCTGCTCCAGCAGGTGGCCAATATTGACGAAGCGCACAACAGTAATTACCATGTAGATGCCTGTGCCGACAATTACTGGGTCATGTTCGATTACAACAGGGGATATGCCGATGACCTGGAAGCCTCGGGAATCATGTCTCTGGAAAGGCTCCCCAAATTTTCCTGGCACTATTTCCGCTCGCAGCGTTCTCCCCTGGAACACCCTATGGTTTTCATAGCCCATTACTGGGATGGGACCGATACCGCATTGGTGGAAGTGCAGGTGCTGAGCAATGCAGAGCAGGTGGGTTTATGGCTGAACGATAAACTGGTGGAGCGCAGGGACCCGCCTTTTACGTTTGTCGTACCCCGCTTTGAAAAGGGATGGATAAAGGCCGGGGCATACTACGCGGGTCAGTTGTGTGCCCGCGACAGTGTCCATACCCCCTCAGAAGCTGTCGCGGTGGAATGGTGGCTGGATACAGGGAACATCCCTGCCTCTGCCAACGATCTGCTTTTTGTCTACGCAAAAGCGGTAGACCGGCAAGGTCACCCGGTGCCATCGGCAAAAGGCCGGGTGTTATTTACCCTGGAAGGGCAGGAAATGTGGCTCATAGGGGAAGAACCTGGAGGGAGTGTTGTGCAGACACTTCGGGCAGAGGCCCCCTTAAGGGCCGGCATTGCCTTTGCCCTGTTACAGCTTACACCCCTGTGGGATGGAAGCCAGCCACAGCTAACAGTAACCATGAACCCATGAATCATAAAATCAGAACACTTATTCTTGCATTGGCAACAGGCATCCTGGCCGTATCATGCCAGAGAGAAGGAGGCTATCCCGAAATGTATTATTTCGGGTCACGGGTCAGTATAACTTTTAGTGAAGTGACCTCGACCAATACCCCGGGCCTTAGGGAGTTGGCCGATATGCTTACCCAGAAAGGCAACGAAATTCAAAAAGACTTTCAATTTGACTGGATGGTTTCCAGCTCGGGGAACACCCGGGAAGCAGGCTCAGTAAAGTTCACCGTACAGTTGTACCTTACAGCCGAAGATGCCATTGCCCGGGTATATGAAATACCTCTGGCCGTTTCCGGAACTTATACCTTTGAATGTCGCGGTAAAAACGAATCCTACTAGAGTACTGGCAGGATATTTATGATGCGCACGTCCCTAACGGGTCTGTCGGCTGCTCCGGTAGGAACAGAAGCGATCTTGTCAATGACTTCCAGGCCTTGGGTCACTTCCCCGAACACGGTATAGTTACCGTCCAGCTGTCGGCAGGCTTCCGGGTTGTGAACAATATAAAATTGTGAACCTGAAGAAACCTTCTCCGGATTGACTGCATCACCTGTCCTGGCAGCGGCTATAGCTCCTTTTTTATGAGTCAGTCCCGTCACGAATTCTGCGGGTACGGTATAACCGGGGCCACCCGATCCAAGCCTTTGTCCCGCTGCGGCCGTACGTGATTCGGGGTCACCGCACTGGATCATAAAGCCATTGATCACACGATGGAACAGGATGTTGTCGTAAAAGCGCTCAGATGCCAGTTTTACAAAATTGTCCCGGTGCCGGGGTGTTTCACTGTACAGTCTGATGGTCATGGACCCTTCCGTGGTTTTTAGTTCAAAAACAGGCTCTGCGGGCAATGTGGCCGGATCAAAAGCCGGTTGCGGTGCTGCTTGTGCTGTTGTTTCATTGGCTGTTGCGTCTGCCGCCTCTTTGGCTTTTTTGCCCGTGTTGTTACAGGATCCCATGCAGAGTACACTCATACCAATCAGAATTATTAACGTTGTTTTTTTCATATTGCTGAACGTGATTATTTCTAAGCTTTCCGGAGGGCGAAGGTAGCGTTTTTTTTTATATTTGTATTTATGAAAATCAAGATCATCAACCGCTCTTCGTATCCCCTGCCCGAGTATGCAACCCCCTTGTCTGCAGGCATGGATCTGCGGGCACATATTCCCGGGATCATTACATTGCAGCCGCTGGAAAGAGCTCTTGTTCCCACCGGTTTGTTTATTGAATTGCCTGCCGGCTATGAAGCGCAGGTCAGACCGCGCAGCGGCATGGCCGTACGTAAGGGAATTGGCATTCTGAACAGTCCGGGGACCATAGATGCCGATTACCGGGGAGAAATTGGCGTCATTCTGGTGAATCTTTCCGCCAAGGTTGCAGAGATAGCTCCCGGTGAACGGATAGCACAGCTGGTAGTGGCTTCACACCAGAGGATAGCCTGGGAGCCCGTGGACCGGCTGGAAGAAACAGAAAGAGGAAAAGGCGGTTTTGGATCTACCGGTCATCAATGATCATAAGCCTATGGAACGTCTGGTCGCCCTGTTTGAAAAACATCCCGATATTTGTACCGACACCCGTCAAATCCGTCCGGGTTGCCTGTTTTTTGCACTTAAAGGAGAACATTTTGACGGAAACATGTTTGCTTCCCAGGCCCTGAAAAATGGAGCAGCATATGCTGTGGTGGATAATTACCAGGGGACCGATCCGCGCTGTATCCTGGTGCCGGATGTTTTGCAGGCTTTGCAGCAACTGGCGTCGATGCACCGCAGCCGTTTTACCGGGCCGGTCCTGGCCCTGACCGGATCCAACGGAAAAACGACTACCAAAGAGCTCATTCACGCCGTGCTTTCTGTACGTTACCAGGTAACGACCACACAAGGGAATCTGAACAATCACATAGGGGTTCCGCTGAGCCTTCTGAAGATGGGCTCCAAAACAGAAGCCGGATTGTTTGAAATGGGCGCGAGCCATCCGGGAGAAATTGCCTTTCTCATAGCTATGGTAAAACCCAATGCAGGCCTGATAACCAATATTTCCGGAGCACACCTGGAGGGATTCGGAAACCTGGAAGGGGTAAAGCAATGTAAAGGCGCTTTGTATGATTACCTGCACGCGCATGGGGGAACGATATTCTATAACGCAGACGATCCCGTGTTGATGCAGATGCTTGAACAAAGAACCATTCGTGATCACCTCGTACCTTACGGAACAAGCAAACAGCCAGTACAATCCGCCCTGGAGGATGGTGTATTGGTCGTCAGGGTGGCGGGTTATCCGCCCATCAGAACCAACCTGGCCGGATTATACAATACGCCCAATGTCCTGGCGGCTCTGGCAGTGGCCAGGCATTACGGCATTGAAAACACAAAGGCCGCAGAAGCTCTTGCCCGTTACATCCCTTCCAACAACCGGTCACAGTGGATCAAAACCGGTCGCAATGCACTCATAGCCGATGCCTATAATGCCAATCCGATGAGCATGTCACTGGCTTTGACTAACCTGGGGTTGACAGAAGGGAAGAAAAAATGCGCCATCCTGGCAGATATGCTTGAGTTGGGGGCTTCTGCACACCAGTCCCACAGGGGCATTGTAGAACAGGTGGAACAGATGGGGCTTGACCAGGTGTTCTGGGTAGGACCGCTGTTTTCAAAAGCTGTACAGGAACTCGGGGCTGCGGGAATGTGTTTTGCCAAGGTGGAAGACCTGGTCCTGCACCTGGGCCGGCATCCACTGGTGGGAGCTACGGTTTTGATCAAAGGATCCAACGGGATGGGGCTGTCAAAACTTATTGCATCCGGAGTTTGCTGAAAGTCACCTTTTTCAGGGATAAAAAAAACCGGAAAACTATGCTGCCCCTGTATATGACTCCTGAAAAGTCCCGAGAACGATCTTTCTTAGTCCGTTCCACATCATGTCGCATAGCCCAGAAATGGCAGTGCGCTTTCCATACAGAACCGGTAAAAGACCATTTACCCTGGAACAGATAGGCAAGGGCCGAAAGATGATCTGCAATCAGCCTGAGTGTTATGATGGGGATAATCTCTGTGTTGCCAAGGTTTTTGTACATCATCAGCAGGTTGTTCCTGTAATTCAGATACAGCTTGTGCGGCGAATCGTTGGGCAGGGTACCTCCGCCCACATGAAGGATCTTTGAGGCGGGTACCACATCAATGGAATAGCCAGCCCACTGTGCACGCCAGCAGAAATCAATCTCTTCCATGTGTGCGAAAAACTGGTTGTCAAGACCTTTCAGGCTGTGGAACAAATCTGAGCGGACCATCATGCAGGTACCGCTTGCCCAGAAAATGCGTGCCGGACTATCATATTGCCCCTGGTCCTTTTCTATGGATGTCAGGATGCGTCCCCTGCAAAAGGGAAATCCCAGGCGGTCAATGAATCCTCCACAGGCTCCGGCATATTCAAACCGGTCCGGATTTGACCAGGACAGGATCTTTGGCATACACACCCCGCAGCCTGGAGAGGTATCCATGAATTCTACCAGGGGCGTCAACCAGCCGGGTGTTACCTCCACGTCCGAGTTGAGCAGGATGTAATACTGTGCTTCTATCTGTTCCAGGGCTTTGTTATACCCCCCGGTATAACCCAGATTGCAGTCAAGAAGTACCAGGGGTATGTCCGGAAAGTGCTCCCTGAGCCAGGAGACGGACCCGTCAGTTGAGCCATTGTCTGCCACGTACAGGCGAGCCTCTGGTTCTGGAGTCCTTTCCAGAAGCAAAGGCAGGAAACGTTCCAGAAAATGCTGACCGTTCCAGTTCAGGATCACAATGGCTACTTTGGGCATCATAAGACAAATGTAAGGGTTTTTCGTAAATTCGCCCCATGAAACCGAAGGTGGAATTGCTGGCGCCAGCCAGAAATCTGGAATGTGCCCTGGAAGCAGTCAATCATGGAGCCGATGCCGTTTACATGGGAGCAGGAAGGTTTGGTGCCCGTGCCGCAGCAGGCAATACACTCAGTGATATTGAACAGGCAGTTCTCTATGCACATCGCTACGGAGTCAGGATCTTTATTAC
Source organism: Bacteroidetes bacterium ADurb.Bin139 (assembly GCA_002070565.1). Taxonomy (GTDB): domain Bacteria; phylum Bacteroidota; class Bacteroidia; order Bacteroidales; family UBA932; genus DMER64. Next base: position 9,764 of record MWDM01000060.1, read on the forward strand.
CATAAATACGCTTTTGTTTGACCACGAACTTGAAGAGGCCGTCCGAATGGCGCACCAACTATACAACACGGGAGTGCATTCCTTCAAGATCGAAGGACGGTTGAAGGATGTCTCTTATGTGAAAAACATAACAGCCTATTAAAGACAGCAACTAGTGTGATAATTACTTGATAAGTCAACTATAAAATAGTATCTTTGCCCTATGGCAAGGAAAATAGTACCCATAGTAATAACAGAAGATCAGCGGAAGGAGCTGACGGTAATGAGTCGTTCATT
>MWDM01000061.1 GCA_002070565.1 Bacteroidetes bacterium ADurb.Bin139
TTACACATTACAATTATGAAAGGCCTCACAGAGGGTATCGAAATTTGGGTAAAAGACCTTTTGATACCGTTAATATTTTTATTTCAAAGAACAAACAACCTGTTAGACAACAAAGCTAGCTGAACAACTAATTACTGGATCTCCCCAATGTTGACCGCTCCAAATTCCTTTTCCAGAACCTCCCGGGTGTCCGGGTGGGCAGCTATGAGCAGGCCGCCGCTGGTCTGGGGGTCACAGAGCCGGAGTTTCACCGGGTGGGGCAGGGTGCCGCCTTTCGGGCTCCCGGAAATCGCGGTTTTTTGTGCAGCGTCGGGCAGGGTGCCGCCTCCCGGGTTGTTGCCTTGCAGGGTGCTGCCTCCCGGGGTGCCGCCTTGCGTGATTCCCGCAGTTGCAGTCGTTGGTGCAGCATCTGGTAGTGTGGCGTCTTCCGGGATCCCGTCTTCCGGGATGCCTACGATGACGGTATTGTCTGCGGCTGAAAAGGCCAGGCGGTGCCCGTAGCTGTCAAAATTCCGGTAGGTGCCGCCGGGAATGCAGTCTAGGGCAATGTATTTGTCAATGCCGGGGATCAGGGGCACATGATCCACCCGGATCTGGGCGGTCAGACCGGAGCCTTCCACCATTTCCAGGCAGTGACCCAATAAGCCGAAGCCGGTGACATCGGTCAGGGCATGCACCCCGGACAGCAGCGCCAGCCGGGGGCCTTCTGCGTTCAACCGCGTCATCAGCTGCAGGGCCGTTTCCATATGTTCCTCAGAGGCAACTCCCCTTTTGATCCCGGTGCTGATGAGTCCTATGCCCAGGGGTTTGGTGAGGAACAACAGGTCCCCTTTTTGTATGGTGTTATTCTTTTTTACAAGCGCGGAATCCATGAGCCCTGTCACGGCCAGCCCGAAAACCGGTTCAGATATGCTGATGCTGTGTCCCCCGGCCAGCGGGATTCCTGCGGCCGTACAAACGGCCCGGGCCCCTTCCAGGACTTTTCCGGCCACGGAAGCCGGCAGTTTATCCAGCGGCCAGCCCAGGATGGCAATGGCCATCAGGGGATTTCCGCCCATGGCATATACATCGGACAGGGCATTGGTGGCAGCAATACGGCCAAAATCATAAGGGTCGTCCACTATGGGGGTAAAAAAATCGGTGGTGCTGATGATGGCTTTCCCGCCGCCAATGTCGTATACGGCAGCATCGTCGCTGGATTCGTTTCCCACCAGCAGTCCGGGGAATTCACTTATGTCAGGGCGCCGATTACCGGTACCGTTGCTCCGGGCAGTCGTACAGGAACGCTGTTCACCTGCACCAGCACTTTCTTTGCCGGTACCGGCATGTTGTTCCTTTATTTCGGGACGCTGTGTCTTCGCAGCGGCGGGCAGGCTTTCCGGATCCTTTTTCGCGCTCCCGGAAAGACTTTCCTGAATGATTTCCCGCAACTGCGCCGGGGAGATTTTGCAGCCGCATCCGGCTCCGGGACTAAATTGTGTCAAACGTATGGATTCCATAATTTTTCTTGCGTGTTTCCAATTGGTACGTGTAAGCCTTGTCGTAATAGGCCAGGCAGATTTCCAGGGCCGTTCGGATATTCCCGCACCGGCAAGCTTCCACGGCTTTTTTGCTCATATCGTATCCCAGCCTTTTTTGAATTTTCAGAATGGCAGTTTCCAGCATGTCCGGATCAAAATTCCCGTATTCCCGCATCAGGCGTTCAACCCGTTCTTCCAGGGGCGTGTCCAGCAAGTAAAAACGGGCCTGCTGCATTTTGTCCCACAGCCCATCGGGAAGGCTGCACCGGCCAATGTTGCGGCTCTCGTCTTCCACCCACACGGGCCTGGCGGGGTCCATGTGCGAAAACGCATCATAGAGCATGTTCTGGAAATGTTCGGTGGATGGCTGCGGGGGAAGCCCCAGGTTGCCGAACGCCGAGCCTTTATGTCCCGCCAGTCCTTCCAGGTCAATCACCTGTTCACCGGCCTCGGCCATTAGATGTAACCGCTCTGTCTTGCCGCTGCCGGTCAATCCGCCCAGCACTTTCAGGGGATGGGGGAGGTGTTCAAAAAAGCCGAGGAGGTGGTTGCGATATGCTTTATACCCGTTTTCCAGGGTAAAGCACCGGACGCCCACCGATTCCATGAGCCAGGCGACCGAGGCGGAGCGCATCCCGCCCCGCCAGCAGTACAACAACAGGGAACTTCCAGACCTTGCAGCAGAACTTCCGGACTCCGCAGCAGAACTTCCGGACGCCGCAGCAGAACTTTCTGACCTTGCAGTAGAACTTCCGGACTCCGCAGCAGAACTTCCGGACTCCGCAGCAGAACTTCCGGACGCCGCAGCAGAACTTCCGGACCCCGCAAAAGATTCTCCTGCAGCGCCAGAACTTCGGGGACCCGCAGCAGATCCTTCGGTGGCAGCAGCAGGCCCGCCGGCAGCAGAACCCCCGGCAGCAGAACCCCCGGCAGCAGAACCCCCAGCATCAGATCCTTCAGCGGCAGCAGCCCCTCCCCGGGCGATTTCCAGGCCGCGGCGGGCCATGGCTCCCAGTCGTGGCCCGGTCAGCTCCAGGCCTTTAAGCACGGCGGCGGTGCGCCCCTGCTGTACATACAGCGTGCCCACCTCGGCCCGTTCCCGGTCGTTAAAAAGGGAAAAAAGAACAGCCCGCGGAATATGACCTTTCTCATATTCAGCGGGCGTTCTTACATCGGCTACCGGTGTGGTGACCGATCTTTTTAGAAACTCTTCAACAGAAATTGGTTCTGTCATACCGCAAAGGTATGAAAAACCTTTTTTTAATTCTTCCGCTCAATAAAGTAAGCTACCAACAGGCCGAGGCCTCCGAACAGCAGTGGGCTGGCCAGCATAAGGAAGCCATTTATCCCATCATCCAGTGAAACGATTCCATCTCCGGGATACCAGGCGGTGAGGCCCAGCCATACGATCAGCAATCCTATTCCCAGTCCTATGAGCAAACAGGCAGGCCTGATGTTGCTTTTGGGGTCTTTCTTAACGTTCAGTTCCCATTGGGGATTGATTTCTTTAAAAGCGCTCAGTGAATCGGGGCTCATCGAGGCCAGTGTTTCCATAAAACGCAGCCGTTCTCTCTTGGTTGCCGTGCGGGTCCAGATGGCATACACAAAATAAAATACGGTTGCAACGATTAAAACAGCAGTAAGGTCCATTTTTTTAATAATTTAGCGTGAAACAATTTTTTTACTTTCACCTCTTTGACGTAACACTTTCATTCCGGTTACAAAAAATGTAACGTTTTTTCTTTTTTTGCGTCAAAAAGGCAAAGAAAACAAAGAAAAGAAGGTGTCTTGACACAGGACGTTGCTCAAATACAAAAGGTACTGGACGGAGACATTCGTGCCTATGCAGCCCTGGTAAACCAATACCAGAGCATGGTGTTTGTTCTGGTACGGAGCGTGTGCCGCTCGGCAGAGGATGCTCAGGAAGTGACCCAGGACGTTTTCCTTAAGGTGTACCAGCAGCTGCATACCTATAAAGGCAATGCCTCGTTCAGGACCTGGCTGTACCGGATAGCTTACAATACAGCCATAAGCAGCATACGCAAGACACAGAGCCGGGAGCGGCGCTCAGAAGCCTATGCGCAGGATGTGCTCCACACTACAGACCAGGCAGAGGAAGAAACAGACGATCCGCGCGTGGCACAGCAGGACAAGCTGCGCTCCCTGCTGGAAACCCTTCCTCCGCAAGACAGGATGCTTATAGAGTTGTATTATTATAAAGAGTTGAAAATGGATGAAGTAGCCACCATCTGCGGGCTGACCCAGTCAAATGCCAAGGTGCGCATTTTCAGGATACGCCAGAAATTACAGGATGCCATGACTGCAGAAGAAGGCATGACCACATAAGAAAAAAGCAAAGAAGACAATATAAAAAGAAAGAACATGGATACATTAAAGGATTTCTTTGAAGAAGAACAACGCCACCGCCGGGAAGAAGCCGCCGGGATGCCCACGCTGGGTATGCGCGTAACGGAACTGATCGCAAAACAGGAAGCTGCCCGGAAAAAGACACACCGGATCTGGTGGCTGACCGGAGGTGCCGGCTTTCTGATGGTTGCCGTCTTTGCAGCGGTATATTTCCAGGAACAGCTGACGGGCGTATTCCGTTGGGTGGAAACCCTGGTCAGTCATACAACCGGGGCAGTTACCGGCTTCATGGAAAACACGAAGTACGCTCTGATTTCCCGGGCTTCAGGCATTACCGCCTCTTCCGGGCAAGGTTTCATGGAAAAGGCCACCTCCGAAATTTCCGGGTGGCCCGTTCAGATCTGGTATGTTGTTTTGCTGGTTGCCGGGGTGGGCTTGTTGTTGGGGGCAGATTACCTGCTACGCAGACGCAGGAGTGCCGCGCACTCTTGATTCATGTCGTTAACCATCAGCAATATAAGAAAAGAGCTCTCCCCGAGAGCTCTTTTCTTAACAACCTGTTATACAGACTTATACATCAAGAGTGCGTGGCACTCTCAGTCGTTGTACATCTGCGGTATATCCACCGTATTTTGGTAGTCTCCCAGCAGGTACTGCGAAAAGTAATCGGCCATACGCCAGAAGAAATATTCTGTCATGTCGCCAAAGCCGTGGCGCTGCCCGGGCAGGATCAGCATGTCAAACCGCTTGTTGGCCCGGATCAGGGCATTGGCCACGCGCAGGGTATTTCCCGGATGCACGTTGTTGTCAATGTCGCCGTGTATGAGCAGCAGCCTTCCTTCCAGGTTTCTGGCCAGTTGTGAATTGGTGCCTATGCTGTACTTGAAGGTGGTGTCGCCCTTGGCCGAGATTTCCTCCACCACGCCGTGGTGCTTTTCACTCCACCAGCGGTTGTAGATGTTGTTTTCGTGGTTTCCGGCACAGGACACCGCCACTTTGAAAAAGTGCGGGTACTGCAGGATGGCGGCCGTGGACATGAATCCGCCGCCCGAGTGGCCGTGAATGCCCACGCGGGAAACATCTATGTAGGGATGGCGGGCGGCCAGCTGCTCTATGGCGTATTTCTGGTCTTCCAGCCCGTAGTCGCGCAGGTTGCCGTAACCAAAGTTATGGTACCATTTGGAGCGGTTGGGGTGGCCTCCGCGGTTGCCTACCGTGATGACAATGAATCCTACCTGGGCCAGGCGGTCCAGGCGGTCCATGGAGCGGCTCCAGCTCTGGCCGGGCCCTTCTACCTGCGGGCCGGGATATACGTATGTAATGATGGGGTATTTGCGTCCCGGGTCAAAGTCAAAAGGCTTGTACATGACCCCGTACAGATCTGTGATCCCGTCGGCGGCTTTCACCTTGATGCGTTCCGGGAATTTGTATCCGGCTTCAAACAGCAGGCTCAGGTCGGTTTCCTGCAGGGTCAGGAGTTTCTTGCCGGTATTGTCATACAGTTCGGAAACGGGAGCCACGTCCACGCGGGAGCGGTTGATGACAAAAGCCTTGCGGCTGTCGCTCATGTCTGCCGTATGGTGAAAATCGCCCGGGGTGAGGTTGCGCAGCTGGCTGCCGTCCAGTTTAACGGAATATACATGTTCGTAATAGGGATCCAGACCCTTTTCCCTGCCACAGGCGGTAAAATAGAGCGTGCGGGTGGCCTCGTCCACGCCCAGGATTTGTTCAACGTGCCATGGGCCTGAGGTGATGGCGTTCTTTTCATTGCCCTGGTTGTCATACAGGTAAAGATGTCCCCAGCCGGTTTTTTCGGACCAGTGAATCAGCTCTTTTCCATTGTTTACCAGGAAAAGGGGACGGGTTTCCACGTAGGTGTTCAGCCGTTCCTCTATCAGGGTGATGGCTGTGTCTTTGTCTATTTCTGCGCGGCACAGGTCAATGCGTTTGAGGTCCCTGCTTGTGCGGTGGAAGTAGAACCCGGATTCATCGCCCAGCCATTCGGTGTGGCGGAATTCGTCGGACATTTTCCTTTTTTCCATGGGCTTGTACCCCAGGCTTAGGGACTGGTCCTTGAAGGCGGCTGTTTCTATGGTTTTCCATGTTTTATTTTCCATATCAAACACCACCAGCGATTGTTGCGGGATGTTTTCTTCTCCGGGCATTTCGTATTTGTAACGCTCCAGTTTGGGCCGGGGCTGGGCCAGCACGTCTATGACAAAGAGGTCTTTCACTTTCCTTTCATCGGACCGTATAAGTGCAAAATGGCGTGAATCGGGGCTCCACAGCAGGCCGTACAGGCCGGTGCGCTTGTTGAGCTTGGTGGAATCGGCATAAAAATCTTCCGATCCGGACCCGAAGGCGAATTCACGCGTCCCGGTGGTGGTCAGGCGGTGTTCCACAATGGTGGAGTCCTTTTCATCCTTGCGGGCCTTTTCAAAGTTTTCCCAGTCCATCCAGTAGAGGTCGAAGTTGCGGGAAAAGACAACGGTTTTTTTATCGGGGGAAATGTTGGCCCAGCGGGGGACTGGATCTTCTTTTTCCTTATCCTCAAGCCAGGTAAGGTTGCGGGTTTTCCAGTCATATTCAAAGTAGAACATGCGGGGTTCCTTGCCGCTCTTTCCGTTTGGTTTGTCGTCCTTATTCTCCTCGCTGTCTTTTTTCTTCTTTTCCACCATTTCTGTGCCCTGAATGGCGAAGGTGAAGGTGTTGTCGTCCTTGAGCCTGAGTTCTTTCAGGGGCAGGTTCTGGGCATCGAACGGGTCTTTTGTGATCTTTGTAAGTTCTGCGGCCAGCTTTACTTTGTCAAAAAGTTCCTGCTGTGTGGCTTTTGCCGGCTCTGCCACGTACCAGTTGTTTCCTTCCGAAGTCTTGTATTCGTACCAGAACAGGTCCGATGTCCTGAACCAATTGGCCCTGACGGCCGTGGAGAAAACCATTTTGTCTGTTTTTTTGCGGGAAAACCGAGCGGCCAGCTCGTAATTGGCTTTTTCACATGTTACGCTCTGCTGCGGTTGTGCCTGTAGGGAGATGGCTGTAAGCCAAACCAGGCAGAAGGTCAGCATCTGTTTACTTGTCATGGTTATAGATTTTTAGGATTTATAATTTAATGATGATTTTCTTTTTATACAGGGCCATGGCCATGAGGGTGAAAATGGCCACGTAAAAGATGGCATAGGCCACCGAGCCGGTCGGATTGTCTCCCAGGACGGCTGCAAATACGTTGGTATAAAGCCAGCGAAGGGGGGTGGTGGTTGAGCCGTCGGCCATTTGCCAGCGGATAATGCTTCCGAAGATCTTGGCAAAAAGCCCGGAAAGCACAAAGGCAAACAACGGGTTCAGTCCCAGTGCCCTGAAGGGAAGGAACCACTTTTCGCGCCCCTTAATATCTATCAGGTAAATGAAGAAGGCCAGCATGAGCAGGGTCCAGCCGCCGGCGTACAACACATACGAACCGGTCCAGAGCGGTTTGCTTATGGGAAGCCAGATACTCCATACCATACCCGCGCCCAGGCTCACCAACCCCCAGGTGTACAGCGATCCCACGGCCTGGATCTTTTCCGTACTCTTGCGGATTCTCACCCCGGCCAGGTAGCCCATGAGCACTGTGCCGGCTCCCGAGATCATGCCCAGCACGCCTTCCGGGTCAAAAGGCAGCCCATACCCTTTGTACAGGTGTTTCGGTCCCAGCAGGAACAGGTCCAGGGAGCGCGCAAAGTTCGTTTCCCGCGAATACGGATCGTCGCCGCCAAAAAACCAGAGCAATGCCCAGTGGACCAGCAAGGTTGCGGCAAAAGCAACCGCAATCCGCTTCGGCTTTTTCAGCCACAGGGCCAGGGTGCCACCCAGGGCATAGGCCATGGCAATGCGTTGCAGCACGCCCAGTATCCGGAGCCGGGAATAAAACTGGCCCAGGTTTTCCCAGAAGGTCAGCTCCGCATCGGGTCTTACGGGAAAGAAAGGGAAGGCATTCAGCAGCAGCCCCACCAGGAAGATAAGGATAGCCCGTTTGTACAATTTTGCATAGCCACTTTTTATGGAAGCAGTCCCGTCAAAAAAACCCGCGAAAGAGAATGCCATGGCCGTACCTACCACAAACAGGAAAAAGGGGAACACCAGGTCGGTCGGAGTGCAGCCAAACCATTGGGCATGACGCAGCGGGGGATAGATCTGGCTCCAGGTGCCCGGGTTGTTTACCAGGATCATTCCGGCAATGGTCATGCCCCGAAGCACGTCAAGGGCCACGTACCTTTGTTTTATCAATACAGTAGACATTATCAACTAGTTTTTTACAAATATAATTATTTGAATGCAACAAGAAAGATAACCCCCAGGGCGGCAGTTTCCGTTCTGAGCACAGAAGGTCCAAGGTCCACGGGTGTGCACCCTGCCGCTATGGCGGCGGACACCTCGGCAAAAGAAAAATCCCCCTCGGGCCCAATCAGAACCACAATCCTTTCCCCCGTCTTGCCGATCCACTGCACGGCCGGTGTGCGTTCCCCCGGTGCCTGGCAACAGGCAATCGCTGCCGAGGCGCCTTCCAGCGCAGGGGATTTTAAAAAATCTTCAAATTTTACCGCTTTTTCTATTACGGGCATTTGTGCCCTTTTGCATTGTTTTAATGCCGAGATGGCGATGCGCTCGGCGCGGTCTGTCTTGCATTGTTTCCGTTCCGAGCGCTCGCAGATCAGGGGCGTGATGATGTCCACCCCCACTTCGGTGGCTTTTTCCACAAACCACTCAAACCGTTCCATGTTCTTGGTGGGGGCGACGGCCAGGTGCAGGTGGCAGGGGCGTGCACCATAGTTCTCTGTGATATGGGTGATCCGGATCCGGCAGCCGGCGGGGTCGGGATCCAGTACTTTTCCCGTGCACATGCTGCCTTTCCCGTCTGTCAGGTAAACAGTGTCGGATTTTTTCAGTCGCAATACCCGGGTGCAATGGAGGCTTTCATCGGGCGGAAGCGTATGCTCCGGGGTTTGGATATGCGGTGAATAGAAAAGATGCATGATGGTCAGAACTGCCAGATATCGGACAAGGGGAAAGATTTTCCGGTGGTCTTGTCGAAAGTGGACATCACACTGCGTGAACGTACCCGCAGGTTGCCTTTATTGTCTACGATCTCCTGCAGGAAGTGCAGGCTTCGTTCCCCTGTCTTTTGGATGCTTGTTTCCACAAACAGTGAGTCGGTAAGATAACAGGGTGCCATAAAATCAAATTCGGTATGGACGATGATGAGGACCTTCTCGTTGTTAAAAAAATCGGGATGGTAGAAGGTTTGGGCCTTAAAAAAATCGGATCGCGCCACATCGCAATAATGTCCGAACATGGCGTTGTTTATATGCCCCAGCATGTCAATGTCATTGAAACGGATCTGTATAGCTGTTCTGTGCATGGTTCGTCTGAAGTATTAATGGTCTGATTATCTCAATCTGGTTGTTTATTCCCAGGCGTATGATGGAAGAGGGTTTTCCCGTGGAACCTGCTTCCAGGAAGGCGGGGGCCGTCCAGTCTGCCTGTTTTATCAGGTCTTTGTCAATATCGGCATACCTGGCCGGAGTTTTGGAACCGCTCAGGTTGGCCGAGGTAGAGAGCAGCGGCCGTTTCAATTTCCGGATCAGGGAGCGGCAGAAATCATGCGCAGGGATTCGTATGGCAATGCTCCCGTCAGGAGCTGTCACCCCGGGAGCCAGGTTGATCCCGCCCGGGTATATGATGGTCAGGGGTTTGTCTGCCACCTGGAGCAGGGTTTCGGCCATGCCGGGGATCTGCTCCACGTAGCGCGAAAGCATGTTCAGGTCTGCCACAAGAATGATGTAATTTTTGGCAGCCGTGCGGCCTTTGATGGCAGAAATTTTTTCTACCGCTCCGGCATTGCAGGCATCACAGCCAAAGCCCCAGACTGTATCGGTAGGGTACAGGATGGTTCCG
>MWDM01000062.1 GCA_002070565.1 Bacteroidetes bacterium ADurb.Bin139
AAGGAAAAATGTTTCGGAATTATTTACTAAAGTAGTAAAGATTTCCCCTAAAATGGGAAATGTTTCACCATAGTTACACCAGTCAAAAAATAAAGCCCTGCAATTCTTTATGAATCAGGGCTTTTGTTGTTTGCGTTAGTACCCGGAGCCGGGATCGAACCGGCACAGCCTTGCGGCCACTGGTGTTTGAGACCAGCGCGTCTACCGATTCCGCCATCCGGGCAATTTTGGTAAACGGGGGGAGCAAATGTAGTTAATTTTTCTTAGTAATGAAACCGTACTGTTTTTTTCAGATCCGGATGCACGGAATTGGCAACAGGACACGTGGCTGCAGCGGCTTCAATAACCCTTTTTTCTCGCTCTCCATAGGTTTTGCCATCGGGAAAATACAGGTCTATGATTATTTCGCCCACCCGGCGGGGGGAAGATGCCATGATTTTTTCCACCTGGGCATAAGCCCCTTCAAGGGCAAAACCGTAGCTGCGGGCCGAGATGCCCATGATGGTCATCATACAGGCTGCCAGGGATGTGGCAAAAAGATCGGTGGGAGAAAAAAGTGCACCTTTTCCCTGGTTGTCAACCGGGGCATCTGTCTGAATACGTGATCCTGAATCCAGGTGTACGGCCTCTATGTGGAGGTCTCCCAGGTAAGTAGCTTTGATTTTTGTCATGATTTATTGTTTTCTATGATAATTTCACCCTTAAGTGTTGCTGCGGTACACGATTTTACCAGTACCCTGACATAATCCCCTATAGCACTGTTTCCCCTGGGGAATACACAGACCTTGTTTGTAGTGGTGCGGCCGAAAAACGCACGGGAAGAGCGTTTGGAAACACCCTCGGCAAGCACTTCAAAGACTTTTCCCACATCGGACTGGTTGCTTTCCAGGGAAAGACGGTTCTGCAAGGCGATAACCTCGGCAAGCCTGCGGGTTTTTACCTCTTCAGGAACATCGTCGGGGTAATGACGCGCTGCCTGGGTGCCGGGACGCTGGGAGTACTGGAACATGAAGGCCTGGTCATAATGCACTGTTTCCATCAGGCCGAGTGTCATGGCGTGGTCTTCTTCTGTTTCCAAGCAAAAGCCGGCAATCATATCGGAAGAAATGGCACACCCGGGTAAGATCTCCCGTATGCGGGCAATTCTTTCCAGGTAACTTTCCCGGGTGTATTTACGGTTCATTTTCTGCAATATCCGGTTGCTGCCGCTTTGAACAGGAAGGTGAATGTGTTTGCATATATTGGGAAAGCGGGCCATGGCCAGCAGCACATCATCCTGCATGTCTTTTGGATGTGAAGTGGTGAAACGGACCCTCAGCAGGGGGGACACCAAAGCCACCTGTTCCAGCAGCCGGGCGAACGAAACAGGATTAGCGCCATCCTTTGGCTCCCACAAATAGGAGTTTACATTCTGACCCAAGAGCGTTACCTCCCGATAACCGCTGTCCACAAGATTCTTAACCTCTTCCAGAATGGAATGCGGGTCGCGGCTTCTTTCCCTGCCCCGCACGTAGGGCACCACGCAATACGCACACATGTTGTTGCATCCGCGCATAATGGTTACAAAAGCAGTCACTCCGCAGGTCGTATTCCGTAAAGGCCTGATATCGGCATACGTTTCCGAGGCAGAAAGCTCCACGTTCATGCGGGCGTTCAGGGGCACGCCGGACATCCCGGGCGCAGGCGGGTAGCTTTGGGCACGTGGTGCTTCCGGCAACACGGGCCGAGGCAAGGGCTGGCTGCGCATCCCGGACATCCCGTCATGACTTGGGCAGCCTGTTGCTTCCAGCATCCCGGGCAGCAGCCTGTAGCTGTCGGGGCCGGCAACACAATCAACGGCCGGGTGGTTAAGCAGGGAATCCCTGAGCCTGGTGGCCATACAACCCAGCACCCCAACCCTGAGCTGCGGATCTTTACGTTTTGCACGGGCAAAATAATTAAGCCGGGCCATCACGCGTTTTTCGGCATTTTCTCTTATGGAACAGGTGTTGATCAGCACGATACGGGCATCTTCCCAGCGGTTGCACGGTTCGTATCCGTTATCAGACAGGATACTGGAAACCACCTGGGAATCACTGACATTCATCTGGCAACCATATGTTTCGATATAAAAAGGAATCATGGCACAAATATAGCATATTCACCCTAAATGTATACCTTTGCATCATGAACAGGAAAAGCCTGATCCTTTGTATACTGGCCATTCTGGTGGCTGCCGGATGTTCCCGATACCGGGATATTGCTATTGAAAACATTGCCGTCAGCCAGTATAACATGACCAGTTTGTCATCGGCCCGCATAAAAATCCGTGCAACCCTGAACAACCCTACCGGGGGCAGGATACGGCTTACACAGATGAACGGGGCGTTAAAGCTTAAAGACAAGCAGATAGCCATGTTTTCAATGGATTCTGCCATGGTATTTGATGCCCGTAGCACCTCTACAAACGAAGGGATTGTGTCAATGAAAATCACCGATATGTCTGTTCTCTTCTCGGGCGCCATTGACCTTGACCAGACACTGCTCCAACAGATACGGCTTGATATAGATGCCACGGTTAAAAGCGGGGGCGTGAAGCGAAAACTGCATCTTAGCGACATTCCCGCCAAACAATTACTGGAATTATGAAAAGAAGTGTCGTGTCATACATCATGATCCTGCTGGCAGCAGGTTTCTTTTCGGGGAGTCTCCTGGCACAGGAACCCGATACCCTGGAACTGACAACCGATGTGTTTGAGCACTTTCAGAAAACCGGTCCCAACGGGAACCGTCTGAGGATTGTTCAGTCAGATTCTATCCGGTATAAAGTCAACTGGCATGTAGAAAACAACAGGCTGTCTTCTAATAAGATGCAGGGCTTTCGGGTTCGTATTTTTTTTGACAACAAGCAAACGGCCCGGGCCGAATCGGAAAGCATAGTTACGTCCTTTATGGCCCTGTACCCGGAAACCGCGGTTTACAGGATGTATGAAAACCCCTACTTCAAGGTTACTGTTGGTGATTTCCGCACACGAAGCGAAGCTATGCGATTTATGCTAGAGATCCGCAAAACATATCCTCAGGCTTTCATCACCCGGGAAGGCATATCTTATCCTCCGCTTTGATCACAGGGAGCATTTTTTGACGCGTCCTTGTTCCACCACCTGAGCCTGACCCTCTCTGCAAAGTTTCTGAGTGAATGCATGTGGCGCCCTACCCTGTCGGGATACATATCCTTGATGGTTATCAGGATCCCGGTTTCTTCCACCCCCCCAAAATGCTCGTTTAACGTGGTACCAAAAACACGCATATTGGGAGAAATTCTCATATAAGAGTTGATCAGTGGAGGTATCCTTTCCCCATATGCCCTGACTTCACGTACCAGGGTCTTATAATCTTCATCATAATTACCGGACTGGAAAAGATCTTTGTAATAAGGATTCTCCACGTTATAATCCAGCGGTTCAATGGCAGTTGCCAAAGATTCGGAATCGGGAAAATATTTGTTTAAAAAATACAGCAGGCAATTCCTTGCCTGCTGGTTATAAGTGCGGTACATGGTTACTTTCCCAAAAAAATAACGCATGCAGGGGTAACGTACAATCAGGGCTCCCAAACCGTCCCACAAATTGTCCAATGCATACAAACCGGAGCGGTTTTCATTGGAATTCTGGTAATTGGGCTGTACAAACGACCTGCCCAGTTCAATGGTATAAGGGAGGTAATCATGGACAAAGGAATCAGAAAAACTGAAAATGGGATATGTGGCCAGGTTCTCGGGCTTTATTCCCGCTCCGATGATATAACGGTATCCCCCCAGGATTTCTTTTTTTTTGGGATCCCACACCACCAGCTGCCTGTAGGGCACATGGGGGCTGACATCGTAAGAATCAATGTCCGAGGCAAGACCCGTTCCGCCTCCGGCTGCCCTGAATGCTATCTCGCGAAGCCGTCCCACCTCCCTCATGGTATTGGGAGCTTCGTGCGCGTTAAAGTCATATAATCTGTTCTCTCCACGGGAAGAATACCTGACAAAGCGTTCCCTGGTCAGTTCTTCTTCCATCAAATGCCTGGGGACTGGCGGAATGATTGGTTCCATAGGTCGGGGACAAGTTTTCTGTGCACAAAGTTATTAAAAAGAATGCAATTGTGTATATTTGCAACAAGCAACTGAAAGAAATGTTATCTCAGTCACTACAACAAAGACTGCAGCTCAAACAAAAATTATCACCGCTGCAGATACAAACCATTAAGCTGTTGGAGTTGCCAACGCTGGAGCTGGATCAGAGGGTAAGGAAAGAACTGGAGGAGAATCCTGTTTTGGAAACAAAAGAGGCCGAGGAAGAGAACGATAACAACAACGAATTATCCTTAAGTGATTACAGCACCCAGGACGACTCCATTCCTTCCTATAAATTATACGTTAACAACCAGTCACGGGATATTAAAAAAGATTTTCCCACTTTTTCGGTCAGAGAAAGCTTTCACCAGCATCTGGAGGCTCAGCTGGGATTCCGCTCACTTACAGAAAAAGAACGGGAAATCGCCCTATTCGTTATCGGGAGCCTGGACGATGACGGCTATCTGAGAAGGGATTTTGAAACCCTGAGTGACGACATGGCTTTTCGCCAGGGACTGTTAGTCCGCCCGGAAGAATTTGAACAGGCCCTGTCCATTATCCAGGAATTTGATCCTCCCGGGGTAGGAGCGCGGAACCTGCAGGAATGCCTGCTCATCCAGCTTCGCCACAAAGAACAGAAACCCTCTGTGGACACAGCACGTACCATCCTGGAAAAACATTTTAACGAATTCACAAAAAAGCATTACGACAAGATCATAGCCAGACTCGGCATTACGGAAGATGAGCTTAAGGAAGCCATTGACGAGATCCTGCGGCTGAATCCAAAACCGGGCGGCAATGTTGACGATTCCTACGCAGACAGAGCACAGCAGGTTGTTCCCGATTTCATTCTGGAAATGAAGGACGGGGAGCCTGTTTTAACGCTGCCCCGGTTTTCAGTCCCCGAACTTCGTATAAACAAACGGTATGCCGATATGCTCCTTAAAGCCGCCGGCCAGAGTTCAAGGGAAAGCAAAGAAGCCGCAATCTTTGTGAAACAGAAGCTGGACTCTGCAAAATGGTTCATTGAAGCCATCAGGCAACGTCAACACACACTGCTCAATACCATGCAAGCCATCCTGGAATTCCAGAAAGAATACTTTATAGAAGGTGATGAGACCAAGCTTAAACCCATGGTGCTCAAAAATATTGCCGAGAAAACCAGTCTGGACATATCCACCATATCCAGGGTCGTGAACTCTAAATACATTCAAACACACTTTGGCATCTATCCCCTTAAGTATTTTTTCTCAGAAGGCCTTATGACAGAATCCGGAGAAGAAGTATCCACCCGTGAAATCAAGAACATCCTGGCCCAGAGCATAGACGCGGAAGATAAACGCAAACCGCTGACCGATGAAGAGCTGGTTGCCTGCCTGAACGAAAAAGGTTATAAGGTTGCCCGCAGAACAGTTGCCAAATACCGTGAACAGCTCAATATTCCCATTGCCCGCCTGAGGAAACAGATCTGACATGAAAAAACACCTTATTACACTCATCTTAACAGGAATGACACTCATTGTTCCCGCCTCCTGCTCATCACGCAGACCCGTAGACCTGGTTGTTTACAATGCCAGAGTTTATACTGTAGACAGCTCCTTTGCCGTATGCCAGGCTTTTGCAGTGGATAAAGGCATTTTTGTGGCCACCGGAACTACAGAACAAATCCGGGAGCAGTTCAAAGGCCGTAAGGAGATTAACCTGGACGGGGCTCCGGTATACCCGGCTTTTAATGATGCTCACAGCCATTTATTCCAGGTAGCCCAGGGCCTGCGATACGTTGACCTGCGCGGAGCCGCTTCAATTGACGAAGTTATTGCACGCTTGCAAAAACACTTTGATTTGTACCAGCCCGGTTTCCTGGTAGGAGATGGATGGGACCAGACATTGTGGGAAGACAAAGACCTTCCTGATAATGAAAAACTGAATACAGCTTTCCCAAATATTCCGGTTTACCTGCGCAGGGTTGATTATCATGCCTTATGGGTAAATGACCGGGCCATAGAGCTAGCCGGTTTGCACCCCGGGGATCCTTCCATACCCCCGGGAGAAGCCCTGATCAACTCCCCGGGACTCTTTACCGGTGTATTCCTGGAGAATACCTGTGAGCGGCTCAATGCAACCATTCCTCCCATGAGTGATCAGGAACTGGTAGATTGTATACTGCAGGCACAGGACCTCTGTTTTTCTTATGGCCTGGGCTCTGTAACAGATGCAGGTTTATCCCTGAATCGTATTATGTTGCTGGACTCGCTCCAGAAAACGGGCAGTCTCAGACTCCGGACCGATGTCTGGATGGACCCTTCCCAAGAGAATTTCTCACATTTTGCACGTCCCTACCGGTCCGAAAGGGTAGATGTGAGTGCCGTTAAACTGTATATTGACGGAGCCCTGGGATCAAGCGGTGCCCTGCTGTATGAACCATATTCTGACAATCCGGACAACACCGGAATCCAGGTAACCGAAGACGCTGCTTTTAGGAAATACTGCCAAAAGGCTTATGAAAGGGGATTTCAGGTAGCTACCCATGCCATTGGAGACAAGGGCGTGGCAAAAGTACTGGATTTTTACGCCCTGTTTCTGGAACCGGGGAATGACCTGCGCTGGCGCATAGAGCATGCTCAGGTAGTGGCACCCGGCGATTTCAAACGTTTTGGTGCACTTAACATAGTTCCTTCCGTGCAACCCACACACGCCACGGCCGACATGGGATGGGCTGCCGCGCGCCTGGGACCTGAAAGGGTCAAAGGCGCCTATGCCTTCCAGGACCTGATCTGTGCCGCCGGCTGGGCACCCTTTGGAACCGATGCCCCTGTGGAAAGCATCAATCCGCTATACACCTTTTTTGCTGCCATTTCAAGAATGGACCGTAATTTCAACCCGCAGGGCGGCTGGCAAGTGGAAAGTGCCATTTCCCGGGAAAACACCCTCAGGGGTATGACCATCTGGGCTGCCCGGGGATCATTCCGGGAAAAAGAAAAAGGATCCATAGAGCCCGGCAAGTGGGCCGATTTTGTGGTTTGGAGTGGCGATCTGATGACCCTGCCTTTAGAAGAGATTCCCCAAACGGGATGCAGCATGACATTTATCGCAGGGGACCAGGTTTATCCCTGATTTATTTTTCACCGTAAGCAAGGTCTCCGGCATCTCCCAGACCGGGAACTATGTATGACTTGGTGGTCAGTTCCTCGTCTATGGCCCCCAGCCATATGGTTATGCCCTTTTGAGGCAGTTTCCGGCACAGGTACTCATGTCCTTCACGGGATGCAATGGGAGATACTATGTGGCAGTGCTTAGGTGTTCCTTTTTGCTGAACCAGTTCCTGGTACGTCAGCAGGATGGTAGAACCGGTGGCCAGCATGGGATCAGAGAGGATCAGCACCTTTCCGTCCAGGGAAGGACTGGTCAGGTATTCAAGTTGTATGGTGAATTTATAATTTCTGCCATATTTACGGTATGCAGCAATAAACGCATTCTGCGCATTGTCAAATAGCTTAAGCATTCCCTCATGTATTGGCAACCCGGCGCGCAGCACCGTTGCAAGAACAACCTGGTCGTTCAGCGCCCTGCTTTTTGCTATCCCCAGAGGAGTATGCACTTCTTCTTCTCTGTAGGAAAGGGTCTTGCTAATTTCATAGGCAAACATATAACCCAGGCGTTCCAGGTTGTAGCGGAACCTCAGGGAATCCTTTTGTATGTTAACATCACGCAGCTGTGCCAGAACCACATTGAAAAAGGAATCCTTTTCCGAAAAAATATGCGTTATCATAAGGGGATTATTTTTGTCAAAGGTACAAAAGTCCCCGGAATTACAAGAGTCCCTCCTCGGCAAAACTGAAGTACCCGTTTCCCCCTATTACAATGTGATCTATCAGATGAAGATCCACCATCCTGGCCGCCTCTTTCAGGGTTTGGGTCAGGACCCTGTCCTGACGGCCGGGCCTGTTGCTGCCCGAGGGATGGTTGTGAACCAGGATCAGTTCACAGGAAAGTTTATCCAGTGCTTTTTTAAGGATCATCCGTACATCTACTATGGTTGCGTTCAAGCCCCCGCTGCTGATCTGTTCTTTTCCAATGAGTTTCCTGGCTGCGTCAAAAAAAAGTACCCAGCATGTTTCGTATGTCAGATCCCTGAGCATGGGGATCATAATCCGGGCCACTTCACCTGCCGAGGTAATGGCAGCAGGCCTTTCCACCGGTATCTGCGCCCTCCTTCCCAGCTCAAAAGCAGCGCAAAGCGTCACTGCTTTGGCCGTGCCTATACCCTTGATCCTGGTCATTTTTTCAACCGGAGAACGTACCAGCTCATACAATTGGTTTCCATGCCCGGCTAAAAGGTTCCTGGCCAAATCCAGGACATTTGCCTTATCTGTACCCGTTCTCAGTAGAATTGCCAGCAGTTCGGTGTTTGTAAGTGAAGCCGGGCCATTGTTCAAAAGCCGCTCCCGGGGCCTGTCTTCCTTAGCCCAATTTGTGATCTTCAAATTCCCTTCCATGATTAAAAACAACAATGCTTTCCAAAAATTGGAAAGCATTCTGTAAAAATCAGGACAAAAAGTGTAAATCAGGCCAATCTGCTTACATAAGCACTCAGACCACTTTTTAGGTTGCTTGCTTTATTGTCGTGGATAACATTGATCTTGGCCAGTTTGTCTATCATAGAGAATACTTCCGGCAACATGGCAACAGCCGTTTCTTTATCTGTGGTGTTACGAACGGCTTTTATGGCGTTACGTGTTGTCCGGGCATAATACCTGTTGTGAAGACGTCTTTTAATATTCTGACGGTCGCGTTTTTCTGCTGATGCGTGATGTGCCATTATTCTAGTTTATAGTTTTGTAGCCAGTAGGGGAATCGAACCCCTATTGCAAGAATGAAAATCTTGAGTCCTAACCGTTAGACGAACTGGCCAAATTGGGAGCGCAAAGGTAAAACGAATTTTCTTACCCACAAATTATTTTATTCATTTTGCCATTCGAAAGAATAGATAATAGACTCTACCTGTCGTAAATAATTACGTTTGGGATACTTTGGTGCATATACAAAAGCTTCCAGAACAACAACACTCTGACTGGCCTTGTCGTAAAAACAATGAGCGACAAAAGGTCCACCCATAAAATCATTTTTCACGTCCCATAATCCGCGGATTTCCACGAATTGACGGTTGTTGTAATTGACCCACCTATAAGACGGTTCTATGAGGCTGTTGGTGGTCATGTAGGTATTGTCCAGGGGTCCGGGTACTTCTTTTTCAAGTTTCAGATTCCGCTCTGCT
>MWDM01000063.1 GCA_002070565.1 Bacteroidetes bacterium ADurb.Bin139
AAGTTCAAAGCCATCATATTACTACTGGTAGTCATTATCCCGGGCCCGCCCGGGATTTTGCGTGCACAGCTCATTAACAGCGTTAAAAAAGACAACCTGCACCTGGTCTATTTCGGGAACAGGTATTCCTACATAGTGCCGCACGTAAGACAGACCTACCTGAATGCCATGGATTTTCACAAGCGCTTCTGGTCTTACCGGGACACAACAACGTATGTTTTCCTGACAGACTTTGAAGATACCGGACATGGCGGAGCCGTTGCTATGCCTTATAACCAGGTCATCCTGGGAATTGAACCTTATAGTTTGGCATTCAGCATTATCCCTTCCAACGAACGGTTTCAATGGCTGTTCAACCATGAGCTGACACATATTGTCCTCTCTGAAAAACCCAATACCAGGGACGCGAAATTCCGTAAATTCCTCCAGGGAAAGGTGATAATGGCCGATGAGTACCCAATATCGGCCCTGTGGAGCTATTTTACCACCCCCCGCTGGTATGCGCCCCGCTGGTACCACGAGGGGATAGCCTGCTTCATGGAAACCTGGATGTCCGGGGGATTCGGAAGGGCCATGGGCTTTTATGACGAGATGTACTTCCGTAGCATCGTTGAAGGCAAGGAGGAGCTCTATTCCCTGGTAGGGCTTGATACGGAAGGGACCACAGAGGATTTCCAGGTGGGAGCCAATTCCTATTTGTACGGGACCCGGTTTGTGACATACCTGGCCTACCAATACGGGATAGACAGGCTGAAAGACTTTTATATCCGTTCCGACAGTTCCCGGGCATTCTATGCCGGGCAGTTCCGGAAAGTATACGGCCGGCCGGTCAGGGAAGTCTGGCAGGAGTGGATGGATTGGGAGTATGATTTTCAGCAGAACACCCTGGCCCGTATAAGGGAATTTCCCCTGACTACCCTGCGCCCTGTTACCCAACAGCCCCTGGGTAACATTTCCAGGCCGGAATACAATCCCAAGACCGGGAAAATCTATGCCGCCATAAACCATCCGGGCATTATTTCTCAAATTGCCGAGATAGACAGGGCAACCGGCGCTGTCCGGAAAGTGGCCACCCTGGATTCTCCCAAACTTTATTATACCACACACCTGGCTTACAATGCCGGGGACGAAAAGATCTATGTTTCCGAACACAGCAGCAATTACCGGAATTTGGTGGAAGTTGACGTAAAGACGGGAAGAAAAAAGGTGCTTAGCAAAATCACCCGGGCCGGTGACCTGGTCTTCAACCCGGCGGATAAGTCTCTGTGGGGGATTCAGAGCGACAACGGCTACTCCATCCTGGTCAAGATGCCTTGGCCTTACGACAAGATACTCCCTGTCTATACGGTACCTTTTGGTCAGATTCTCCTGGATCCCGATATTTCCAATTCGGGAAAATTATTATGCGCCACCCTGTCAGGCATAAGGGGCGAACAGTCCCTGGTCCTCTTTGACCTGGAAGCCCTGGATGCCGGAAAGAGCAATATGGAAACCATCATGGAACTGGAGGACAACACACTTACACAGTTCAGGTTCTCTGCCGATGACCGTCACCTGGTAGGAACGTCTTACTATACAGGTGTTTCCAATGTCTGGAGAATAGGCCTTGAAGACAGGAACATGGAATTGCTATCCAATACGGCTACGGGGCTTTTTGCCCCAATCCAGGTGGCGGAAGATTCGCTGCTGGTGCTTGAATACCATAGGGACGGTATGCGTCCCGGGATTATGCCCGTCACGGTGATGGAAGACGCCAACGCCATCAGCTTCCTGGGCAACATGGTCCACCAGTCCCACCCCCAGGTGGAAGCGTGGTCCCTGCCCCCCGCCTCGGCCCTGGAAGGAGTCAACGATTCCATTACCGAAACACGCTACAGGCCCCTTAAAGAGATGAAGATAGCCGGTGCTTACCCCGATATTGCCGGATTCAAAAACACAGTGGCTATTGGGTATCGGCTCAACTGGCGGGATCCGGTAGGGGTGAGCAATATCAACCTGTTTCTGGCAATTTCCCCCTGGAGCTCTTATGGAATAGAACAAAAGTTCCATGCCATGCTGGAATGGAAATTCTGGGGCTGGCGCCTGAAAGCCAGTTACAACCCAACGCATTTCTACGATATTTTCGGACCCACAAAAAGAAGCAGGGCCGGGTATTCCGTAGGGCTGGGATACCATAGGGCTTTTACCTTGAAAGACCCCTTCAGGTATTATGTAGATGCTTCTGTGTTTACCTATGGCATGCTGGAAGTCCTTCCTGTTTACCAGGAAATTGAAGCACCCATCAGGAACATGCAGGCAGCCTCTGTTGCCTTTGGTATATCCAAGCTGCGCAAGACTCTGGGAGGCGTGGATGACGAGCTGGGCTACTGCTGGGATATAAGCGCCACCACCTACCTGGCACAAAAGAGATTGTATCCCTCCTTTGTTTCGGATCAGAGCGTGGGTTTCCTGATCCCTTTCATCCGGAACACCAGTTTCTGGATACGCAACAGTGTGGGCATTTCCCTGGGTGACCGTGAATCCAGTTTGTCCTATTTCTATTTTGGAGGATTCGGGAACAATTACGTAGACTGGCAGCCGTCCGGGCAATACCGCAATACCTTGTCTTTCCCGGGGGCCCGGATAAACCAGATCCCTGCCTATACCTATGTGAGGACTATGGGGGAATTGAACCTTATGCCCATCCGGCTTCGTAATGTGGGCACTACCTGGCTGTATCCCACCTATATTAAACCCTCCCTTTTCGGGGCTCACCTTATGACTGGCTTTGACCACCGCCTGCAGACGGCCCATGTGTTCAACTGTGGCGGACAGATTGATATCCAGCTTGTCTTGTTTTCTTATCTCAAGACGACCTGGTCTTTGGGTTATGCGAAAATGTTCCGGGCAGGCGAGAAATCAACCAATCAATTCATGCTGTCCCTAAAACTGCTTGGAAATTAGTTGCTCATGAAGAAAAAGTTCCCGGCTCCGGTGGTCATTGTCTTTGTGCTTATTATGCTTGCAGCCATGCTTACCTGGTTTCTGCCCGGAGGACAGTATGTTGACGGAATATTTCAAAGGGCAGACTCCCGTCCCCAGACGTGGCAGGTATTCACCGCTTTTTACAATGGGTTTGTCCGTCAGGCCGGGATTATTGCATTCATTTTATGCGTGGGGGCTGCTTTTTGGGTAATCAACCAAACACGCGCCATAGACAGCGGCATAAGGTCGTTTCTGGAACATGCCGCCCGCCTGGAACGTTTCCCGCTGTTGCGCCGCCTGGGAGTGAATAACCTGGTGATTGTCTCTGTGATGCTGCTTTTCAGTCTTTTTGGGGCAGTCTTCGGGATGAGCGAAGAGACCATAGCTTTTACAGCCCTGATTATTCCACTCGCCTTATCCATGGGGTATGATTCCATAACGGGGGTTTGCATGGTGTATGTGGCCGCTCATGTGGGTTTTGCCGGGGCTTTCATGAATCCTTTCACCGTGGGAATAGCCCAGGACTTGTCGGGGTTGCCCATTTTTTCCGGAATGGGTTACCGCCTGGTTTGCTGGGCAGTGCTGACCACCGGAACAATTGCCTTTGTGCTGCGGTATGCGCATAAAGTGAAGCGGGATCCAAAAGCTTCGCCCATGTGGGAAAAGGACACCTGCCGCAAGGCCACCCTTAATGCCGGGGTGGAAATGGCAGCAGAAAACCCTGCTGAAGGGGTAAAAACCCCATGGGCAGCCCGGATCGCTTTCTTCCTGGTGCTGGCCGCCCTGACAGCCTTTTCCATTTCCAGTCCATCCACCATGATAGTCCTTGGGGCCTGGAAGCTGAAAGTTCCCGGGCTTCTCCCAGTTCTGACCTTCATGTACGCTGCAGGAGGGTTGAAAATCTTTACGGGTAAGAATAAACAGGAAACACCTGCCCGCCTTGTCCGTCATTTTGTGTTATTCGCTGTTCTTTTCCTGCTGGTTGGTGTTTTGGGCTATAACTGGTATATCAGCGAGATCGCCGGTCTTTTCCTCGCCCTGGGGATACTGAGCGGAATAGCAGCCGGCTACGGTGCAAACACCATAGCCCAACAGTTGACAGAAGGTGCCAGGGACATCCTTGGAGCGGCGCTGATTGTGGGATTGGCTGCCGGGATCGTAGAGATCCTGGAACAGGGAAGGATCATGGACAGGATACTGTTTGCCATGGCCGGAGGCCTGGAATCGGTCGGTCGTGCAGGCTCGCTGCAGGTCATGTATTTGATCCAGACGGCCATCAACATGCTCATTCCTTCTGCCTCGGCCAAAGCGGCCATGACCATGCCCATCATGGCGCCATTCAGTGACCTGGTGGGGGTGTCACGACAAGCCACGGTGCTGGCTTTCCAGTTTGGGGACGGTTTTACCAATATGATCACACCCATTTCAGGGGTGCTTATGGCAGTACTGGGGGTTGCCCGGATTCCCTATACCCGCTGGGTCAGGTGGGTGTGGCGTTTCATCCTTGGACTGATTGTGGCCGGATCGTTGCTGCTGCTTCCGACTCTTTTAATTTGGAACTAATGTTGCGCCCGGAAGGACTGCTGTCCTGCCTTAGTGGACGGGGATGGGTCAACCGCCCCTGAGTGCAGGAAGTCCTTGTCTGTGGAAGTCGCCAAGTATGGCCCGTACTTGTTTTTCCGGTGGGGAGGAGAAGTTCCCCTGGAAAGGAGTCCTGCCCCCCAGGATCCGGTATCTTTTTTCTTTTCCGTAGTCGTGGTAGGGAAGCAGGTGGATGGCCGTCAGATTGCCCGTGCGTTGCAGCTCCAGCGCTAAGGCGGTCATGGCCTCAAGTTCGGCCCGGGTGTCGTTTACCCCGGGAATAAGGGGTATGCGCAGGGCAAAGGGTACTCCCGAACGGGCGACAACACGCAAGTTGCTGTGGATAACGGTGTTATCTGCCCCGGTGTATTGTTTGTGTAAGGCAGGGTCCATGACCTTGAGATCGGCCAGGAACAGGCTGGTGTGAGGAATGACTTGCAGAAGAACTATTTCCGGGGCGTACAGGCAGGTGTCCACCGCTGTATGGATTCCTTTTTCCCGGCAGGCAGCCAGCAGGCTCACAAGAAATTCAGACTGCATGAGCGGTTCGCCTCCGGTGCAGGTAATACCGCCCCCGGAGCGGTCAAAAAATATTTTTTCCCGCAGCGCCGTATGAAGTACCTGCTCTGCGTCCAACCAGGTACCACACGTTTCAAGGGCTCCGGAAGGGCAGGCATGGGGCAGGGTGTAGTCTTTGCAGGCCCCGCAATCCAGGCAGCGCGCCTGGTTGAAAATCAGTCCGGGCAACGGCTCCTGACCTTCCGGATTGTGGCACCACTGGCAGCGTAGGGGGCAGCCTTTGAAAAAAACATTCAGGCGTATGCCCGGCCCGTCGTGTATGGCGTACCGCCGGATATCAAAAATGCAGCCTTTGGGTGTCATGGATTCAGAACTCCTCATTCAGGGTGCGGGTGATGATATCTTCCTGCAGCGAAGGTGCCAGGTGATTGAAATAATCACTGTAACCGGCAACCCTTACCATCAGGTCCCGGTAGAGTTCGGGTTCTTTTTGAGCGGCAAGAAGCGTTTTGGTATCTACCACGTTAAACTGGATGTGGTGGCCACCCAGCTCAAAATAGCAACGGATCAGATTGCCCAGTTTTTTTCTTTCTTCGTCAGTCCTGAGCATGGGAGGAGAAAAGCGCTGGTTCAGCAGGGTGCCGCCGGAAAGGGACTGGTCCAGTTTTCCCAGGGAAAGGGCTACGGCTGTGGGTCCTTTGGTATCTGCCCCGTGGGAGGGTGACGTGCCGTCCGATAGCGGTTTGCCTGCCTTGCGGCCATTGGGCAATGCACCGGTAATGGTCCCGAAGTACACGTGGCAGGTGGTGGAAAGCATGTCTATGTGATGGAATCCGCCCCGCGTATTGGGCTTTCCGTCAATCAGACGGAACAGGTCTTTGTATACCCGAACGGCCAGGTCGTCTGCATAGTCCAGGTCGTTGCCAAAGAAGGGGGTTTTGTTAAGAATGAACTGTCGCATGGGCTCGTCCCCTTCAAAATTGCAGGACATGGCCCGGAGCAGCTGTTCCAGGGTCCACTTCTTATCTTCAAAGACGTGTTTCCTGAGGCTGGACAGGCTGTCTGCGACGCTGCCCAGGCCTGTGCACTGGATGTAGGAAGTGTTGTAACGCGGCCCCCCGTCGTAATAATCTCTTCCTTTTTCTATACAGTCGTCTATGAGAACAGACAGGAACGGGGCAGGCGTGCCTCTGGCTGTCAGGCGTTCTATAAGCAGGTTACCCCGGATCTTAGTATCTATGATGTATCGGAGCTGTTCCAGGAAAGCCTGATATAATTCTTCAAAGCTTCTGAACCCTATGGCCGGGCCCGTCTGCAGGGAAACCTGACGGCCGCATACAGGGTCAACCCCATTATATAGTGTGATTTCCAGCACCTTGGCTACATTCAGGTACCCGGTAAGCAAATAAGCCTCTTTGCCAAAAGCCCCCACTTCCACACACCCGCTGCAACCTCCTTCACGGGCATCTTGCAGGGATTTTCCCTGACGCAGGAGCTCCCGGATGTAAAGATCCGGATTAAAAACAGACGGGTAACCGTATCCTTTGCTAATGACCCGGGTGCTTGCCGACACAAAACGTTCCGGTGTACAAGAGGCAATGTGAACAGACAGGCCAGGCTGAAGCAGGTGCAGTTCTTCCAGCGTGTCCAGTGCTATATACGAGACAGGGCTTACGGCATTTGTCCCGTCCGGGCGGAGACCGCCAATATTGATATTGGTAAAGTCATTGTAGGTCCCGCTTTCACTGGCGGTAATACCCACCTTGGGAGGTGCGGGATGGTTGTTCACCTTGATGAACAGGCAGGCCATCAGTTCACGGGCAAAAGTGTCGGACAAGGTGCCGGCTTGTGTTTCCTTAAGGTAAAAAGGTTCCAGGTGCTGGTCCAGGTGTCCCGGGTTCATGGCATCCCATCCGTTCAGTTCCATGATGGTGCCCAGGTGTACGAACCAATAGGCCTGGATGGCTTCGTGGTAGGTTTGCGGGGCATGGGCCGGCACGCGGCGGCAGATTCGGGCAATTTCTTCCAGTTCTGTAGCCCTGCTCATATTTCCTTCCGAGCGGCAGGCAGCGGCCATTTCTTCTGCAAGCGCTGCGTGTCGCTCTGCAAATATCACAATAGCCTGGCAGGCAATATCCATGGCTTGTAGCATATCTTTCCTGCTGTGAGCCGGGGCGCCTGCTGCCATGTGGGCGTCTGCCTCCCCTGCCGGAGCGTGCACTTCCGGTCCAGCCACAGCCAGGGCCCTGGCAATCTGTTCCCTGAAGTCGTTCATCCCGGTGCGGTAGATCTTCCCGTCCAGGGCGGTGTGGCCGTAAGCCCGCTGCTCGGCAAATTCTGTAAAAAGACCGCTTTCGTACAACAGCTTCCAATCCCGGGGGAGGATAGAGAAAAGTTTGTCTCTTTGCGTCTTTCCTTTCCAGAATGGTATGATCTCTTCTTTGTATATGCGGATATCCTCTTCCCTTACCGTATATTGCTGCAGTTCCCTGGCGTTGAGGGTGCATAGGTCTTCCACACTGTGGCAGGTGAGTTCCGGGTACGTAGAAACAGCCTTGGGACGCGGCCCGCGTTCCCCCACAATAAGCTCCTGGTCTCCAATGTAAATGGTTTGCTTTAGGCATAATTCCCGGAAACATAAAGCCCGTAAAACCGGGGTGGGATAACGCTCCTGGTTCTGGCGGTAAAACCGGGTTACGATTTGTGCCCTTTCTACGCTCAGAAAAGGGGCTGTCTGGTAAGATGCCTGCCGCAGCAAGGCAATGCGGGGGCTGATGGCCTCTCCGGGATTGCTTAATTTCATGGGTGTAAAAGTAAAAGTTATTTTTTTAATTCAGAAAATTAATCCTATCTTTGCAACCCGTTTTACGCACAGGAAAATACATAAAGCAAAGATTAACAACACATTATGCCAACAATTCAACAATTAGTCCGTAAAGGAAGGGAACGTGTGATAGAAAAAAGCAAATCGCGCGCTTTGGACGCCTGTCCTCAGAAACGCGGCGTTTGTGTACGTGTCTATACCACCACCCCTAAAAAACCGAACTCTGCCATGCGTAAGGTTGCCAGGGTACGCCTGACCAATCAGAAAGAGGTCAACGCTTATATCCCCGGAGAAGGACACAACCTTCAGGAGCACTCAATTGTTCTGGTGCGCGGAGGACGTGTAAAGGACCTGCCCGGTGTTCGCTATCACGTACTCAGAGGTGCTTTGGAAACCTCGGGTGTGGAAGGCAGAACGCAATCCCGTTCGCTCTATGGAGCAAAACGCCCCAAAGCGAAATAATCATTTTTTAATTCTTTTAAACCAATGAGAAAAACCCAGCCTAAAAAGAGGATTCTACTTCCTGATCCCAAGTTCAACGACGTGCTTGTTACGCGTTTTGTGAACAATTTGATGCTTCAGGGAAAGAAGAGTATTGCCTACGGTATTTTTTACGATGCATTGGATATCGTGGGTGAGAAAATGAAAGATTCTGAGAAGGCTCCTTTAGACATTTGGAAAAAAGCGTTGGAAAACATCACCCCGCAAGTGGAAGTAAAAAGCCGCCGCGTGGGAGGAGCCAACTTCCAGGTGCCTACAGAAGTGCGTCCTGAGCGGAAGATTTCATTAAGTATGAAAAACATGATTAATTACGCCCGCAAACGCTCAGCGCATTCCATGGCCGATAAACTGGCCGCCGAGATCATAGCTGCCTATAACAGCGAAGGTGCCGCGTTCAAGCGTAAAGAAGACATGCACAAGATGGCAGAAGCCAACAAGGCCTTTGCCCATTTCCGTTTCTAAACCGGGAGTGTCTCTGAGCACCAGAAAATGTCAAGAGATTTAAGATATACAAGGAATATTGGCATCATGGCCCACATAGATGCCGGTAAGACAACCACGTCTGAGCGCATTCTCTATTATACGGGTAAGACCCATAAGATTGGAGAGGTTCACGAAGGGGCTGCCACTATGGATTGGATGATTCAGGAGCAGGAACGCGGTATCACCATTACCTCGGCTGCCACCACGGCTTTTTGGAACAGTTGTGGGAACAAGTACCAGATCAATATCATAGATACCCCGGGCCATGTGGATTTTACCGTCGAGGTTGAACGTTCCCTTCGTGTACTGGATGGTGCCGTGGCTACGTTCTGCGCAGTGGGACGCGTGCAGCCCCAGACAGAAACCGTCTGGCGCCAGGCCGACAAATACCGCATCCCCCGTTTGGCTTTTGTCAACAAAATGGACCGGGTGGGAGCCGATTTC
>MWDM01000064.1 GCA_002070565.1 Bacteroidetes bacterium ADurb.Bin139
ATGGGTACTATTTTCCTTGCCATAGGGCAAAGATACTATTTTATAGTTGACTTATCAAGTAATTATCACACTAGCAGTTGAAGCCTCGGCCTAAAGAAATAGCTATCCAACCCTTGTGGTGGCAGCGACCGTCTGTGGCAAATACTGGGAACCCCGTTGTACAATCCAAAGAAAAGGAAAACCGGGTCCTGTTGAAAGGAACCCGGTTAACCGTGGAAGGTGGTATGCACGAGTTGGTATTGAATGATATAGCTTGTTCGCAAGTTTGCCCGCAGGCAGGTACATAGCTGTTGCACTTGGCAGTGCTTACAGTTTCACAAATTCTACCCGGCGGTTCCTGGCGCGGCCTTCGTCGGTAGAGTTGTCGGCGATTGGATTGTTCTGGCCGAGGCCTTTGGCCGAAAGTCGGCTGCGGTCAATGCCCATTTCCACCAGGCGGGCAACAACGGCCTCGGCACGGGCCTCGGAAAGCTTCTGGTTTGAAGGCGCCGAGCCGGTGGCATCGGTGTGGCCCTCCACGCTGAAGCGCAGGGAGGGGTTTTCCTGCATCAGTCGCACAATGCGGTTCAGTTCTCCGGCCGATTCGGGCTTGATGACGCTTTTGGCAACGTCAAAGGTGATCCCGTAACTAATGAATTTTCCGTCCTGCATCATGCGCTCGTACAGGGGCACGGCTCCTTTGGCAAGGCGGATGTTCCGGATATACCAGGTGTTTTCTATTCCCCAGCCCTGGCCAATCTCGAACCGTTGCGGAGCCGCCACGTTGGGCAGGTTGATGACCCGTACACCGTCCAGGTATACTTTCATTGCCCGTTTATTAAAAGAAAGCGCAAAATGGACCCACCCGCCGTAATGGTAGTCCACATGCTCCAGGCTGGCATCACGGTGGTCGTAACTTCCGGAATGGTAGAAGAATAAAAGGTTTTTTGCGCGGGGATCCATAGCCATTTCAACAACCTGCATGGTAACCGTGTCCCATTCTCCGCCATAATCGTTGAACATATTGAGGATGTAGTCACTATAGGGATATTCCCCTGTTTCCTCAAACGCCTCTTCCCAGGGTGCCAGGTAGAAATCGAATTCCAGGGTAAAGTCTTCCGGAAGGTATCTTTGCTGGTCGCTCATAAAAGGAGCAATGCGGGCATCGTCCAGCAGCATGATGGCGTTTTCCCCGTCAACGCGTACGATCTCGGCATTTCCCTCAATAATGTCCCACCGGGAGGGGAATTCACCCAGTTTTTCGCCTGCCAGGTTGTCTTCAAAGAAGATAACATCGCCCGCTACAAAGTCAGATTTTGCCCATTCCATCGCGGCCCGCCTGTTTTGGGGACTTACCGAAGCTGATGTTTGGCGTGACGCCGGGTCGGAAGAGCGGCCGGAAGCAGGGGAAGCCGGATCGGAAGAGCGGCAGTAAGCCGGTGCCTGGTTGCCAGTAACGTTGTCCGGGGCACGTTGGTACGAACCGGACTGCCCGGTTCGTCTTGCCATTTCTTTGTCCTGATCATCCAGATCCCAGTCATCGTACTGCAAGTCCTGATTTTCAGGGGCCCTTCGGGTAGCAGACCGGGTGTTTTTGTTCTTGTCTGTTTTTCCGGTTGTATCTGCCTTGTTTTCCTCTTTGTTCTCTTTTTCTTCAAAAGCCTTGTCTATGGCCCTGGAAACGCCTTCTTCCACTTTTTCCTCCACTTTGCGTTCAGCTGTTCGTTCCGCCGCATTCCTGGCCGCTCTTTCCAGCCGGTGAAGGATGGATTGTGCCTGGCTTGTTGCAGGCACCAGTCCCATAATCATTACAATTAACAGTAATCGTTTCATGATCAGTTTATTTTTATGAGTAATTGGGAATTTGTCATCTTACCACTATCGTCAAAAGTTTCCGATTTTACACTGCCTATGCCCCTTGCATACCATTGCCTGGTGGTGGAAACAACCTTTTGCATAAGCACATTGCTTTGGGTTACCATTTCAACAATATAACATTTGAACGTTCCGGCAGGGGTGGTGAGCTCCTCCCGGCCAATGACGTTGTGAGAGAGAATTTCAGCGGTGAAATTCAAGCCCATGGCACTGATTTTCATCAATCAGCCGCCCAGTTCCTGTCCCACTGCCATTAGGGAGGGTATGACGGGAATATCACCGCTCACTTCCATCAGGGAAATAGAACCAAACATGGCAGACATGGCCCCGTCCTTAATGGACATGGTCATTTCCACAGGATCAAAGGAGGGTGTCCGGTCGGGGTTAAAGGGAGTCATCGCATAGTTTATGGTGTAATTACCATCGATCCCGCTGACCTGCCGGATATTCATCTGGAAGTATCCGTCAACGTTCCTGGTTTGTCCGTAGTTTTCGTATTCCAGGGTCGTTCCTTCCGTTATGCAGAAATAGGGGCGCTGTGCAAAAAGAAACAAGGTGGAAAAAAGTAAAAAGGCCAGGATGCCTATACGTTTCATGATCATATGGTTTTGGTGTAAGTATACAAATATAAACATTTGTTTTTTTTGAATGATTATATTTGTCTTATGAAAAAACTTGCAATATTCACGGGCATTTGCATGCTGGCTGCCTGCAGTGCCGATATTGAAAAACAAATCAAGGATCTGACGGCACAAATGACACTTGAGGAAAAAGTGGACATGCTGCATGGCCAGACCATGTTCACTTCTGCCGGCGTGGAACGCCTGGATATAGCTCCTGTAAAATATGCAGACGGTCCGTTTGGCATTCGTGAGGAGCTGGAACCCCGTTCCTGGAGACCGCTGGGCCTGACCACAGACTCGGCTACGTTCTTTCCCACCGGTTCGGCCCTGGCCGCCACCTGGAGCGAGGAGATGGCTTATCTTTATGGAAAAGGGATGGCAGAAGAAGCCAGGACCCGGGGAAAGGATATGATCCTTGGGCCAGCCATCAATATCCAGCGCATTCCTACGGGTGGCAGGACGTATGAATACCTTAGCGAAGACCCGTTGCTGAGTTCCCGCCTTGCCGTTGGTTATGTACGGGGGGTCCAGGACAACGGAGCTGCCGCCTGTATCAAACACTATGCCCTGAACAACCAGGAAAACAACCGGGGCATGGTAGATGTGAAGGTCAGCGACCGGGCCATGCGCGAGATATACCTGCCTCCTTTCCGGGCAGCCGTTGAGGAAGCAGGAGCCCTGGGCGTCATGGCTGCATACAACAAGGTGGGTGGAACCTGGTGTGCCGAGAATGAGACCCTGCTCAACAAAATATTGCGGCAGGAATGGGGATTCCGTGGTATGGTCATCTCTGACTGGTACGGAACACACAGTACCGTACAGGCAGCCCTTGCAGGACTGGATGTGGAAATGCCGGGAGACAGGTTTTTTGGCAAAGCCCTGCTGGATTCTGTACGCAGCGGGGCAGTCCCTGAAGAGATCATAGACCGGAAAGTGGGTAATATTCTTCGGGTTCGACTGGCCATTGACCCGGTAGAGGAAACATCGCATATGAATCCTGTAAGCACACCTGAACACGGGCAAATGGTCTATCAGATCGCTTCCCGTGCCATAGTCCTGCTTAAAAACGAGGGATCCCTGCTGCCTCTGGACCTTGAAAAGAAACCAACAATTGCAGTCATAGGGGACAATGCCATACAGAAACATGCCACCGGAGGTATTGGAGCAGGGGTAAAGGCCCGCTACGAGGTCACTCCCCTGGAAGCCCTGGAGCAGAAGACAGGTGACCGCGCCACGCTGGTATTTGCCCGTGGCTACATAGGCTATTCCAGACAGGACAGGGAGCGTGGGGGCATTCTGGGTGGCGTAATGCTCACAGGCACCGGAGGTACGCTTGAAGGCAGCGCAGCGGCAGGAAACCGGCTGGATCAGGAAATGCTTGCCCAGGCGCTGGAAGCAGCCGCCGGCGCAGATGTTGTGTTGTTTTTTGCCGGGAATAACCGGGAAGTGGAAACCGAGGGAGCCGACAGGATGAACATCATACTGCCTTCCCTGCAGGATGAGCTGATCCGGAAAATTGCCGAAGTCAATGAAAACATTGTGACCGTTGTGGTTACCGGGGCTCCGGTGGATCTGCGCACCATCAGGACTTGCTCAAAGGCAATGCTAGTATCGTGGTTCAACGGTTCCGAGGCCGGCAATGCCCTTGCTGATGTACTTCTGGGCACCGTCGTACCTTCAGGAAAACTGCCGTTCACATTCCCCGTACGGCTGGAAGATTCACCGGCTTATGCCTTGCAGACATACCCCAATTATGACAAAGCACATTATTCAGAAGATATTTATGTGGGGTACCGCTGGTTTGATTCCCGGAAAATTGATCCGCTGTATCCTTTCGGACATGGACTTTCCTATACTACATTTGAGTATGATTCGCCACGAACCGGAAAATCAACTTACCGGGCCCGGGATGTAGTGACGGTAACCTTCAACCTGACCAATACCGGGAAATACCCTGCCCGCGAGGTGGTGCAACTGTATGTACACCGTCCCGGATCCAATGTGGAATTCCCTGAAAACGAACTGAAAGCTTTCAGAGACGTAGAATTAAAACCCGGTAAATCTGCCCGCATTACCCTGAAGGTGCCCGTAAACCAGCTGATGTACTGGAACGAGGCCGCAGGCGACTGGGCACTTGAGCCGGGTGAAGTGGAATTACGCATAGGATCGTCTTCACGTGATATAAGACTTAAAAAAAACATAACTTTGCGCGGTTTTTAACACGGCATGATGAACAAAGCACGTATTATCCTGGAAGACGGATCGGTTTTTGAAGGATGGTCATTCGGTTATAGAAAATCTGTTTCAGGAGAAGTGGTTTTTAATACGGCCATGACGGGATACCCCGAGTCTTTGACCGATCCTTCCTATATGGGACAAATCCTGGTGATGACCTATCCCCTGGTGGGAAATTACGGCGTTCCGGAAAGGACAACAGACAGTCAGGGCCTTTCTCTTTACATGGAAAGTGAAAAGATACACGTCCGCGGGCTTGTCGTTTTTGATTACAGCCGCCTTTACAGCCATTGGAACGCCAGGGAAAGCCTTGAACAATGGCTTATTGAAGAACAGGTCCCCGGGATTTACGATGTAGATACGCGTGCCCTGGTCAAATTACTCAGGGATAAGGGTGCCATGAACGGAAAAATCGTTCTCCGGGGGGATGATCCCTCTGCGGTTCCCTTATTCGGCCCTGCCTTTGGCAACATGGCAGATTCTGTTTCCTGCCGGGAAGTGATCACCTACCAGGGCAATCCGGGTATTAAAAAAGTGGTTTTGATAGACTGTGGTGTCAAACACAACATCATCAGGTGCCTGCTCAACCGGGGTGTCACCGTAATCAGGGTTCCCTGGGATTATGATTTTACCACGCTTGAATACGACGGTATCTTCATAAGTAATGGGCCGGGGGATCCCAACATGTGCAAGGCCACGATTACCCATATAAAGCATGCCCTGGAACAAGACAAGCCCATCTGCGGGGTGTGCCTGGGCAACCAGTTGCTTGGGCTGGCTGCAGGGGGTAAAATATTGAAAATGAAACACGGCCATCGGGGTCACAACTTGCCCGTACAGGATCTGGTAACCGGAAGGTGTTACATAACTTCCCAAAACCATGGATATGTTGTGGATCCGGGAAGTCTGGGCAAAGACTGGAAGGCGTTGTACGTCAACCTTAACGACGGGACCAACGAAGGAATACACCACAGGAGCAAACCATTCTTTGCCCTGCAATTCCATCCCGAAGCAGCCAGCGGGCCTACCGATACTGTTCCCGTGTTTGACCAATTCACAGAAACCCTGTAAGCGCATGAAGATTGATAAGATATTGGTTCTGGGCTCCGGAGCCCTAAAAATCGGGGAAGCCGGTGAATTTGACTATTCCGGATCCCAGGCCCTTAAGGCAATCCGTGAAGAACATATTCGTACTGTACTGATAAACCCCAATATTGCTACCGTACAAACGTCGGAAGGCGTGGCAGACACCGTATATTTTCTGCCGGTTACCCCGTTTTTTGTAGAGCAGGTCATTAAAAAGGAAAAACCCGATGGCATATTGCTGGCTTTCGGAGGTCAGACGGCCCTCAATTGCGGGGTAGAGCTTTACCGCAAGGGAGTCTTTGAAAAATACGGGGTGCAAATACTGGGGACGCCCATACAGGCTATCATAGAAACAGAAGACAGGGAACTTTTTGTGCGTAAGCTGGATCAGATTGGCATCAAAACAATTCAAAGCGTTGCGGTCAATTCCGTAGAAGAAGCCAGGGGCGCTGCCCGGAAGCTGGGCTATCCCGTGATTCTGCGGGCCGCCTATGCCCTGGGCGGACTCGGCTCGGGTTTTTGTGACAATGAGGAAGAACTGGTCGTTCTGGCCGAGAAATCCTTTTCATTTGCCCCCCAGGTGCTGGTGGAAAAAAGCCTTAAGGGATGGAAAGAGATTGAATATGAGGTGGTGCGGGACAAGTACGACAATTGCATCACCGTGTGCAACATGGAGAACTTTGATCCGCTGGGGATACATACCGGGGAAAGCATAGTGGTGGCGCCCACACAGACACTCAACAACAGAGAATCCCAGTTTCTGAGGGAAATGGCCATCATGATCATCCGGCATTTAGGGATTGTGGGAGAATGCAATATTCAGTATGCCCTTGATGTGGCCAGCGAAGAGTACCGCGTCATTGAGGTCAATGCCCGCCTTAGCCGCTCATCGGCTCTGGCGTCCAAGGCAACGGGATACCCCCTGGCATTTGTGGCTGCCAAGCTGGCGCTGGGTTACGGATTGCACGAGCTTAAGAATTCAGTAACAAGAACTACTCCTGCTTATTTTGAACCGGCCCTGGATTATGTGGTCTGCAAGATCCCGCGCTGGGACCTTGGCAAATTCCGGGGCATTGCCCGGGAAATTGGCAGCAGTATGAAATCTGTGGGCGAAGTGATGGCCATAGGGCGCACTTTTGAAGAAACCATTCAGAAGGGATTGCGCATGATAGGCCAGGGTATGCACGGTTTTGTGGAAAACCGCGAGCTGGTGATCCAGGATATTGACAAAGCGCTGCATGAACCTACCGACATGCGCATCTTTGTGATAAGCAAAGCCATGCAGGCCGGCTACACCGTAGACCAAATCTACGATCTGACACGGATAGACCGCTGGTTTTTGCACAAGCTCATGGAGATTGTTCAAACCAGCAAAAAACTTGAAAAAACAAGTCCCCCAAAAGATCCCGATGGCAGAGACTGGGGGGAACAAGAACGCGAGTTGTTGTATATAGCTAAAAGACAGGGTTTTTCCGACTTCCAGATAGCACGGGCCTTGTGGAAAAAGAAAATGACCCAGGATCATCCGCTGCAAATCCGCCGCTTAAGAAAATCCCTGGGCATTACTCCTGTGGTAAAGCAGATCGACACCCTTGCAGCTGTTTATCCGGCCAGGGCCAATTACCTGTACCTGACCTACGGGGGCAGGGAGCACGATATTGCCTACGAGCAGGACAGGCGCTCCATCGTGGTGCTGGGCTCGGGAGCCTACCGCATAGGCAGTTCTGTGGAATTTGACTGGTGCGGGGTGCAGGCCCTGATGACCATCCGAAAAGAAGGCTGGCGTTCTGTGATGATCAATTACAATCCCGAGACGGTTTCTACCGATTACGACATATGCGACCGGTTGTATTTTGACGAGCTCACCAATGAGCGTGTCATGGATATTGTGGAATTTGAAACCCCCAAAGGGGTCATCCTTTCCACCGGGGGACAGATCCCCAACAACCTGGCCGTGGTTCTGGACAAACAGCAGGTGCCCATCCTGGGAACGCCTGCCCGGTTTATTGACAACGCAGAGGACCGGCACAAGTTCTCGGCCATGCTTGACCGCATTGGGGTTGACCAGCCCCGCTGGAAAGAACTTTCCAGCCTGAAGGATATCACCACTTTTGTAAAAGAGGTTGGATTCCCTGTCCTGGTAAGGCCGAGTTACGTGCTCAGCGGGGCAGCCATGAACGTCTGTTCCAACTTTGAAGAAATGGAGCGTTTTTTAAAGCTGGCAGCCAACGTGAGCAGGCAGCACCCGGTTGTGGTAAGCCAATTCATTGAACATGCCAAGGAAGTGGAGATGGATGCCGTGGCCAGCGATGGTGAAATCATAGCTTATGCCATTAGCGAACATGTGGAATTTGCCGGCGTGCACAGCGGCGATGCCACCATCCAGTTTCCCCCGCAGAAGTTGTATGTAGAAACGGTCAGGCGCATCAAGAGGATAAGCCGTCTGATAGCCCGGGAGCTGCATATATCAGGTCCTTTCAATATCCAGTACCTGGCCAAGGGAAATGAGATCAAGGTGATTGAATGCAATCTGAGGGCCTCACGCAGCTTTCCTTTTGTCAGCAAAGTGAGCAAGATCAATTTCATTGATATGGCTACCCGTATCATGTTGGGGCTTCCGGTGGAACGTCCGGACAAGAACGAGTTTGATCTGGATTATGTAGGGATCAAGGCCTCCCAGTTCTCATTCAGCCGCCTGCAAAAGGCAGA
>MWDM01000065.1 GCA_002070565.1 Bacteroidetes bacterium ADurb.Bin139
AAATATTATGGCAAAAGTTAGTGCAGAAGAAGTAAAAGCGGGAGGAGTAACCGCCAGTCAGGAAAAAATGAAAGCACTCCAGGCAACCCTGGATAAGATTGAGAAAGATTTTGGGAAGGGAACCATCATGAAACTGGGAGACCAGCCCAAATGGGACGTGTCGGTGATACCGTCAGGATCCATAGGACTGGACCATGCCCTGGGCGTTGGCGGTTATCCCAGGGGCCGGGTAGTAGAAATCTATGGCCCCGAGGCAAGCGGGAAGACCACTTTAGCCATTCATGCCATTGCAGAAGCACAAAAACTGGGTGGCATCGCAGCATTTATTGATGCAGAACACGCCTTTGACAGCAATTACGCCCAACAGCTGGGCGTTAACGTAGACACCCTGCTCATATCCCAGCCCGACAACGGCGAACAGGCTTTGGAAGTGGCAGACCACCTGATCCGTTCCGGAGCCATTGACATTGTGGTTATTGACTCTGTAGCCGCCCTGACTCCGAAAGCCGAGATAGAGGGTGAAATGGGAGATTCTAAAATGGGGCTTCAGGCCCGCCTGATGTCACAGGCCCTGAGAAAATTAACCGCCAATATCAGCCGTACCAACACCTGCTGTGTTTTTATCAACCAGCTCAGGGAAAAAATCGGCATCATGTTTGGCAACCCGGAAACCACCACCGGCGGGAACGCCCTGAAGTTTTACGCTTCGGTGCGCATAGATGTGCGCCGCACAACCCAGCTCAAAGACGGGGAAGATGCAACGGGCAACCACGTGCGGGTAAAAGTGGTCAAGAACAAAATGGCCCCGCCCTTTAAAAAAGCCGAGTTTGACATCATCTTTGGAGAAGGGATATCGCTCATTGGCGAGATCATTGACCTGGGAGTGGAATTTGAGATCATCAAAAAAAGCGGGTCCTGGTTCAGTTATGGGGATACAAAGATTGGCCAGGGACGGGATGCGGTTAAACAAATGCTCAAAGACAATCCGGAACTCAAAGAAGAGATCGAAGCCAAAGTCCGTGCTGCGTTGCAGCAATAAAAAAATCCGTCAGGCGCCGGTCATCACCAGGTCTGCAATGACTATTGCAGTTACTGCTTCAATTACAACGGGAACACGTAGGGCAAAGCAGGCATCATGCCTGCCTTTTCCGCCTATGGTGGGAGTGGGTTTCACGGCGACCTGGAACGAGAGCATATCCCCGTTGGTAATGCCCCCGGCTATGCCCCCAATATGGGGATTCTGAGACCCCAGAAGCAGGGCTTCGTCAAAACCTAGCCCAAAAGTAATGCCTTTGATCCCCGGGATAGAAAAAATTCCATGGGATAACAGCGACTCTGCCGAATCAAAAAACGGGTTCCCTAGGCCGGCAGGGAGTTTGGTGACTTCACAGGAGATTACGGCGCCCAGAGAATCACCCCTTTCAACTGCCTGTGCAAGCAGGGCGGTCACTTCCTCAGGAAGCGGCCTGTTACGAATCACCGGGACACCGCCTACCTGGGAGAGAAAAGCGGTGATCGCCAGTTTTGGACACTTGCCGTCCAGAATCTTCTTTGCAACCACACCGGCGGCCACCAGGGGCAGTGTCAGCCTGCCGGAAAAATGTCCTCCGCCCCGGGGGTCCTGAAAACCCCTAAACTTGACATCCCCGGTATAATCTGCCGTTCCCGGCCTGAAAGGCAGTTTGCGTACAGGATCACTGTCTTCTGCGGCAAGGTAATCCTGCGGACGGGCATCCCTGTTTAGAAACGATATGCACAGGGGACTTCCCGAAGTGTATCCCCTGTAAACACCACTACGTATGAGGGGCTCGTCGCCCTCCCTGCGCCTGGTGGTTCCCGGAGCGCCGCTTTTGCGGCGTGCAATATCTTCCAGAAAATCCACCTCCGAAAGCAGGATCCCGGGAGGAACTCCGTCTATGAGCACCCCAACTTCGGGCCCGTGTGATTCACCGTAAACGGAAACCCTGATATTCCTTCCAAAAACATTCATGATACCGGTTTTGTAACTTTATTCAATTCTTCCCAAAAATCAGGAAAAGATTTTGCCACAGTATGTTTGCCTTCAATTTCGATGGGATTTTCCGCGCCCAGGGCTGCAATGGCCAGGGACATGGCTATACGGTTGTCTCCCCGGGCAGAAATCCTTGCCCCTCCCGGAAGAGCACCTCCCTGGATTACCATATTATTGCCTTCCAGATGGATGTTGGCTCCCACTTTTGAATATTCTTCCAACAAGGCAAGGGCCCTGTTGGACTCCTTGTGGAAAAGCCGGTCAATCCCGTGAATGCTTGTAGTTCCCTTGCAGTGTACCGCCAGTGCAACCAGCGGAGGAAACAGGTCCGGACACTTCTGGGCATCAAAAGTAAAACCCTGCAAATTCTGAGCCTTGTATACTTTCAACTGGCTGGATGACCCCCACGCCCACGACCCGCCTGCCCTGCCTACTGCTTCCAGAATCGCCTTATCTGCCTGCAGGCTGTCCTTCCACAAAGGTCCCAAACGAAGGTCTCCGAACATGGTTGCTCCCACTACGAAATTGGCTCCCCCGCTCCAGTCTCCCTCAATGTCAATTTTGCGGGCGCGGTAAGTCTGTCTGCCCGGGATATGGAACACTTTGTAATTATCATGGGTGGCCCGGACGCCAAAAGACTCCATTACATTCAGGGTGAGGTCTATATATGGCTGGCTTGCCAGATGCTCCACTTCCAGGATAGAATCTATCCCGGCCAGAGGAAGGGCCATAAGCAGCCCGCTCAGAAACTGGGAACTGCCTCCGGCATTGACCCGGTATTTTCCTCCCCTGAGCGGACCCTGTACCAGCAGTATGGGGCGTGACAGGCTCAGGGAAGCGTCGCGTTGTTCCCACCGTCCTGTTTCTTTCAGGTTTTCAATGATGGAAAGGGTGGGCAGCGTGTTCAGACTCTCACACCAGCATCCCAGTTCGCGCAGTCCTTCTATAACAAAATCTACAGGTCTTGTTATCAAGGTGGTACGACCGCGCAGGCAATAGATGTAGGACGACAGGGCCACGATAGGAGCAAACATCCTCAGGGCCAGCGCCGATTCTCCGCAATCCAGCTGTCTTCTTGAATGATCCCTTCCGGGAGGTACTTTATCGGGGGATATATCTTCTTTGACAAACTGTGATCCCACAGAACGTACCACACGGTAAGCCGCCTGTACGTCTTCACAGACCTGGGTTCCGTCCTTGGGCCAGGCCCCTTTGAGCAACGTATCCCGGCCCGATAAAAAAATTGCCGCCAACACTCTAATACTCATGCTCTTAGATGGCGGCAACGATACTCTGCCTTTAAGGCTTCCTTTAGAAATGGTTATCATAGTTTACAAAGATAACATTTACCCAAAAAAGACTAACTTTGTGGGTTGAATTTTGAATCTCTCCTTATATGAAAACTGTTCTGAGCGGCATACGTTCCACAGGCCACCTGCACCTGGGTAATTATTTTGGGGCCCTCCGGAATTTTGTCCAGTTGCAGCATCAGGCAAAATGCTATTTTTTTATTGCCGATCTGCATTCCCTGACAACCCACCCCAAACCGGTTGATTTCCATTCCGGGGTTAAAACCATTCTCTGCGAATACCTGGCCTCGGGCCTGGACCCGGAAAAATCCACCCTTTTTGTACAAAGCAGTATTCCCCAGGTAAGCGAATTGTATGTGCTGCTCAACATGCTCACATATAAGGGAGAGCTGGAACGCACCACCTCTTTCAAAGACAAGGTACGCCTGAATCCGGATAATGTGAACGCCGGATTGCTGACCTACCCGGTCCTTATGGCCGCCGACATTCTGGTCCATCGTGCCCATTGGGTTCCCGTGGGAAAAGACCAGGAACAGCATCTGGAAATCACCCGTTTACTGGCAAGAAGGTTCAATAAGTTATACGAAGTCCAGGTGTTCCCGGAACCCGAGGCTTACAATTTCGGCAGCAACCTGATTAAGATCCCCGGCCTGGATGGCAGCGGGAAAATGGGCAAGAGTGAGGAAAACGGCATCTACCTGGTTGACGACCGGAAGACCATTACAAAAAAAGTGATGCGCGCCGTTACCGACACAGGACCTACAACCCCCGGAAGCCCCATGAGTCCCGGGGTAGCCAATCTGTTTACAATCCTGGAGGTTGTATCCGAGCCTGAAGTGGTCAGGTATTTCCGTGAGCAATACGACAATTGCACCATACGTTACGGGGATCTAAAAAAACAGCTTGCAGAAGATATCTGCAGGCATACACTGCCTATCAAGGCAAGGATAGAGGAAATTTATACTAACGGGCCCTATCTGAAGTACGTCATTGAAAAAGGAACAGAGGAGGCCTGCACATCTGCAAACGCCACCATGACACTGGTACGTGATGCGGTTGGATTCAAAACATTCTGATGATAAGCCAGTCCACAATAGAGCGTATTCTGGAGGCTGCTCCCATAGAAGCAGTCATTGGCGAATACGTCACCCTGAAAAGACGGGGCGCCAATTACATGGCCTGTTGTCCTTTTCATAACGAAAAAACCCCTTCGTTTTCCGTTTCCCCCTCAAAAGGCATTTTCAAATGCTTTGGCTGCGGCAAAGCCGGCAATGTGGTTCGTTTCATTATGGAACACGAACAGCTCACCTATGTTGAAGCCTTGAAGTTCCTGGGGAACAAATTCAACATACCTGTGGAAGATAAAGAGGAGACCCCCATAGAGGCCGAATCACGGCTGCGAAGAGATAGTCTGATGATAGTCAACGGCTACGCCAGGGATTTTTATGCCAATTATTTGTGGGAAGAGCCCGCCGGGCGGGATGCCGGGCTAAGTTATCTCAGGGAACGCGGCTTTACCGAGCATGTAATCCGTCATTTTGAACTGGGTTTTGCCCCTGCCGCAAAAGACGCCTTCACCCGGTCTGCCCTTGCTGCCGGATACAAACAGGACCTGCTCACTGCCACAGGACTGACCATTCACTATCCTGAAAGGGAAAACAACCCGGAGACCCTTATGGACCGCTTCCAGGACCGTGTCATGTTCCCCATCCACTCCCTGAGCGGAAGGGTGATCGGTTTTGGAGGAAGGACCCTGAGGAACGACAAACAAGCGTCAAAGTACCTCAATTCCCCTGAAAGCGAAGTCTATACCAAAAGCCGCTCTTTGTACGGGCTCTAT
Organism: Bacteroidetes bacterium ADurb.Bin139; assembly: GCA_002070565.1. Classification (GTDB taxonomy): domain Bacteria; phylum Bacteroidota; class Bacteroidia; order Bacteroidales; family UBA932; genus DMER64. The sequence goes on from MWDM01000065.1 coordinate 5,162, forward strand.
TTTGCCAAGCAGGAAATCAGCAAGGCTCAGAAATGTTACCTTGTAGAAGGTTATACAGATGTCATCACCCTGTTTCAGGCAGGGGTCAGGAATGTGGTTTCCTCTTCGGGCACATCGCTCACGGCAGACCAGATAAGGCTGATCAAGCGCTTCACCCAACAGGTTGTCGTTCTCTATGACGGAGACGATGCCGGGATCAAAGCTTCGATCAGGGGGATAGACATGTTGCTGGAAGAAGGGCTTCAGGTCAAAGTGGTCAGGTTCCCTCAGGGGGAAGACCCCGATTCGTACGCCCGTTCCCACAACTCCCGGGAAACACTCGACTTCCTGAACAAGAACGAAACCGATTTCATACATTTCAAGATTGCCCTGATGGCCGACGAGATCAGGGATCCTCTAAAAAAATCGGCCCTTATCAGGGAAGTGGTTGAAAGCATAGCCATCATTCCCGATGCCATAACCAGGACCGTATACATTGAAGAAAGCAGCCGTCATCTGGATATAGAAGAAATGATCCTTACCCGGGAAGTGGCCAAAATACGAAAGAAGAGAGCGGAATGGACAAACCGCCATTCTTCCCGGACACCGCCCCCGCAGCTCCCGCCCGGTGAAGAAGGCATGCAGGAAGCGCAGCTTAGGCCGGGAACGGCCGAACTGAGCCGATGCGAGCAGGACATACTCTACTACCTGATCAAATTCGGGCAAACCAAGCTGGAAGACATGACCGTGTCCGAGTTTATTCAAAACGCCCTGGCAGAAGACGATCTGGTATTCCAGGACCCGTTATTTCTGGCAATATTCCGCCAATACGAAACCATTGAGGGAGATGACGCTTCAAGAAAGAAATTTTTCTTCAATCACGAAGATCCTGCCATCTCACAGCACGTGCTGGATTTGATAAGCGATCCCCATCACATCAACCTGAAGGTGTTACGCGAAAGCCTGTCCCTGGAAGAACCCCTGTTGAAGGAAAATGTCACAAAAGCCCTGCTTGTTTATAAACTGAAAGTGGTTTCACTCTCCTGTGCTGACCTGGCAAGGGATCTGAGACAGGCACAACAGTTGGGAGAGGAAGATAAGATACAAACCATTCTGAAGGAACTTACGGTCATGATGGATGTGAGAAATTCATTTGCCCGCGAGTTGAACAGATTGAAATAAATAAACAATTTTGCGATGAAGCAGCAAGAATTTAAACGTTACCTGGTCACATCGGCCTTGCCCTATGCAAACGGGCCCATTCATATAGGACACCTTGCCGGTGTTTATATTCCGGCAGATATATATGTGCGTTACCTGCGCCTTGCGGGCAGGAAAGTCTGTTTTGTGGGAGGGTCAGACGAACATGGCGTTCCCATTACCATCCGTGCCAGGCAACAGGGGGTGGCACCTCAAGATATCGTGGACAAATATCACTTCCAGATAAAAGAATCATTCCAGAGGCTGGGCATATCCTTTGATGTTTATTCCAGGACCAGCTCCGGGATCCACCACAAAACCGCCTCGGCTTTTTTTAAAAAGCTCTATGACAGCGGAAAACTCCTGGAAAAAGAAACCGAACAGTTTTATGACCCCCAGACCCGTACATTCCTGGCAGACCGTTATATTGTGGGAACGTGCCCCCGCTGCTCCTACAGCGATGCTTACGGAGACCAGTGTGAAAAATGCGGATCCACGCTCTCTCCGGACGAATTGATCAATCCCCGTTCCTCTATCAGCGGAAGCATTCCTGAAAAAAGAATGACCAAGCATTGGTACCTGCCTTTGGATGAGTACGAGTCCTGGCTCAGGAAATGGATCCTGGAAGATCATAAGGAATGGAAACCCAATGTATACGGGCAGTGTAAATCATGGCTGGACAACGGTTTACAGCCCAGGGCCGTGAGCCGTGACCTGGACTGGGGCGTGCCTGTCCCTGTGGAGGGCGGACAGGGGAAAGTCCTCTACGTCTGGTTTGATGCCCCTATTGGCTATATTTCCAATACCATAGAACTTTTTCCCGATACCTGGGAAACATGGTGGAAAGACAAGGATACCAAAATGGTCCATTTCATCGGAAAAGACAATATTGTGTTTCACTGTATCGTATTCCCCTCCATGCTGAAGGCCCATGGCGGGTATATCCTGCCCGAAAATGTGCCGGCCAATGAGTTTTTAAATCTGGAAGGAGAAAAGATCTCTACCTCGCGCAACTGGGCGGTGTGGCTTCATGAGTATCTGGATGAGCTGCCGGGAAAAGAAGATGTTTTGCGCTATACCCTTTGTTCCACCATGCCCGAGACAAAAGACAACGACTTCACCTGGAAGGATTTCCAGGCGCGCAACAATAATGAACTGGTGGCCATCCTGGGCAATTTTGTGAACCGGGCCGTTGTTCTTACACACAAATATTTCAACGGATTAGTTCCCGCTGCCGGTTCGCTCACAGATTATGACAAGGAAGTGATGCGTTCTGTCCCGGGGATGGCCTCGGCCCTGGAAGATCATCTGGAACACTACCGTTTCAGGGATGCCCTGAAAGAGGCTATGAACCTTGCCCGCCTTGGAAACAAATACCTTGCCGATACCGAGCCCTGGAAGGTGGCCAAAACCGGTATGGAGCGCGTGGCAACCATCCTGAACTTTTCTCTGCAGCTCTGTGCACGTCTGACCGTGGCACTGGATCCCTTCCTGCCATTTACCACGGCCAAACTCAGAAACATTCTCAACATGTCCCGGCCCCTGCCATGGCAGGACCTTGCCCGGAAAACCCTGTTGCCAGGTGGGCACCGTCTGAACGAGCCTGTGCTGCTTTTTGACAAGATTGACGATACCACCATAGAAACCCAGGTAGCAAAATTGAAAAAACCCGGACCGGATAAAAAGGATGTCGCCCCTGCCCTTGCGGAATGTTCCTTCACCGATTTTGAGAAAATGGATATCCGGGTAGCCACCGTACTGCAGGCAGAAAGGGTTCCCAAAACGGACAAACTGCTCAAGTTGACCATAGATACGGGACTGGACCAAAGGGTCATCGTTTCTGGAATTGCCCAATATTACGCTCCGGAAGACATGATAGGAAGGCAAATATGCATTCTGGCTAACCTGGCTCCCAGGACCATCCGGGGCATTGTCTCGCAGGGAATGATCCTGATGGCCAAAGAACCAGAAGGTTTCATGCGGGTTATTTCTCCCCTGGAAGAAATTTCGAACGGGGCTGTTGTGGGCTAGTGTCATGTCAACAATCATATGACGGATATAATCTTTTTAATTTGATACGAGCATGATCTGTGGTGAATTGC
>MWDM01000066.1 GCA_002070565.1 Bacteroidetes bacterium ADurb.Bin139
CTGCTGTTCACCGGTTTTTCCCTGAGCACCTACGCATTTGATCCGGACCCCGTCGTTACTGCGACTGCTACCGCCGAACTGGTCGAGGCACTTGCTGCCGAAGAGGTGGCCCAGCTTAATTTTGGTCGTTTTACTGCCGGTGCCAGCGGCGGAACCGTTGTAATTGCCAACACCGCTGCCGGGACCATGAACATTACCGGGACTGTATCCACTATAGGCGGCGGGAGCCCCAGTTCGGCATCATTTAACATTTCCGGACATGCCAACCAGGAAGTAACCGTTACCCTGCCGGCCGACGGAGCTGTCAACCTTACGCATGCCACTACCACAGATGTGATGAACGTGGCCACATTCTCAGTTTCCGATGCAAGCCCCCTGCTGAATGCTTCAGGAGAAGCCACCATATTCGTGGGCGGAACCCTGACTGTTCCCAACACCAGCATAGCCAGAGGCGTTTACACCGGGACCTATAACGTAACTTTCGCCTACCAGTAAGATGCTCCATAAATCGGGTTATACCACCGAACGCTTCTCCGCTTGAGAGAGGCGTTTTTTGATAAACAATAAACGTCTTGACTCACATCAAATGCAACAAACACATACGGATTCTGATGGCAGTGCTGTTTCTGGGCTCTTCCCTGCAACCATTACGGGCACTGGACCCCGATCCGGAAGTCACCGGTAAAGTGTTTGCAGAGCTTATAGATGTGCTTTCGGCCAGTGAATCATCGGCTTTGAATTTCGGACGCTTTTTTATTGACGGCCAAGGCGGCGGAACCATAATCATAGAAGCATCCAGCTCGATGGTCAGAACCTCTACAGGGTCGTCCTTACACCTTGCATCGGGAGGGGACCCCGGTCCGGCCATCTATGAAGTGCTTGGGTTTCCCAATTACAGTGTAACCATTACCCTTCCCGGAGAGTCAACACTCACACATGGCACCAATCCGGCCCACCGTATGACGGTGGACAGCTGGGAGGTCTATCCTTCGCACACGGTCAGACTGGGTGTGAGCGGCAAAATGACCTTTTACCTGGGCGCCGTGCTGCGCGTGCAGAATTTGTCTCAAAATCCGGTGGGGGTATACACCGGAACTTACGCGGTCACTTTTGCTTACAATTAGTGTTCTCTTATTCCGTTGATCCGTTACTTTTCATTTTTTTATTATATTTGTAGCCATTGTATACGAATTAATTTGCGGATCATGTATAAATCTAAAAAAATCGTTTTTTTGCTGGCTTTGTTTTTTATGGCCGGTGCCATCACACCCCGGGCCTTTGCCCAGGGCAATTTGCTGGTCACACCGCGGCGTGTGGTGTTTGACGGATCCCGCAGGGTGATGGAATTGAACCTGGCTAATACAGGACGGGATACGGCACGTTACAATATTTCTTTTATTCAGTACAGGATGACGCAGGAAGGCACTTTTGAAGAAATTACAGAACCTGATCCCGGTCAGTTTTTTGCCGATAAGCACATTCGTTTTTTCCCACGCTCTGTAACCCTTGCACCCAATGAAGCCCAGACGGTCCGCATGCAGGTTGTGGGAAGGGAAGGCCTGGAACCGGGCGAATACCGTTCCCACGTATATTTTCGCGCTGTTCCCAATGAAGTGGCTCTGGGCGAGGATGATCCCAACCGGGATACCACCTCGGTAAGCGTCAGGCTGATACCCATCTTTGGGATTACCATCCCTGTGATCATCCGCGTGGGAGATTCCGCCAGAGAGGTGTACCTGTCTGATTTGGCCCTGGAAAAAGGTGAAAATGGAAGCCTTTATCTGAAAATGAGTTTCAACCGATCCGGAAATATGTCTGTTTACGGTGACCTGAATGTAACCCATGTCGGGACCAACGGTACGGAAACCCCGGTTGGCGTGGTCAACGGGATAGCCGTATACACACCCAATACCATCAGAAATTTCCGTATAGAATTAAACAACCAGTCCGGGGTGGATTTCAACTCGGGCAAGTTGCTGGTTACCTACACCGCCCAATCTGACCTCAAGCCGGAAACATACGCGACTGCGCAGCTGGAGCTGCCCTGACTCCCTTGTTAATCAAGATCTGATGAAACTAAAATGCCTATTCGCTGTTATAATGCTCCTGCTGGCAGCACAGACATTCAGGGCGCGGGGTCAGGATATGATGTATGTCGAAATCCTTAACCCTTTCAATTTTGGTAAGGTAGCCGTTACCGGCTGGTCGGGGTCTGTGTCAATACAAGTGGCTAACGGGAATTTCAACCGTTTGGCCACAGGAGATGTGGTACTTAAAGATGTAGGCAATTACAGTCCGGCAACCATACAAATCTCTCTGGATAAACGCGCAAAAAATTATAAACTGACTCAGATTGTCCCCCCTAACCAGGTAACACTAACCAGGCAAAGCGGCAGTCAGACTATAACCATCAGTAATATCACGTACTGGCCTGTTCCAAATTATCACCATTTAAAACACAATCCGCTAACCATATACCTTGGTGGGACCATCCAGCTGTCCGATTACCTGACCAATCCCGGTGGAATATATAACGGGACCATGACCCTTACCATTGTTTACGAATAACTGCACCCACCGGAACGTCCGTCCCTATAGCTCTCTTATAAAAGCCAGAATGAAGAAAACGTATTTGTTTATCGTTTGTTCTCTTGGTATCCTTCAGGCAGCGGGCCAGTACCGCATGGCAACTGAACCGGAACCTTCGGGGATCCGTGTTTTTACAACCGCCGATGAGGCGTTTACATTATGGCTGGACGGCTTTGTGCACCTGGAAGGGGGCGTGTTTTTCGGGTATTACGAGGATTACGATCCCATCCCCAATGGCGGTGTAGTTCGCAATGCGCGCCTGGCGCTGAAAACAGCATTTGCAGACGGCTGGTCTGCCCTGTTCGAGGCAGATTTTTCCAAGCTCAAGCCCCGCATCACCCAGGCTTTCATCCAGTATTCGGGAATCCATAACCTGTACATCAAAGCGGGGCATTTTGAAAGCCTCTTTTCTATGGAAGGCGCTCTCCTGCCCCGGGAACAGGCTTTTCTTGAAAAACCCATGGTTATCACAGCCATGGTCCCGGTGGATTTACTGGGTATCCAGTTCAGCACCAACCAGTACTGGTTTATGGGTTCCCTGGGAATTTCCTTTGATAAGGCGCTTTACCCCCGCCAGAACCCCAAAGCAGATTCCATCCTGACCGCTTCCTTTGACTCCCGCTCCGTTATGGCAAAGGCTGTGGCCATGCCTTTTGTCAACCGCAAAGACCTGGGACTTCATCTTGGAGCGGGCGCTTCTTATAAATTTCCTGTAAAGGACCCGGTTACCGGATCATACCCGGCCATACGCTACCGCCTGGGCAATGTGTCTTATATCAACCGCCACCAGTACCTGGACACTTATGTGATAAACAATATACGCAGCCAATTCCTTCTCAAGGGTGAGGGGGGGTTTTATTATAAGGGATTGCGGATCCAGGGAGAATACATCCACAATATGACCAACCTGGGCAAGCCCCTGACCGGGGTTGACGGCCCGGTATCTGTGTTAAACTTCAAAGGCTTTTATGTCCAGAGTGGGTTCCTGCTCTTCGGGGGCAGGCAACGCTACGATACCACTACCGGACTGTTCATGAATCCGTCCCGGGGGCGCAAATGGGGAGACGTGGAATTGCTGGCCCGGTACGATTACCTGGACCTGAATTACGATCCCATAAAAGGAGGGGCCTCACAAAATTATACGGCCGGTATCACCTATTACATAAATGACCATGTGAAACTGATGGCCAATTACATCTATACAGACAACGACCGGTACGCCAATGGAGCGGGACAATTCTTAATTGGACATGACGCTTACGGATACCCCTCGGCCGACTATTCTCAGATTATTGAAACCATAAGGGAGGCAGGGGTTGATTTCCACACCATTTCTCTTCGTTTTGAAGTGACTTTTTAATAGGTAAACAATAACCTGCTTTTAGACTCAGGCTCACTTCAGACGTTTAAAAAAGGGGTGGCTATCAGCGCACAGATTGTAGGACCGACTTGCGGGCCAGGCCAAAACAGACGAGGACGGTCGCTAAGCACAGAAAACTGAGGACAGCCATCCAGGTAGAACGGATTTCAGGTGTAAAAGGAGGATAAATCAAAAAAGGCAGAGTTGCTGCCAGTAAGACGGCAGAGATAACTATCAGTACCATTGAGCTTCTGCTTTTAATTGCCCTATAGATCTTAATGGCAAGGATTAATTGCATGTTATAGGCCATGACCAGCAACATCGCTGTAAGCTGAACGGCGAAAAGCTCCAGGTACGGTCTCAGAAACAGTATGATCAATGCCAGAATCATGGCTAAGAGCCCAATATAAAGCAGGAATTTCAGAGGTCTTGTTCTTGCTTCCGGATGATGTACCCTGTCCATTCCCCATGTCACAAATGCCGCTTCGCCTCCCACGATGAACAATATGGCCAGCAGAACAATATGGCATTGGGGTGTAAATAAACACAATATGCCGGCAATCAATACCAACAATGCAGTAACAAGATTCATATAAACAAGCCGAATATCTGGAATGCTCATTTGAATGGTTTGGATTTTGAACTAAAACAAATATAAGACCTTTTTAAACATCTTATGCACAAAATGTAAAAAATCATATCTTTATTCCAAAATAATGACCAATTAATTCACTATACTATGAAGATCATTTCCTATAAAGATTTTGAGACATCAAACAATCCCCATGGGGTAGATGCCCGGATAATTTTCAACACAGACGCCGTACAGGTAGTTCATATTGCCCTCGGGAAAGGAGAAGGGCTGAAACTCCATACCACTCCAATTGATGTTTTTTTTTACATTCTGGAGGGTGAAGGATCCATTGAGATAGGGGATGAAATCAGGAAAGTGTCCAAAGACATGCTCATTGACAGTCCAAAAAACATCCCCCACCGTCCTTTTAACCAGGACAGCGACATATTCCGGCTGCTTGTTATCAAATTAAAAAAGCAGACTGTCCGTTCCTGATCCTTTGATGCTTGTCCTGACCCTGTTCTGATACAGTCCGGAAACCCGATTCTTGAATGTTTGCAGGGAGCATGGCTTGTTCTCCGGCCCTGCCTGCAAATTAAAAGCCGAGTTCCCTTTCAATGGGAGCCAGGGCCGCAAGTGCCAGTGTAACAAACTCATCCAGGGTAATGCCCATCTTCTCGCACTCCAGGATCGTATCGCGGTTAACCGAGGCGGCAAAGATCTTTTCTTTCATACGCTTTGTAACCGATTTAGGCTTGACACTGGAAATCTTTTTATCCGGATAGACAAGCGCCACGGCAAAGATAAGCCCGGTGATGGTCTCTCCCGCTGCCAGGGCATGCTGGAACAAAGTTGAGCGTTTCCTGCTTCCGGTGGCTTTTTCATTATGCATGCCAATGGCATCCGGAACTGCGGGCGGAAGGTCCTCACCCTCCAGCATAAGCGCTCCTTCCGGACCATGCCTTAAGGGATGGGCGCCTGTTATTTCCACATCAATATCGTGTAACAGCCCGGCTATGCCCCAGGTATCTTCATCTTCCCCGAACCGGTGGGCCAACGCCCTGAGAACGGCTTCGGAAGCCAGACTGTGGGCAATCATTCTGGGATTGGCTATTTTTTGGCAGAGCAGGTCCAGGTAGTATTCGCGGGATTTCATATCGTCCGGCCGTATGGTTTTATTCAACAAGCGCAAAAATCATCTCGCCTTCCGGCATGACCAGCCTGAGGGTCGTTTCTGTTGGAAAATACAGGAACAGTTCCCCCAGCATTTCAAAGTCGGGAGAAAGAGCCATTGTCATACGATTCCCGTCCTTGCTCAGGTTAAAAAATATCTGCAGGGGATACCCATCATTAATAACCCCGTTTGTAAACTTACTGTACTCCATCATCCCGTATACGTTATATCCCCTGTCATAGACAAAAAACCAGCGTGGAGGCACATAAAGGGTGTCAAGGATTAGTGTTGCGGTCTGCGCCTGATCGTCAGGGTCCTCCGCCATATAAACATTGCCCTGGAGTCTGTTCAGTATCTGAGTCTGGGCAGCTGTATAATTAAAAGTTGTTTCCTGGATAGTACAACCAGCAGAGAATAGAAGACCTGTAACAGCAATACTGTATAATATCAGATTTTTCATAACAGCAATAGGTTTTAAAGCGATAAAATGACATGATAAAGATACAAAAGTATTGACAGGTTTCACTTATCATTATTTTTTATATATTTACTACATGTTAATCAATTCAATGTAAGTATTATGAAGACTCTGATTGTTGCATCTGTTTTATTTGCACTTCCCCTGTGCCTTGCCGCACAAACAAATTTTGACCACATCAAAATATCGGGAAGGCAGGGAGAATACATAACTGTTTTAAATGTCTCATCCGCCTCCATCGAATACGAAAATTCGTTTGGCGTGAAAAAAACAATTCCTGTAAGCGATGTGGATTTTCTGGAGTACGACGGCAAGGTGGTTTACTACATGTACAGGAAAAATGACCATGATGTCTATGATGAATACCTGCAGCGGATATCCCGCCGGGACCCGGAAAAATTGCTGGAAAAAGGAGCAAAGGTTTATGTGCCGCTCAATTACGGAGAAAGCCGCTGGGAGATCATGGGTTGCATTAACACCCGCAAAATGCTTGAAGAGGACCACGCCGATTTCTGGAAACTGGCCGATACCGAATACGAAGCCGAAATCATACTTTATTACGTGGTAAGATACGACAACGATGATATCCATCACTATTATGTGATTGAAACACGTGATGGTGAAACAATCTATAAATCAGACGAAGAAGATATTGACGGAGGCTGGAGGGCTTCCTGGGATGTAAGCCGGGAACACGTAGAGGATCTGTTGGACAACATGATCAAGGACATCGACTAAAAAGGTGCCTTTTACTAGTTGTACGCATTCCAGCGGCTCATTTCATCCATTGGCTTTCGCTTCTTAGCTTTTACTGGTGTTTCTGAATAACCGAGCGAAATGATCAGCGGTATGCGCCTTTTTCTGTTGATGTTCAATAATTCCCTGATCTTCTTTTCATCAAACCACCCTATGATACAGGTTCCCAGGCCTAATTCAGCCGCCTGCAGACAAAACTGGCCGATTGCCAGTCCCACATCATAATGACAGAAAATTTTGTCTTTCACCTTACCTCCCAAAGATGAAAAAAGATTCTCTTTCTCCAGGACCACCACAACCATCACGGGTGCCTGATAGGTGAATTTGTTCATTCCAAGGCTGGCCGTACAATCCGCCACCCGGTTCTTCAGTTCCGGCTCATCCACCACAATAAATTTCCAGGGTTGGGAGTTATTGGCCGAGGGGGCAAGGCGGGCCGCCTCCAGGCAAGCAATGATTTTTTCTCTTTCAACGCTCCGGTCCGAATATTGACGGACACTCTGGCGTAATTTGATTAATTCCGAAAAATCCATACGCAAATATACGAAGGATGAGTCTTTTCGTGATAAATTTTGGCCATTATAATAAAGAGACTTAAAAAGTAACAATAATGTCTTACTTTTATAAAGATTTTAACCTAATTAATTCATAACAGTATGAAACATTTTCTATTTACAGCACTGGCACTCCTGCTTGCGTGCTCAGCTTTTGCTCAGGTTGCGGATTCTACGGAAAAAGAGCAGATCCGCTACAATCAGTACGGGGTACCAGTTAATCGCAAACCGTTATTTTCCGAAGAGCGCAACGGTGTCCTGGTATTTGAATCCAGGAATGAAGACTACAAAATCTGGCTTGACAGCCGGGTTCAGGTAGACGGGGCCGCATTCTTTGGTGAAAACCCGGATTACGATCCTATAGGCAACGGCGTTTCCATACGCCGGGCAAGATTTGCCGTCAAAGCCCAGGTAACAAAAGACTGGTACGGAGAAGTAGACCTTGATTTTGCAAACGGCATTCTGGAACTCAAAGATGCTTTCCTGATGTATAGCGGTATTAAAAATCTGGAAATCCAGGCTGGTAACTTTAAGGAAGGATTTTCTATGGAATCTACAACCACCTCGCGTTACCTGCCGTTCATGGAGCGGCCCATGGTGGTGCAGACCTTTGCCCCGTCCCGCCATATAGGTGCCCAGTTGAAAACCAATCTTAACTGGTTCATGGCCGCTGCCGGTGTATTCTTCCAGGCTGTGGAAGACGCCGAGATCCGCACCAACGTGGAAGATAACAACAAAGATTACG
>MWDM01000067.1 GCA_002070565.1 Bacteroidetes bacterium ADurb.Bin139
TCCGGATCCTTTGTTTGTAAGCTTTGCGGATCAGGGGCGTATCCATCATGTCCATCAGGATGGCAGGATGGATGTCCGATATCACATGCTCCGCCTGAAGGAATTCTTTGTTCAGCAGGGTAACCCCGGTCGCTCCCGAATTATTGAATTCGACTTTGGTGACAGGCATTCCGGTGATTATCTCTCCACCAAAGCGACGAATTGAATCGCATAGCACTTGTACCACATTGTCGCTTCCACCCACAAAACGAAAGGCACTTTTGTTGTAAAAATCGGTTATAAGGGCATGGTAATACAGGGGTGTTTTTTCTGCGATACCGCCGTATAAAGGCATAATGCCTGCCAGTACATTTTGCAGCCTCTCATCCCCGGTGAGAGAGCGGATATATTCCGCTACACCAATCTGCATATTGGTGGTGTCCAGCCAGTAAGGAGCTTCCATGTTGCGGAAAGAGTACAATGGGGAACGTTCAGCTATGGCTTCCATCCGGTGGATGTACATCTGAATGGAATTTTTTTCCCCCGGAAAGTGCCGGGACAAAGTCTCTGTAAACCCATCATGACCGTTGGCATAGGCATAGCGGTCGCCCATATAGGAGACCACATCGTAGCCTGTTTTTTCCAGGCGGCTCAGTTTGATCTTGTCAGACAGGGCCAGATACTTGAAATAACGTTGCAACGGCTGTCCTTCGTCCATGCTGCCTATGTAATGCATCCCGGTCTCGAATTTAACCCCTTTACGCACAAAAGTCTGAAGGCATCCTCCTGGCAGTGAGTTCTTTTCGAGTATGACCACACGAAGACCGTTTTTGGACAGAATGTAACCGCAAACCAGTCCCCCCAGTCCGCTTCCTATGATGGCCACGTGGTATTTATTGCTCATTGGTATCAGGTTTGTCTGTGTAGGTCAAATTGTCCGGAACTGATATGCAACGGGCTGCCAGTTCCCTTTTTTTTGCATCGGCAATATACGCTTTAATCTTCAGATCCCTGCGCACCAGCGCAGCTGTAAGGGCAAATTCGCCGCGGTTGTGGTCCTCCAGAAAACACGCTCCGCTCACAGGCAAAGCCTTGATCTGTTCTGCAAAATTACTGTTTTTTTGCATGGAACGGCGTACCGAGTCATAAACTTCCCTTCCTTTGTACAAATAGTTGTGAAGTACAGTGGGGGCATAATAAGCAGCATCCTGAATTTGCGCGCTCAGTGCATCATATTCTCTGATAAAGAGCTGTCTAACTGCCTTGGTACGCTCCTGGTAGGTTATTCCATACGAAAGGTCATTCGCTTTAATGGGGGGAAGTATCTTTACCGTCATCTTCCCTTTGCGCAATAACAGGTCATCCTTGGGGAGCATGTGACCGAATCCGTGAAGCAGCACCGGTGTGATATCAAGTCCCAGGTCTTCTGCCAGATGAAACGCTCCCTTATGAAACCGGAGTATGGAACAATCGGCAGAACGAGTCCCTTCGGGAAATATCATGATGGAATACCCCCGGTTTACCCTTTCACGAACTAAGTCACGGTGTGTATTCAGATATTCTATAGGAAGATAATCGGCAAAGCGGAGGATTGACTTGTAGAACGGGGAATTCCATTCACGGTTATTGGTCATGACAATGATTTTGGGATGGAGCATGATGATGGCCATCAGATCCAGGTGAGACTGGTGGTTGGCAACGATGACCGATGGAACGGAAAAACCGGCTTCCCCGCTGTTGATCACTTCAATGGGCGAACCGGGCATATGGGTAATCACATAACGGCACATACCCTGAAGGATCGTGTGAAAGCGGAGCTTGTTTTTTTCGTTCCTTCCTCCCAACAGCACCAGTACAGCCCCTGAAACAGACAGGAAAACCACCCCCAGCAGAAAGAATGAGAAGGCAATAAACGACCACCACGTATTCCATAAGGTAAGGGGCGTATGGCGGTAACGACCCCGCTTTGTCACCAGTTTACGGAACAGGTAAGCCGGTACTATGTAAGATGTGATTACCACCGATATCATTCCAATGATCGTCACTTGCGCCAGGGACCGCATGGCGGGATGCCTGGCAACAATCAGGGAACCTATCCCGGCAAGCATGACCAGTGCAGATAAAGCCACAGTGTTTTTGTAGGTGCTGAGCATTTTTTTGCCGTAGGCATATTCATGCATCATGCCTTCTGTGATGAAAATGGTGTAATCGTCACCCAGACCGAAAATGAATGTGGCCAGAATTATATTGACTATGTTGAATTCCAGGCCCAGCAGGCTCATGATGCCCAATATCCAGATCCAGCTTATGACCAGCGGCAGGAAGGCGATCACGCTCAGTTCTAAACGTCCGAAAGAAACAGTCAGGAAAAGAAATACAATGAAACCGCAGATCCAGAGCACGTAATCAAAATCCGACGAAAGGGAAGAGATCATAAGCCGTGTGACAGAACCTGTGTCAAAAGCAAATGCCGGGGAACCGGCTTTGTTAAGCTCTTCTTCTATGGAAGGGGCATCTTGGGAATCTACGTGCAGCATGGTGTAGACCAGGCTCCTTCCCGGTTTTTCCGATATATAATTGGCAGCCAGGTTATTCAGGATGGGGCCAAAATCGTCAAGCTCACCGGTGGGGTAGGAACGGTCAAGGATTTCTTCAAAGCGGGAGAAAGAACCTTCCCGGAATCCGTTTTGTCTGGCCAGGGCATTGAATTGTTCCAGGAACGGACCTTTGCGTGTGCTCCAGAAATCGTTCCAGCGATCAATCCGCTCTTCCCGCATGGAACGCGAGGGGAGGAAAGAACCTATGCCCGACCGGGAGAACTGCTCAACCTGTGAGCGGGCCGCTTCATAATGCTCCAAAGCTTCATCCAGGATCGTTCCTTCCGAAACATAATACAGAACGTGTTGTGAACCCTGCGTACGGTCCAGGAGCTTTTCCATGCTTTCCTTTTGTACCGGCGTCATGTAGTTTATAGACTGCATGTTGGCGTTGAATACAACCCCCTTGTCCGATACACGCAGAAAGACGGTTACAATAAGCAAAGCCAGCACGATCCATCGGTTTCGCTCGGGAGAGGAATCGGTCAGCCTGCCAAATTTCAAAGTATTGGATACCGGGCCGGTGGCGCGAACCATGTGAGGCAGAAAAATCAGAACAAAGAGAATGGTTCCCAGAAGGAGTAAAGAGGCAAAAAGGCCAAAACCCCTCATGGCCGGCGAACTAAGGAATAACAGGCTCAGAAAGGCACCAACGGTGGTTATGTTACCGGTGGTGAGCGGAGGAACGATATCGGCAAGTGTCTGCCTGGGCGTATATCCCTCCCGGATATGGGAAAGAAAATGCAGGGGGTAATTCACCGCAATCCCCACAATGACAGAACCGGCACCGATCGCGATAAGCGAAAGGGACGAGGTGATCACCCCGGCCATGGAAAATGCAAACAGGGAACCGGCCAGAATGGATACGCCAATGAGTAATATCTGCCGGGCATTCCTGAAGTAGAACGCCAGAAGGACACCTATGATCACCATGGCAATGGCCACCGAAATCCAGGTGTCTTTCCTCAGCCTTTCTGCATTGGTCAGGGCTATGTAGGCCGCCCCGAAAGGAGTGACAGACACTTTGTTGTCGAATTCCGGTATGGTTTCTTCTATGGCCCGGTCAATGGCCCTTATCAACTTCTTGTTATTTCCGGTGTCTCCCGGGGAGTACTGCGCATCAATGGTCAGAAGGGCTTCGGTCCTGTCACCTGAGAATATATAATCCGAGACGGTGGTAAAGTGCCCCGAGGGACGGAAACCTTGCAGTCTCTGGAGCAATGGCGCCGAAAACAGCAACGGATCGGTAAGCAGGGTGTTCCTGAGCATGATGCCGGCCGGTGAAAGCAGGTTCTGCTTTACACGAATCATCTGCTGTTCCAGAATTTCCGGCTGCAGCAGGGAATCAATACGTGCATAATCTTCCTCTTCCAGGAAATATGGCATATTATCAGTCACAAAGCTGCTCACCTGAAGGATCATTCCGGGGTCGGCTTTGTAGGTTATGGCTTTGATGTGTTGGCGCACCGGCTCTTTTTCCAGCAAGCCGGCCAGGTGGTCTGCCGCATCCATGAGAAGATCCCGGTCTGTTTCCCGGCTCCGGTCTGCCATGGCAATGCTGACTATGATCTTGTTAGAACCGCCTATGTTCCTGTAAGCATAACCAATCCTTTCATGTTCCCTGCCGGTGGCAAGGAATCCCGACACATCCTCATCAAAATGCAGCAAAAAAAGGCCACCTGCTGCCAGGATGACGCATAAAGCCAGCAGCAGGTAGAGCAATCTGGTGTTCCTGCGGAAATAATCGTATATTTTCAGGAATGTCTGAACCATTTGTGCAGGATTATTGAGGGATAACCATAGACAAGTGCCATAAGCGTAAGCACGGTGTTAAGCAGCGATATACGCAAAAAATCGCGGCCTTTTCTGAAATGTGATACACGCTCTGCGGCAGGAGCATAAAACACCTTTATGGGCAGGGGAATTATAGGTACTCCCCTCCAGGCAAGCCTGACAAGGATCTCTAATTCTGTTTCGTAACGGGTGGTGAACAAGCGCATTTTTTGCATCCTGCAGAGCGGATAGAGCCTGTACCCGGTCTGTGTGTCGGGCAGTCTGCGGAAAGTCTGCAAGGTAAACCAGAAATTGGAAAAACGGTTGGCAAACGTGTTTTCCATGGGCATGTTTTCCTGTTTAAGTGAACGGCTCCCAACAATAACGGCCCCTGGATGTTCTTCCATTGATTGTATAAAACGGGGTATCTCGTCTGCATAATGCTGGCCGTCTGCGTCTATGGTTATTGCATGATGGTACCCTTTTTTTTGGGCATAAGCAAAAGCACGGGAGAGGGCAAATCCTTTTCCCCTGTTTTTTTTGTAAGCTATGATATCCGGTTTATTGGGCAGGGTTTCCAGCAATTCCAGGGTATTGTCGGTGGAACCGTCACAGACCACAATCAGATGAGCGCTATACTCCATGGCCTGTTCAACAACCCGGAGTATGGAAGACGCATTGTTATACGTCGGAATGATTACACAGGCTGCGTCTCTTTCAGACATAAGGTCATTTTGGTCATGATTTGGTCACCATCCTTAACTTCTGCACAGACTTTCCATTTTCCCTGTTCCTGTTCCTTGAACTGTAACACAAACATTACGCGGGGCGTGTTCCCCGGGTGGATGCCTGCAAGGAATTTAATAGTATGCGCCTTTTCAAGGACCAGGTCATTTTTCAGGATAAGCGAGGCAATTTCCCGGCACATCTCTACAATACAGGCACCCGGAGTTATGGGATTTCCCGGGAAATGCGCCTTGTAGATCACACTGTCCCTGTTCAGTAAAATGGTTACCCGGGCTTGTTCCCCGTCTACTACCTGGTCAACGATCCGGTAAAGGTTGTTGAGAAACATAAGCATCAAAGGTATTATCATCCAGGGGCAGGTTAATCCTGACATTACCCATGCGCACCGTTGTCTTGTCCCCCGAAGTTTCATTAATGACAACTGTCTGGATCACATAATCTTCCTTACGAAAAAAAAGCTCCAGATCTGAAAACAGACGTTTCATTTCCCGTTGTTCAGGAATGAGTCTGATGTGGATGTAATCTTCAGAGGGGATGTTTTGCGGGACAAAAAGCTCTTTATTTTCCAGGATGCTTCCATCTATCCCCATGAGTATGATTTGGCCTATATAGCTGAACAAGCCGGATGTGCCGGTATCGGGAAGCGGCCTCCCCGACGGATCCAGTAGGGTCAGATCATCACCGAGTAAGAGAAAACCAGAATTATCAGGTGTCCGGTATTGCCAGAGCAGCGCCTTGTTTTTCTTATAGATCAGCCTTCCACGTGAAACGCCCTTTTCAGCTATAACAGAAACTACCCGTTCCTGTTGAAAGTCGCATTCAAGGGTGTTAATTTTTTTGAGTGCATCCGGCATTTGCTGCGTGTGGTCCTGTTGCGGCGGCGTGTTTCTGTATAATGCGGGTCCGGGCAGGATCAGGAGCAGGACAAAGAAAAGGCGTGTCATGATTTTATTGTTTTAACAGGAAAAAAACTCCCGCCACAATCAGGGCAACACCTATCCAGCGGGTAGGGGGTATGGCTTCTCTGAAAATGAATAATGCAGCAAGCATGCCAAAGACATAAGCGAAGCTGGTTATTGGGTAGGCTATGGAAAATGGATAATGTTTGAGGATGTACATCCATAAGATCGTTGCACCAATAAAGAACACACCGGTCAGGGCTAAGTACCAGTTAGTGAACAATTGTCTGAAATACACCCAGCTGAAAGAGAATTTATCCATGCGTTCCATAGACACTTTCAGGCAGACTTGCCCGGATGCCAGTAAAAAGGTTTGCGCTAGGGATAAAAGTGTGAATTTCAGCATTTTGATAAAAATATCAAAGAGGTTTCGGTGCCTTTGTATTGGTTTATCAGCAGGATGTTGTCAGCAATCAGGCCGCGTTGCATTTTAACCGCAGCTGCATACATTTCAAAAGCCTGACTGGTGAAAGACTCCCCGAATACGGGTTTTACTGACGGAGGACTGACCCATTCCTTCCTTTCTGTACCCAGGCGTTCACACACCTGGTTTATGGCACTTTCCATACGTTTTTCATCTGCGTTATGCAAAAGGACTACCTCCCGGATCAGGGCCATGGGATTATCACCCGGCTCATCACTTAACATAAAGCTCACGGCACATTCAGATGCCAGCTTCCCTTCCCAGTATCCGACTTTGTCCAATATATAGAAATAATTGGGGATCATTTCATCATGACCTCCCACCAGTGCCGAGTGTATGCGACCCAGCTGGAACTGCATAAAAGCATCCAGCAGTGCACTTTCAAAGGAAACACCCAGATGCACATAAGTGCTGTTGTAGGCATTGCATTTCAAATGCACCGCTATATGCGATGCAATGGTATTGTGCGTGGAATTGATAAAGTTGGTCGGTTGCAGGAATTCTTCTCCCTCCTGAACCAGGGCGAGTAGAAATTTTTCAGTTGTTTCCAGGCAACCCAGGCCAGTTCCCACGATGATCGCCTCGGGGTTGGTGATGCCTGAAGATTCCACTACGGTCATAGAGGTGGCAATGGCCCTTTTCAAGATTCTGCCCATCCTGCGCGAAGCAACGGGGTCAAGAAATTGCTTGTAATCGGCCTCTATCGCCCTTTGGTAAGGAACC
Organism: Bacteroidetes bacterium ADurb.Bin139; assembly: GCA_002070565.1. GTDB lineage: Bacteria > Bacteroidota > Bacteroidia > Bacteroidales > UBA932 > DMER64. The sequence continues at coordinate 7,203 of MWDM01000067.1, forward strand.
TGGTATTGAATGGGATTGTCCAGCCAGTCGTCACACAGGGGATTCTGTACGGATATCTGGGCAGCAGCCTGTATATATACACCCATAGTGGTCAAATTTTTGAAAAAATGCAGGTTGTGTCATTGCCCCCGAACCCAAAGGAATTGGTCATTACATGAGATAAGGGCCGGAGAGGCTTTTCATCTGTGACAGGTATGAAAGACAGCATTTCCATAGGATTGCTGTAGTTTAGATTGGCAGGCAGAAAGTCATGAAGCAGGGCCATTATGGAAATGACCGCCTCCACGCTCCCTGCAGCACTGGTTGTGTGTCCTGTAAAGGCTTTTGTAGAGGAAACAGGGGGAACCGAATCTGCTCCGAACACACGCATCAGGGCTTTCCCTTCGCTTTCATCGTTATTGGCAGTACCTGTGCCGTGTGCATTCACATAATCTATCTGTTGCGGAGACAAGCCCGCTTCCTTAAGAGCTTTGGTCATGGAAAGGACGGCACCGTCGCCTTCCGGGGAAGAGGCAGTCTGGTGGTACGCATCGCAGGCATTCCCGTAACCCGACAGCAGGCATATAGGCTTCACACCCCGTGCTTTTGCCGATTCTTCAGATTCCAGCACCAGGTAAGCAGCCCCTTCACCCAGGTTGAGCCCGGCACGCGTATTGTCAAAAGGCCTGCAGGGATCCTTGTCCAGAATCTTGAGGGTATTAAATCCGTTCAGGTGAAATCTGCTCAGGCATTCACTCCCCCCGGCAACGGCTGTCGAAGCCCTTCCGGTGCGGATCATGTCCGCTGCCAGAATCAGGGCGTTGGCCGCAGAGGAACAAGCCGTGGAAAGGGTAGAGAGCATATCAAAATGTCCGCAATGGTCTGCTATCATCTGGGTACATACACCACAGTCGTGGGCCAGGATATACTTGTCATGGCTGGTATCGGGGGAAATAAAGTCCATGAAAAACCGTTCT
>MWDM01000068.1 GCA_002070565.1 Bacteroidetes bacterium ADurb.Bin139
GGCAGGATGCCTTCAGCAGTGGGGTATCAACCCACCCTGGCCACCGAGATGGGGGTCATGCAGGAGCGCATAGCTTCTACCAGAAACGGCTCCATTACTTCTGTACAGGCAGTATATGTACCTGCCGATGACCTTACAGACCCGGCACCGGCCACCACCTTCTCACACCTGGACGCCACCACGGTGCTTTCCCGTAAGATTACCGAGATGGGTATCTACCCGGCTGTGGATCCGCTAGAATCCACTTCCCGCATAATGGATCCGGCAATTTTGGGTGATAAGCATTACAACACGGCACAACGGGTTAAACAGATATTGCAACGCCATAAAGAACTACAGGACATTATATCCATCCTGGGAATGGAAGAACTTTCCCGGGAAGATCGTATGACTGTCATGCGGGCACGTAAAGTGCAACGTTTCCTGTCCCAGCCTTTCAATGTTGCCCGTCAGTTCACCGGCATACCCGGGGTAGTGGTTTCCATAGAAGATTGTATCAAAGGCTTTAACATGATCATGGACGGGGAAGTGGATCATATTCCTGAAAACGCATTCCTGAATGTGGGTACCATAGAAAATGCCATTGAAAAAGGCAAACATTTAATGGATTGAAAATGAATACACTGATCTACCTGCAGGTCATATCTACGCAAAAGGTCATATTCCAGGGGAATGTATCTGTAGCCAGGTTTCCCGGTAAGAAAAGTGCATTCACGGTAATGAAAGACCATGCGCCCATCCTGTCTTTGCTGGAAAAAGGTTTCATAACGTATGAAGGACCTTATGGCAAGGGAAAGGTGCCGGTTAGCAGCGGATTTGTTCAGGTCAGAAAAAACGAAGTTTATGCCTGCATTGACCAATAATATGATTATAAAAATGATTATAATACATACTTCGGCCATTCTTACGACCGGATCACTGTGGGGGCTTCTGATGTATTTCCTGATGCCCCGATGGTGGTTTGCTGCCTATCCAATCATCCCGGGAACATTTCTGGTTATAGGTATAACGGAGATTTTGCTGATGGCAAAAACCAAGACACGGAATTCAAAATTATTAAACAATATCCTGATACAACGGCTTATACGCTGGGGAATCCTATTGGCGGTCCTCCTGCTACTTGTTGGGGTGTACCACCCTCCAAAAGCTCCATTCATTGTCAGTTTTATGGGATTTTTCCTGGTTTACAGCTTACTCTCTGTCTGGTTTCATCTTGTTGACATCAAAGCCAACAAAAAGAAAGAGCCTTTAGCGGATTAAATTATACTTATTCAGATGAAGAGGCATATTCTCATATTTTTTTTGTTCATGTTCCCTATCCTGGAATTCACGACACCTTTACAGGCAGCACATAAAGAAAGGCCGCCTGTAGATGCCAGGGAAGTGATCCTGGGCCATCTGAAAGACAGTTACCACTGGCATTTCTTTGATATGGGAGAAAAACACATCAGCCTTCCTTTGCCGGTCATTGTACGAAGCAGGGAACGCGGGTGGTTTGTCTTTCTTTCTTCCCGCCTGGAGGAATCCGGAACGTACAAAGGTTTTTCGATTGCTGAAGAAGGCAGGTCTGCGGGAAAAATTGTAGAGAAGGACGCAAGTGGCAACCAAACAAGACCTTTTGATATTTCCATTACAAAAAATGTGGTTTCTTTGTTTTTCACCTGTGTTTTGCTTATATTCCTGGTATTGAACCTGGCAAGGTGGTACCGGAAACAGGAGCAGGAAGGCAATCCCGATGCCGTACCTTCGGGATTTAACGGAATTATGGAATGGGTGACTATGAGCATTTACGAAGGGGTTATTGTTAAGTGCGTGGGCAAAGACCACAAACGTTACGCCCCCTATTTGCTGACTGCTTTTTTCTTTATTTTTCTGACCAACCTCCTGGGACTGGTGCCCATCTTTCCTGCCGGAGCAAACCTTACGGGTAATATTGCCGTTACCCTGAGCCTGGCCTTGTGCACGATGATAGCTATTAATATTTTTGGGAATAAAGAATACTGGAAGGAGATCCTGTGGCCCGATGTACCCATCTTTATGAAAGCACCTGTCCCCATTATGCAGATCATCGAATTTTTTGGGATCCTGACCAAACCCATGGCCCTGATGATCCGTCTTTTTGCCAATATATTCGCAGGACACATCATCATTTTGGCCCTTACATCCCTGGTGTTTTTGACTGTTGCCATGGGACCGGCGATCAATGCTTCTATGAGTGTGGTATCTGTGCTATTTTCTGTTTTTATGATGGTACTGGAATTGCTGGTCGCATATATACAGGCTTACGTTTTTACCATGCTATCCGCTATTTTTATAGGACTTTCGCGCAAGGAACCGCACAAACCGGAAATTCAGGCCGGTGCAATAAACATGGAAAAGAAATGAATAATCATACATTTTAAAATCATACTATTATGTTACTTATTACTGTATTGCAGGCAGCGGCGTATAGCGTCGTTTTTACTAAACTGGGGGCTGTTCTGGGTGCAGCCATTGTTGTTTTGGGTGCTTCTTATGGCATCAGCAGGATCGGGATTTCTGCCATGGAAGCCATTGCCCGCCAGCCCGAAGCTGCAGACGGGATCAGGATGTCCATGATCATTATTGGGGCCCTGGTGGAAGGGGTGTCCCTTTTTGCCATCATTGTCTGCCTATTGGTTGCCCTTTAAAGAACTCCGGCAATGGACCTGATGATTCCCGATTCAGGATTGTTGTTCTGGATGCTTATTGCATTCGGGATCCTGTTTTTTATACTGGCCCGTTTTGGCTGGCCCCTGATCACCGGTGTGGTGGAACGTCGCAACGAAAGGATTGCAAAAGCCTTATCCGATGCGGCAGCTGCCCGGCAATTGCTGGCTACCCTCAAGCTGCAGGAAGAAAAAATCCTGCAGCAGTCCAGGGATGAACAAACCAAACTGGTTGAACAAACAGAGGCACTCAGGATTAAATTGACAGACCAGGCCCGTAAGGCCGCACTAGAGGAAAGCCGTATAATACTTGAAAAGGCCAAAGAACAGATTCAACAGGAAAAAGAGGCGGTCATGCAGGAACTCAAATTTTATGTTGCTTCCCTGTCTGTAGAAGTTGCCGAAAAAGTACTGCGACAGAAACTCGATACAGACAGCCGGCAACTTGAGCTGATTAACCGTCTGGTGGATGAATCCCTCAAACCCAGAGCTTAGTTTATGAACACAGGAATTATAGCAACCCGGTATGCAGCTGCCTTATTGCAGTATGCGACATCGTGCGGGACAGAACACGATCTGTACGGCATGATGAAACGCATATCGGCTTGTTTTTCCGATGTTCCGGATCTGGGAAAGACCTTCTGCAACAGGATAATCCCAGCTGATGACCGGAAGTCCCTGTTCCTGAACTTGTTTCCCGGAGTTCCGGAGAAACCGTTGAAGGTGCTTTCAGATTTTCTGGATTTGCTCATACGTAAGCGCAGGGAACACGTCATCCGTTCTGTCAGCCTTGGGTACATAGACAAATACCGCAGGCAGCAGGGGATCACTCACAGTGTTCTGACCACGGTTGTTGCGGTAGATGATCTGACGGCAGAAAAAATTAAAAATTTTCTGGATCCTGTCAACCCGCAGAAAGTGGAACTGGAATTAAAACAGGACGACCGCCTGATTGGCGGTTTCTCACTCAGGGTGGGAATGAAGGTATGGGACGCTTCGTTGCTGGGCCGTTTGCGGCAAGTAAGGAAGGCTTATGGTTTAAAGGATATTTATTAGATATGCTATGCCAGATTTGATAAAACCTGCAGAAGTAACTGAAATATTGCGGATGCAGTTGGAAGGGCTGGAATCCCAGGCGGTTTATGAAGAAAAGGGGATAGTGCTCCAGGTTAGTGACGGAGTAGTCCGCATATACGGGCTGTACGACGCAGGAGCCAATGAATTGCTGGAATTTGACAATGGAATCAAAGCCATAGTCATGAACCTGGAGGAAGACAATGTGGGGGCCGTGCTGCTGGGACCTGTGAGCCAGGTGCACGAGGGTGATATGGTCCGTAGGACTGGGACCATAGCTTCAATTTTTGTGAGTGAGAAGATGTTGGGCAGGGTTATTGATCCCCTGGGCAACCCCCTGGACGGAAGGGGAGAGATTCCCGGTCCCGTGACGGAAATGCCCCTGGAAAGAAAGGCGCCCGGAGTGATTTTCCGTCAGCCCGTATCGGAGCCCCTACAGACAGGGATTAAATCCATAGATGCCATGATTCCCATAGGCAGGGGTCAGAGGGAACTGATCATAGGGGACAGGCAGACAGGAAAAACGGCAATTGCCCTGGATACGATCATCAACCAACGCAGCAATTTTCTGGCCGGCGATCCTGTTTACTGCATCTATGTGGCCATAGGACAAAAAGGATCCACGGTGGCCAGCATAGTCAATACGCTGGAAAAATACGGCGCCATGGATTATACCGTAGTAGTTTCGGCTACTGCGGGGGATCCTGCCGCATTGCAATATTTTGCGCCTTTTGCAGGGGCTGCCATAGGTGAATATTACCGCGACACAGGCCGCCATGCGCTGGTGGTATATGATGATCTTTCCAAGCAGGCCGTTTCATACCGCGAAGTATCACTCATTCTCAGGCGACCCTCTGGCAGGGAAGCCTATCCGGGAGATGTGTTTTACCTGCATTCCAGGTTGCTGGAACGGTCGGCCAGGATCATAGACCAGAACGAAGTCGCTGTACAGATGAACGATATTCCGGATTCGCTCAGGGGCAAGGTAAGGGGGGGCGGTTCCCTGACGGCACTGCCCATCATTGAAACACAGGCAGGTGACGTCTCGGCCTATATTCCCACCAATGTAATTTCCATTACAGACGGGCAGATATTTCTGGATACAGACCTGTTCAACCAGGGGTACCGTCCGGCCATCAATGTGGGCATATCGGTATCCAGGGTGGGTGGCGATGCCCAGCTCAGGGCCATGAAACAGATTGCCGGAACGTTGAAGATAGATCAGGCGCAGTACCGGGAGCTTGAATCCTTCTCACGCTTTGGGGGAGACATGGACCCTATGACACTCAAACTTCTGGACAGGGGGCAGAAGAGCTCACAACTCCTGGTACAGAAACAATACCATCCCTTGCCTGTTGGCAAGCAGATTGCCTTGCTGTATTGCGCCACACACGGCTTGCTGGAAAGGGTTACCCTGGATAAAATTCCTGTTTTTGAAGAAAAATTCCTGAGGATACTCGAAACCAGACACCAGGAGACCGTACTGGATCCCCTGGGCAGGGGAGAGATAAACCAGCAGATAGCTACTATTATTGAAAGTGTGGCAGAACAGGTAGTCGGTTAGATCATGGCTTCATTACGTGAAATAAGAAGAAGAATCAGCTCCATTCGCAGGACGCAGAAAATTACCGAGGCCATGCAACGTGTCTCCTCGGCAAAACTTCACAAGGCACAGACCGCCCTGGGGGATGTGCTTCCTTATGAAGAAAGGCTGAATTACATGCTGCTGACCTTTATCCACGAAGAGCGTTATCTGTACGAGCACGGTTATCCCCAGGGAATGTATGCGCTCCGGCAAACCCCTTTTGCCATTGCCCGTCCCATTAACCGTGTGTCTATCATCTTTATAGCATCGGATACAGGATTATGCGGGGCCTACAATGCCAATATTGAAAAAAAACTACATGAGGTGCTGGACCAGTACGCCGGCCTTCCCCGTGAGAATATCACCCTGTATCCGGTAGGTATGCAAATGCTGGAAGTGGCACGAAAAACAGGGTGCCCGGTAGAGGACCGCTATGTGGGTCTTATGGCAAGTCCGGATGATGTGACCTGTGAACGCATTTCCCGCAGGCTGCAGATCGGGTACATGAGGGGTACGGTAGACAAGGCAGAACTGATCTATTATCATTTCAAAAATATGTCTGTGCAGATCCTCCAGAGAGATACTTTTCTGCCTTTTCAATCTGAACTGGTTAAAAGTACCAACCCGTCCTTTGGACGCGAAATCGGGGGCAAACAGGGACCCATCATTCCGCAGGAATACCCGCTGGCCGAGCTGGATCCTGAATACTACGAAGGATATATTGTAGAACCTTCCCGGCAGGAACTCATAGATGCCCTGCTGCCCCGGGTGTTAAGCTTCCAGTTATTCAGGGCAGTGTTGGATGCCAATGCTTCGGAACACGCGGCCAGGACAATAGCCATGAAAGCAGCATCTGAAAACGCGCAGGACCTTGTCCGCGACCTGACACTGCTTTACAACAAAAGCAGGCAACAGGCCATAACGGCAGAAATTCTGGATATTTTTTCCGGATCGGTAAGGTAAGGATATCAGATGCCGCGCATTTTCTGTTTGGTTTTAACCAGGTTTTCTTTTAATATATCCACACCTGTAGCGACAGCTTCTTCAAAGGTAGGACAAGTTCGTTCCGCAATGAGTTCATTTCCGGGGACCTTGACACGAATGGTGGCTTTTTTATTGTCGTGACCCGGGACCAGAGAAAGGGTAACCTCGATCCCTATGATGGCATCAAAGAACCGATCCAGTTTACCCACTTTTTCGTCAATGAAATCCAACAGTTTCCTGTCGGCATCGAATTTTACGGATTCAACTCTAATGTCCATGATATACCTCCATTTTTATTGTTAATAATATTGTCTCCAGGGGCTTTCAGGCTCTTGGATGTGCTTTTTTATAGACTTTTTTTAGTGTCTCAAATGAATTGTGTGTGTAAACCTGGGTGGCTGCCAGTGAATCATGGCCAAGCAGCTCCTTGATGCTATTCAGGTCTGCCCCGCGGTTCAACAGGTGAGTTGCCAGGGAATGCCTCAGTACATGGGGGCTTTTTTTCCCGGTAAATCCTGGCTCTCCGGATAATTCCCTGTGTACCATTTTACTGATTGTTGTAAGGGCCATAGGTTCTCCGTTTTTGCGGCAGAAAAGCCAAGGCGAGTTCACGTTCCTGTTGGCAATGAATTGCTGCAAATCCCGGACCAAACCCCGGCCCAGGGGTACGTCCCGTTCCTTGTTTCCCTTTCCCCTTACACGTAGCAAAGACCGGTAAAAATCAAGATCTTCCATGCGAATTCCTGCAAGCTCTGCCCGGCGGATACCCGTGGCATAAAGCAGATGTATCATCATCGAAACCTGGGTTGGGGATGTTTCACTGCTATCAATCAGGTTGTTGATCCTTTCCTCGGGGTAAAATTCGGGGATCCGGCTTCCCTTCTTCGGGCGTACCAGCAGTTTGAGGGGATTGTCCCGGATTTTTTCTTTTTTAACCAGGTAATTACAATAGGAACTTAGTGCAGAGAGCCGCTGGTATACGGTGGCCGCACTCAGGCCCTGTTCAAGGAGCGACCCGGTATATGCCCTCAGGTGGGTCAATGCCACTTGCTTCATGGGATTGTCTTCATCCTGAAAACCCATGAAGTTATAGAAATCCGTAATCGCGTGATTATAAATGGCCAGGGTCCTTTCTGAATAGCGTTTCTGTACACCCAGGAAGTCTATGAAATCGCTTCTTTCCATCATATACAAATATACAAAAAAACGAGGATTATTCCTCGTTAATCTGCAACCGTTGTTTGTATATGGCTTTCTTTTTCTGATCTCTTCTTGATACGGAGGGTTTGGTAAAAGTCTGGCGGCTTCTGAGCTCACGCACGATTCCGGTTTTCTCAAACTTACGTTTGAATTTTTTTAATGCACGTTCTATGTTTTCGCCTTCCTTTACTGGTACAATAATCATATTTACAGACACCTCCTTTTGTTA
>MWDM01000069.1 GCA_002070565.1 Bacteroidetes bacterium ADurb.Bin139
AGATTGGTTCTGGTCCGGATGTGCCTCCTCAATGAAGCGGGGTCTGGAAATACTCGGAATCTCGATTGTAGATGCCGATCTCAAGGAGGCCACCTTTCTCAAGGCAGAACAGACATTCACCGACAAGCAGCCAGGTCGCAAACCGAAGTGCACCGAAGGGATGAAAGACCCGGATTCGCTTACAGGATGGTACCTGAGGATGCTTATGCGCAATCATAAGGAACTCTTGTCAATCTGCACCCTTATTGTTGCTGACGCATACTTCTCAAAAGAGAGCTTTGCTTCCGGGTTGAAACACCTTGGGTTTGAACTGATCAGCCGTTTCCGCGATGACGTCCATTTGAAGTATCTCTATCGCGGTCCTAAAACGGGGAAAAAAGGCAGGCCTCAAAAGTTTACAGGTAAGGTCGACCTCAACAATCTCAATATGGATATCTTCCACCAGGAATACACCATTGTCGGAAAACAAGCCTGCAAGCTCTATACGGCCGACCTTTGGGCTGTAAGCCTTGGACGTGAAGTCCGGGTGGTCATCGTCGATTACATCGACAAAGACAGGAAGCGTCAGACACGCAAGGTGTTCTTCTCAACGGATCTCAGTCTTTCAGCAAAAGATATTTTCGACATCTATCGGACACGTTTCCAGCTGGAGTTTGTATACCGGGACGCGAAACAGTTCACAGGGCTTACTCACTGCCAGTCACGTAATAAAGCTGCCCTTTCGTTTGCTTTCAATGCGTCTCTTACATCCGTCAACCTGGCAAGGGCCTTTGCCAGGCAACAGGGTCTCAATCTCTCCGTTGGAGCGACCAAAGTCTTGTTGCACAATGCAACAATGGTGGATCGAATTTTTGCAATGTCCGGAACGCGTCCGAACTTGCGTTTAAATAACACTGATTTCAAAGAACTTTTATTCTACGGCGTTCGAGCCGTCGGGTAACCTTTATTTTTTTAACGAACTATTGTTAACTCTAAATGAAGGGAAAATGACGAAACATACTGACAACCAGATATTTAATGTGAGATATATAATGAAAAACAACTTAAGACGTAATGATATGAAACAATTCAAACATTTATCTATTGCAGGTGTTTTCTGCTTACTTTTATTTGCAGCATGTGATTCAAAAGAATCGCCAACACCAACGCCGAAACCTGAAGAGAAACATTCCATTTCTTTCAGTGCTACTGCTATTAATGTCAATGCAGAAGCCGGAACAAAGACACTTACAGTGACATCATCGGGCAACTGGACTATATCAGGTGGAACAGAATGGTGCTCTGTTTCGCCATCCAGTGGTTCAGCTGGAACAACCAGTATTACACTCACTTTTACTGAGAACACTGTGAATCAGGATAAATCAACCAGCCTGATCGGGAAATGCGGGAATGCTTCTGCAACGGTTGTTGTTACCCAAAAAGAGAAAAGTTCACTAACGATCACTGCTAATAAATTCGAAGTCAATCAGGATGGAGGGAACATTGAGGTTGAGGTTAAGACAAATGTTGATATTGACATTTTTGTACCTCCAACTTGCAAGTGGATAAAATACATTTCAACTAAAGCAATTAGCACAAAAAAAGTTACCTTCTCGATTGATGCCAATACCGAATATGATAAAAGGGATGGCTCAATAATTATAAAAGATAAATCAAGTACCCTATCAGATACGGTATATGTTTATCAGGCCCAGAAAGATGCTATTGTACTTACTCAGGAAAAATACGATGTCTCCTATACTGGTGGAAATATAAAGATTGAGGTAAAAAGTAATGTGGAATATGAGGTAAAGATGCCAGAATCTGACTGGCTGACATTAATATCTACCAAAGCCTTGTCTTCACATACTGTTGAAGTGGCTGTAAAAGCTAATGAGACGTATTATGACAGAGAAGAAGTGATCACTTTTATTAAGAAAGATGGATCATTATCAGAAGAGGTTGTTATTCATCAATTGCCCACGGGTGCTCTTATCATCAGCCAGAAAGAGTTTGCAATTGGCGCCGAAGGCGGAACCATTACAGTACCTCTTCTTAAAAATGTTTCTTTGGAGTTAAACATTAAAAACGATTGGATCCATGTGGTGAATACCAAGGGACTGGCAAGCGACTCACTGTTATTTCAGATAGACGCTAATTCTACGTACTATGAACGTACCGGAGAAATTGTTGTCAGTGCTCCGGGATATGATATCAAGGAGACATTGTACATTGTCCAAGACAAAAAAATACTGGTCAGTGTTGAAGCACAGGAATACACGATCTCAGATAAGGGAGATGTATTCACTGTCACAGTCAAGTCCAACGATGAAGTTAAAATCCTTATTCCAGATGAACATGCTCCCTGGTTACGCAATTATTCTACAAAAACCGTAGTTACACAAAATTATTCTTTCCAGGCCGATCCAAATCCCGAGTTTGAAACTCGTACGGGTGTCATCTATTTTTACCATGAACAATTAGAGGATGGAGACACTTTATATGTTAAGCAACAGGCCAATACGGGAATAAAATTATCCAGAGAAACAGTTAATATTGATGCCTCTGCCGGTAGCACCAATTATTCGTTTATGGTTGGGGCCGACTGGAGTATTACTGTTGATCGCGAATGGTGTACTGTAAATACTGCCTCCGGTATAGCGGGATCTATAGATATTACGATCAACTATCAGGAGAATAAACAGTTTGCACCCAGGAAAGCCAATGTTACAATAAAAACTGCCGAAGTATCTGCATCAGTTGTTCTTAATCAAGAGGCCCGCCCCGGAGCCCCAAAAAACGGGATTAGTTCATATGAGGAATTGAAGGCATTCCGTGATGCAAATAATGCCCGGAAAGACATATCACAATGGCAAGATGATAATGGAGTTGTGAATTTGATTGCAGATATTGTGATGCCTTATAATAAAGAAAGCTGGGTGCCCATCAGTTCATTCAACAAGGTTTTTGATGGAAACGGTTTCTCGATTGACAGCATGCATGTCAAACAAGAAATATATGCTGGTTTGTTCAGCTCAATAAGCCAAGGAGGTGTTGTTAGAAATGTCATTATGAAAAAAGGATGTTATATTGAATCCAAAACCACATCAAATGATAAATACTATATTTTAAAGCACTGTGGTAGTATATGCGGTTATAATGATGGCGGGACAATAAGCAATTGTGAGAATGAAGCTTATATGTTGTACGGGCGAATGGTTGGTGGAATATGCGGTTGGAACGCGGGAATAGTCGAAGGATGTAGAAACAGGGGGGCCATCTTGTCATATCTTTCTGAAAAGGATTATTGTCATGGAGGAATATGTGGTTATAATGGAGTAACTATTCGCAATTGCATCAATGAAAGCACAGCGTATGGCCGTGGATCTGCAGCCGAAATAGGGGGAATAGCAGGGCGGAATGAGGGTGGTATTCATACTTCCACAAACTATGCTAATATGGAATGTACATACTCCGGAAGCGCATATAATACGTCAATTGGTGGTATTGCAGCAGCTTTGGTTAGCGATGATGCCTTGATAAATAACTGCGTAAATTATGGTCAGATCACAGGGTACAAATATCCTGGTGGTATAGCCGGATATAACGGAGGAGGAGACAGTGGATATGGCACTATCTCAAATTCCACAAATAACGGCAAAGTCATAGGCAATGGCAAGCAAGGCGGTGGCATTACCGGTATAAACTATTGTGGTGACGTGATAAGTTGTGTCAACAAAGGACAAATTACTGAAGCTATGTATGCCGGTGGCATTGTAGGTTACGGAGACGGGTCAACTGCAAAGATCGGAAAGATAGATTTGTGCACCAATGAAGGTTCCGTATTAGCCTCTTCTGCTGGTGGCGGTATATGCGGGTATAATAGAAATTACAGCAGGATCACCAACTCCTCGAACAGTGGCAGCATAGAATCCATGGGCGATTATGCCGGCGGTGTCTGTGGTTATAACGAAACCAACGGAATAGTTTATAATTGTACGAATACGGGTTCTGTAAAGAGCAACAAATACACAGGAGATATAATTGGCAACGATGCATCTGCCACTGCTCCTAAGGCAACATCAAGCGCTGCTAGTTCTTTAGCAATGACAAGTTTGAAATACCTATTAGAAGACTTAAGGTAGTTATTGTTTCTCCTTTAAAACCGAATTCTAATCCAAACCGACCGAATTCAAACCCAAACCGACCGGATGCCAAAAAGAGACGGGCAATCCGGTCGTTTTTTCTTAGTTTTATGCAGCTTCTGCACCCTTACCGCGTACCTTTGTGTTATCTTTGTGAAAATTTAAACTTATACGTATGCGTTCACAATCGGTATTAGTAAGAAGATATATCTGGCTGATGTCGACCATTTACGATGCCGGCCGGATATCTTACGAGGAAATTGAAAAGAAGTGGCTGCGCAGCAGCCTGAACGACGAAAGGAAACCCTTTCCGCTGAGGACATTCCACGACCATGTCAATGCCATCCAGGAGTTATTTGACGTGAATATAGTGTGCGACAGAAGTTACGGGTATAAATATTACATAGAGAATGCAGAAGACCTGGACCTTGACTCTGTCTGCCTGTGGATGCTGAACAGCTTCTCTGTCAGCAATGCAATTGCCGGGGCCAGGGACATACGGGACCGGATCCTGATACAGGACATCCCATCTTCCCGGCGTTGGCTGGCGCCCATTCTTGCTGCCATTCGCGAGAAACAGGTTATTGAAATTGACTACCTCTCTTTCCAGAAGGGCGAGGTTCCTGCCAGGAAACTCTGTCCGTTCTATGTCAAGCTCTATGACAACCGCTGGTACATGTTTGCCCGGGAACCGGAAAACCCAAAAATGAAGGTATATGCACTGGACAGGATCAAGGCGCTGAGAATGCTGGACGAGGAGTTTACATTCGAGCCCACCCCGGCAGACCGGGAATCTATTGACAAATGCTTTGGGCACTGTATTTACGAAGATATCCCGCCCCAGGTAATCCACATCAAAGCCACCAAATCTGCTTCCAACTACCTGGACACCCTCCCTTTGCACAAGTCGCAACGTGTACATGAAGTAGGGGAGGACTATGTGATTTACGAATATGAATTTGCTCCCACCACAGAATTCCAGGCCACCCTTCGCAAATGGGGAAATCAGCTTGAATTATTGACAGACATAAAGAAATTGTCATAAGTTAATTATTCGTCTGCGCCTCTGCGGCCTTGTCGCATACCTTTCGTTCATCTTTGCATTAAAATTAGAAGTTATGCATGCAAAGATTTACAGGGGCGCAGAGGAAATTGGCGGGAACTGCATTGCCTTACAGACCGCGCAGACCAAAATACTGGTGGATTTTGGCCTTCCTTTGGACTTTGATGACCGCCCCAAAGATGAACAGAAAAAGATCTGGGCCGAGGCCGAGGCCTGGGCTCAGGACGCCCAGGCGGTGTTCATCACCCACAGCCACCCCGACCATTACGGCCTGATACCTGCCCTGCCCAAGGGCACACCGGTATTCATGAGTGAAGGGACCAGGATCCTGCTGGCCTCCAACCCCTTCAACGGCATCAAAACAGACGATTACACCATCGTTACCTTCGCCTGCCGGCAGCCGTTCACTTTCCGTGACATCACCGTCACCGCATACGCTGTGGACCACTCGGCCTACGGGGCGTGCGCCTTCTGCTTCCAGGCGGAAGGAAAGTCCGTCCTGTACACCGGAGACATCAGGCTGCACGGGCGGAAGGGCGTGCTTTACAAGTTGCTGCCAAAGCACGTGGATTGCCTCTTCCTGGAAGGGACCAACGTGCGCGAAGAAGAAGGTACCAACCCGGGCCAGAACGAACCGACCAAGACCGGCAATAAAAGATGCGTAAGGGAAACAGCGCTAACGGAGAAATTTGCCGCATTATTCACAAGAGAATCAGTACCCACAAAAGGCACAGCATCCGCAAAAAACGCAGCATCGGGAAAAGCTGCGGAGAGCCTGCACCTGGTGTGGTGCTCGGGGCAGAACATTGACAGGATAGTCACCTTGTACAAGGCCTGCCTGCTCAGTGGCCGGCAGCTGGTGGTGGATCCTTACACAGCTGTTGTTTTGGACGAGGTGGCAAAACTCAGTCCGAAAATCCCGAATGTGCTGGGATTCGACAATGTGAAAGTCTATTATCCCCAAAGGCTCACCACCTGCCTGAACAAGAAATGCGGATCCAGGTATACCACTTACCTGCAGCCCCGGGTCAACAAGGTCACCTACAAGGATATCAACGCCAATCCCGGGGCCTACGTGATGGTCGTGCGCGAATCCACCCTGGACTACCTGCAGCGCCTGTCTGTGCCTTCCATGCGCTTCACCATATCCACCTGGCGGGGCTACTGGGACGACAAAAGCTCCAAAACCGCAAGATTCCGCCAATGGATAGAGCAACATTGCAACATCACAGAGGATATCCACACCAGCGGCCATGCCGATGTAAACGGACTAAGGCGCATTGTGGAACATGTTCAACCTAAGGGAATTGTTCCCATCCACACAGAAAACGCCACACTTTTTTCCCAAAAGATTTTTTCCCAAATAACCGATAATTCGACCCCCGTCTTCGTATTATATAACAACGCCACTTTTGAAATTTAACGCCTATGGAAACAAAATACTTCAACCAAACACTACGCAAGCTCGTCTATGCAGGCGCAGCCAGGCGCTACATAGACCTTACCCCCTCCATAGTGAGCAGGATAGAAACCGAGGTGTACACCCTCTGCGGGCAGGGCAGGGCCAAGACCTTTGTCCTGTGGGCCAACCTTGTTTACGAGATCTGGGATAGCGGGATGATAATGGGGCTGGGCTTCGGGGCCGCTCCCGGCTCCCTGGTGAACTACTGCCTGAACATCACCCACGTGGACCCCCTACAGTACAATCTGCTGTTTGAGCGCTTCTTTGACCTCACACCCGGTAAAACGCTGGAGGTGATCCTGGATGTTGAAAATGACTACGTGGAAACCGTAACCCGGCTTATTGCCGACATGCGCCAGGAAGAGGGCAGTTCCATCAAGCTGTGTGAAAGCAGCTCCCTGGCGTGTATTCCGCATAGGGCTTTGATCAATGACTTGTACTGCATCACGGCGCAGCCCACCGACCCAAAGACCTGGGAGATGATACAGGCCGGCGATACCGAGGGATGTTACAGGTTGGGGAGCCCTATCGCCAGGGAGCAGCTGGCCGCCATCAAACCCACTGACATCTTTGAGCTGACGGCGCTGGAAGCCATGCTCCGCCCCGGCAACATGGAACTCCTTCCCCAATACCGCGAGGCAAAGCAACAGAACCGGGTCTGGAAATGCGGGATCGGGGAGGTGGACAAACTCCTTGCCCGTACTTACGGCCTGATTCTCTACCAGGAACAGCTGATGACCATTGCCGCTTTGGTGGGGAATTACCCTGAGTTTTCTGAGTTTTTCAAGGTTTTGTACCCAAATATCGTAAATATTTGAATATAAACTGAAAAACGCTTGTGTGTGTCAATATTAATAGGTACATTTGTACCTATTAATTGAGGCATTATGGGAAAAGGCAGACCTTTCAGCGCATCCACGCAGTTTAAGATGATCATTCATACGAACGGGAATCACCG
>MWDM01000070.1 GCA_002070565.1 Bacteroidetes bacterium ADurb.Bin139
ACTGGACAGCATCCACATATACCGGAACACCCATCAGGTCATCACCTCAACCACCATCCACCAGAAACCCGTCAAGCCCCGACGGTGGGGGATAGGCATTCAGGCCGGCTACGGTCTCACATACCAGCAAAACACCATCAAACCGATCCCGTACATCGGGATCGGTTTGAGTTATCATTTACTGACGTTTTAGGGTATGAAATAATTGACTATATTCGTACCATCTTATGACGTGAGTCAGACGATAATTTTAAGCAAAGTGAAGCGTTGGGTGTAAAAACCCGGCGCTTTTTTATTTCAATTTTTGCCTCTTTTTTGCCTTCTATTTCTCAAGTGGGGGACGTTTGGGGGACGAAAACGGTTAAACAAAAAACCAAACTACTGATTTTCAATAGTTTGGTCTCACATCATGTGCCCAGGACAAGACTCGAACTTGCACACCGCAACCGGCACCACCCCCTCAAAGTGGCGTGTCTACCAATTCCACCACCTGGGCAATTTGCGCGGCAAATATAAGATATTTTTCCTTATTCTTCCTATATTTGTTTGGTAAAAATCAGACTATGGATACGCAAAGCATTTTGTTACGCAAGGTTGTTGAAATGAGGGCAAGGCTTCACCGCGAAGGCGCTGATAAACCAGCACCGGAAGAAGCATTCGGCCTTTTCAGGAACAAAGGAGAAATGATATATCTGGTGGGAGAAACCGGATCTACAGAAGTTAACCTGGACAAGGACTACAAGATCCAGAAAGTTATGCTTTCTGCCATGCGTAAGAACCTTGTTTCATGTGTTCAGGAAGTATCCGATGGCGGAATTTTTGAGGCATTGCTTAGGGCCGCCATGCCTGCCGGACTGGGATTCGACATAACCACAGATTCCGAGATACCCGAGGAGCAGTTCCTTTTTCAAGACCCGGGTACTTGTGCTGTTGTGGCGGTGCCCGCAGACAAAGACGAGGAATTGGTCCAATTTCTTTTTGACAACCAGATAACTGTTATGACGCTGGGCCACGTAACAAAGGGGGATATTCGCATTGATGACCAGTCCTACGGAAATATCCGACAGATATGATCTAACCAACGGGATTTTCAACGCAATTGCCACCAGGTATGACCGGACAAACACACTGGTGTCAATTGGTTTGAACCGTTTCTGGCAACATAAATTGATCCGTCAGGTACAGAAGGTATCACACCAAAAAGTCCTGGATCTGGCCTGTGGCACCGGTACGCTCACCAGAAGACTGGGGAAGCTGGTTGGAGCGCAGGTCACCGGCCTGGACCCCTCGGACAGCATGCTCCGGAAAGCCGCGGGCAGAACCCCCTACAGGCCCAACATTGTTTTTCAAAAGGGGTATGCCGAGTTGCTTCCCTTCTCTGATAAATCTTTCCAGGTGATCACCATATCTTACGGAATCAGGAATTTTGCCGACAGGGATGCCTCGTTCAGCCAGACGCTGCGGGTGCTGGAACCGGGCGGGAAACTGTTCATCCTGGAATTTTCGCTTAAGGCGAATGCCGGCGCAGGGATGGCTTTACAACGATTTTACATCGGCAGGGTCCTTCCCCTGCTGGGGTGGCTCAGCACCGGGAAAAAAGACGCTTATTATTACCTCAGGGACTCGATAGCATCGTTCCCTGCGCCACAGACGATCTGCCGTGAGCTGGAAGAGGCAGGGTTCGTGCAGGTTGCATACACCCGGCTCTTCCCTGGTGTTGTGGTATTGTTCACAGGTAAAAAAACAGGACATGACGTATTATAGTATAAGTTCAATCTTCAGCTTGCTGCTCTATCTCTTTTACCTGGGGCTGGCCCTATATTTTATTTATGACCTGATATTCAGAAAACACAATCCTGCAAAATCTCTGGCCTGGATTGTTGTGATGCTGCTGCTGCCCTATGTGGGGCTGATCATTTACATTTATGTAGGCAGGGATTTCAGAAAGAACAAAATGTACAGCCGCAAGGGCCTTCATGACGAACGCCTTAAAAGAGAGCTGAGCGCACTCCAGGTTGAGCAATTGAATCAGGCACAGGAAAATTTGCCTGCCGATATCGCAGTGCACAAAAAACTCGTCTTCCTGGCACTGAACAACAGCAGGAGCATTCTTACCGTTCATAACAGTACCCGGCTGTACTATACAGGAAAGGAAGCCCTGGAAGCCATGTACGAAAGTGCCGGAAAAGCCAGGCACCATATTCATCTGCAATCGTTTATCATTGAAAATGATTCTGTCGGTACACGGTGGAAAAACCTGCTTTGCAGAAAGGCTATGGAAGGAGTGGATGTTTGCGTCATATACGACGATTTTGGCAGCTGGTATCTGCCTAAATATTTTATAAAGGAGATGCGTACAGCAGGGGTGCATATTGAGCCTTTCGGGAAGGTGGGTTTTCCGGGCTTAAGGGCTATGATCAATTACAGGAATCACCGCAAACTGTTGATTGTGGACGGAGAGGAAGGGTATCTTGGAGGGGTGAACATAGCGGACAGGTATTATGACGGGGGATCCAGTCTGGAATGGCGCGATACCCAGATACGTATCCGGGGAGAAGCGGTCAAACAGCTCGAATCGAGTTTCTTGATGGATTGGTATTTCATTACCCATAAAAACCTGCGGCGCAGGAGACATTACAGTTACCAGCTTCCTTACCTTGAAGAAGACACTGTTCCCGAGACCTGTTATATGCAGATCGTCAGTTCCGGACCGGACAGTGACTGGGCCGACATCATGCAACTGTACCTGACCACTATTACAGAAGCCCGCACCCGTATAAGCATCACCACTCCCTACCTGATTCCAAACGAAAGCATCCTGAACGCCCTCAGGACAGCAGCCCTGGGAGGGGTGGAAGTGCGTATCATGCTTCCCCGGGAGTCCGATGCCCGTTTTGTACATTACGCCAGCCTTTCCTATGTTACAGAGCTATTGGATGCCGGTGTGAAGGTTTATATGTACACCAAAGGATTCATTCATTCCAAGACCATCAGCATAGACGGCACCTGTTGTGTGATAGGCTCTGCCAACCTGGATAACAGAAGCCTGGAACACCATTTTGAGGTGGGTGCTATCATCTACAATCCCTCTGTCAGTATAGAGGTGGAAGATCAGTTTGACAGGTACCTGAACGATTCCCGCCTGATAGTCCGAAAATCCTGGGACAAAAGGCCTTTCCGCCAAAAGATTTACGAGCAGCTTACCCGTTTGCTGAGCCCCCTGCTGTAAAAGAATCCAGGGTATTTATTGCCCGTTATGTATAAGATTTGTATATTTGTAACAGCATTTACTATATAATATGTTACTAAGTAAAAAAATGGGTGTATACCTGAACCAGGCGCATTTCCTGTTCAAGCAATGTTTCCTTACAGAATTGGTAAACAACAACGTGGATATTACCCCGGAACAATACCTGCTCATTGATTTGCTCTGGGACGAGGGCCCGCTTACGCAAAAGGAAATCGCAGACAGGATGCAGAAGGATAAGAATTCCATAACAAAACTGATAGACGGGCTGGAAAAGAAAGGGTATGTGCTAAGGGAAACAGATAATAATGACCGCCGAAAAAATGTGGTAGTTGTGACGGCTTACGGGCAGGCGCAAAAACAGGAGATCACGCACATTGCCATAAACGCGGCTGGCAACATCCTTGGAGGCATTCCCGAAGATGAACTGGCCAAAGTGGCGGAGGTTCTGAACAAACTCAATAAAAACATGAAGAAACTCCTGAAAAAGAAGTAATTATGGCTGAAGCATATGTCTTACAGAATTGTGCAACAGGAAGGGTATTTGAAGATTCTGGCTGGTTGTTGTCTGATCCCCGGTATACGGGTCATTCCCTTATCAGGGCTTTGTATCATAAAAAGCAACTTCATTACAGCGACCATGATAAAGGAATCTACCGCTTTGCCGACTGGATGCCCGTTAACAGGATACTGAAAGATTCTGCGGCACCGGTAACCTATAAAAGCGAAGGGTTGGCAAGCCACTTAGGGCTAAAGAATCTGTACATAACGTTCAGCGGGTACTGGCCGGAAAGAGGGGCATTCATGAAGACGTGCTCTTTCAAGGAGACCGAGGCTTATTCTGTTTGTGCTCATATTCCTGAAGGTGAAAAACGTACCATGGTTGTGGCCTCGGCAGGAAATACTGCCCGTGCATTTGCTAAGGTGTGTTCGGAGAACAAGATTCCCCTGCTTCTTTTTGTGCCTTATGACAATCTGGATACCCTGTGGTTTGACAAAGAACCGGACCCTTGCGTGCAATTGGTCTGTTCCCCTCCCGGTACGGATTACTTTGATGCCATTGAACTGAGTAATACGATTTGTGAAAATACAAATCGTTATTTTGCCGAGGGCGGGGCAAAGAACATAGCCCGCAGGGATGGCATGGGAACTACCGTCCTTTCAGCCACGACCTTCATCGGACGTATTCCCGATTATTATTTTCAGGCAGTGGGTAGCGGAACCGGAGTGATTGCTGCCTGGGAAGCAAATAAGCGCCTGATAGGTGACGGCCGCTTTGGGAATCACCTTATGCGCCTTGTGGCCTCACAAAATGCGCCGTTTTTGCCTATCTATGAAGCCTGGAAAACAAGCGGACGTGAAATGAAAGTCATGGAAGCGAGGGAAGCAAGGGAAAAATTTGCCTGCATCAAAGCCAGGGTGCTTTCCAACAGGAAACCTCCTTACGGTGTGCCCGGGGGCCTGTACGATGCCCTGGTAGATTCGGGCGGGACTATGGACTATGCCACCAATGAAGAACTGGATCAGGCCATGGATTTGTTTATCAGATCAGAAGGCATTGACATACATCCTGCAGCAGCTGTAGCCACCGCCAGCCTGATAAAGAATGTTAAGCAGGGACATATGGACACCTCGTCCGTTATCATGCTCAACATTACAGGGGGAGGGGAGGAAAGGTTCAGAAAGGAGAATGCCTTATGGTATCTCAAACCAACAGACCACGCTTCATTGCTTAGCGCCTGACAGTGGAGAGTCGGGTTCTTTGGCCATCACACGGTATTCAAGCCTGGATACAAACCGTGGAAAAAATTTTGACAGCCAAACAGTAGCTTTTCCCATTGTTGTAAGGATCACAAAATCTTTCCGTTTTCTGATCCCTTTGAGCATGGCCAGGGCAACATCCCTGGCAGTCATCATTTTTTCTTCTGCCCTGGGAGTAGTACCTTGCGGGGTTCCGTCTGCTGAAAGGGCAGCAATACGTACATTGGATGATGTGAATCCCGGTGCAAACGTCATTACGTGTAATCCATCGTACAGGTGTTCGGTGCGCAGGGTGTCCAGAAAACCATTCATGGCAAATTTTGAAGCCGAATAACCTGTACGTGCCGGGAGCCCGCTGAAACCTGCAATGGATGTGACTCCCACAACAGACCCTTTGCTTTCAAGCAGCCATGGCAAAGCGTATTTGGTACAATACACGCATCCCCAGAAATTGACATCCATCAGTCTTTTCATAACAGACAGGTCCAGGTCTTTGAACAGGGCCCGCATGGAAAGACCGGCATTGTTGACCAGTATGTCTATCCTGCCATAACGGCCGATTGTTTCTTCTACCAGTCGTTTACAGTCAGATTCAACGGTCACGTCTGTAACAACAATCAATACCGGGACGTTGTTCAATTCTTTTTCCAGGGCTTTGAGCTTATCTTCCGAACGTGCTGCCAGAACAACAGAGGCTCCTTCAGCGGAAAAAACACGGGCGCATTCCAGTCCTATGCCGGAAGAGGCCCCCGTTATGATGGCTACTTTGCCCTTGAGATAACCAGCCATACTTATTTGACAGCCATGTCTTTGACTTCACCTCCCTTATAGAAACCCTGGCTTAGTTTCTTCTGGATCTGGCTAAAAGCATTGAGGGTATATTCTACGTGTTCCAGGGAGTGCATGGCAGTGGGAATAAGCCGGAACATGATCACATCCCGGGGAACTACCGGGTATACCACAACAGAGCAGAATATTCTGTAGTTTTCCCTCAGGTCTATCAGTATGTTTGTAGCCTCGGGAAGTTCTCCTTTAAGGAAAACGGGAGTAACGCAGGCTTCGGCCGGACCAATGTCAAATCCGTTCTTCTTTAATCCTTCCTGGAGTTTAGAAGTGATTAGCAATAGTTTTTCCCTTAATTCTGGCATGGTCCGGATCATATCCAGGCGTTTGAGCAGTCCTTCCACCATGGCCATGGGCAGGCTCTTGGCATAAATCTGGGAACGCAGGTTGTACCTAAGGTAATTAATGATATCTGTCTTTCCTGCGACAAATCCGCCAATCCCTGCCATGGATTTGGCAAAAGCCCCGAAATACAGGTCAACTTCATCCATAACGTTAAAATGCTCGGATGTACCCCGTCCGTTCTTTCCCATGACCCCGAATCCGTGGGCATCGTCAATCAAGATACGGAAATTGTATTTTTTCTTAAGAGAAACAATCTGATCCAGAAAGCCAAGGGCACCTGTCATTCCGTAAACACCCTCGGTGATGAGCAGGATACCTCCTCCGCTTTTTTGTGTTAGGCGGGTAGCCCGCTCAAGTGCTTTGTCGCACTTTTCCAGGTTGTTGTGGGGGTAAACTATACGCTGTCCCATATGCAGGCGCATACCGTCCATAATGCAGGCATGAGCCTGGGAATCGTAGACCACAACATCGCGACGGTTTAGCAACGCATCTATGGTTG
The DNA here is from genome assembly GCA_002070565.1 of Bacteroidetes bacterium ADurb.Bin139. Lineage (GTDB taxonomy): Bacteria > Bacteroidota > Bacteroidia > Bacteroidales > UBA932 > DMER64. The sequence goes on from MWDM01000070.1 coordinate 6,696, forward strand.
AAACCATTCCCTGGTATCCGAAATTGAACAGGTATGCGTCTTCTTTCTTTTCGAATTCAGCCAGTTCCATTTCCAGACGCTCATGTAAGGAAGTGTGTCCGCTCATCATCCTGGCCCCCATGGGGTAAGCCAGGCCCCACTTTGCGGCTGCCTCGGCATCGGCTTTTCTAACATCAGGATGGTTGGCCAGTCCCAGGTAGTTGTTGAATGTCCAGGCCAGCACCTGCTTTCCCTGGAATGTCATGTACGGCTCAATGGGTCCTTCCAGCTTTGGGAACATGTAATATCCGTGAGCTTTCCTGCGGTATTGGCCCAGAGGGCCTCCTTCATCCTGTATGATTCTATCAAAAATGTCCATAATCATGCGTCTATGTTAGCGTATTTGGCGTGCTGTTCAATAAACTCCCTTCTGGGTGGCACTTCGTCACCCATGAGCATGGAGAAAATTCGGTCTGCTTCTGCAGCATTATCAATGTTTATCTGCCTAAGGATCCTGTTTTCAGGATTCATGGTGGTATCCCATAACTGGATGGCGTCCATTTCTCCCAGACCTTTGTAACGTTGGACGGTAACAGAACTCTCCCTTCCTTTACCGATTTCTTCCACAGCATTCCGTCTTTGATCCTCGGTCCAGCAATACCGTTCTTCTTTGCCTCTTTTGACAAGATAGAGCGGGGGAGAAGCGATGTATACGTGACCACTACGGATCAGGTCGGGCATGTGGCGGAAAAAGAAAGTTAACAGCAGGGTGTCAATATGGCTTCCGTCTACATCGGCGTCGGTCATGATTATCACACGATGGTATCTGAGCTTGCTCATATTCAGAGCTTTGCTGTCTTCCTCG
>MWDM01000071.1 GCA_002070565.1 Bacteroidetes bacterium ADurb.Bin139
TTTGAAACGGAAAGGTTCCACGTTATTGAACAAAAAGCCCGTCGCGCATGGTCAGGCTTCTGTCACTGCGGGCCGCCAGTGACTGGTCATGGGTAACCATGATGATGGTCTGACCGTAGGTTTCACGCAAGCGGAAAAACAAACTGTGAAGTTCCTCCTTGTTATGGGTGTCCAGATTCCCGGAAGGTTCATCGGCCAGAAGTATTCCGGGCCGGTTGACCAGAGCCCTGGCTACGGCAACGCGTTGCTGTTCTCCCCCGCTCAGTTCTGCCGGTTTGTGCTCCATACGGTGGGCCAGTCCCAAAAAATCCAGGAGTTCCCTGGCCCTTGCCCGCACATTTTCCGTAGGGTCACCGGCTATGAACCCGGGAATACATACATTTTCCAGGGCTGTAAATTCGGGAAGCAGATGGTGGAACTGGAAAACAAAGCCTATGTGCCGGTTGCGGAAATCGGCCAGCTGGTCTTTCTTCAATTCACAGACAGGCGTGCCGTTAATCCAGACCTCACCCGAATCGGGGCGCGAAAGGGTTCCCAGGATTTGCAGCAGAGTGGTCTTCCCGGCACCGCTGGCCCCGGTAATACATACCACTTCGGCAGGTGCCACTTCCAGGGATACTCCCTTGAGAACCTGCACACTGCCGAACGATTTGGTTATGTAGTCCGCTTTTAACATGTGTTGCGGAAAAAGTTTTATTCGTCTTTTTCCTCCTCCTGGTATTCTTTGAGGAGTCTTTCCTGCACATCGGCAGGAACCTGGGTATATTCAAGGAATGTCATGGTAAAGCTGGCACGGCCTGAGGTCAGGGAGCTGAGCGTTGTGGAATATTTGTTCAACTCGGCCAGTGGCACCCTTGCTTTGAGTATCTGAAATCCTTTTTCACTGCTCATGCCCTCAATCAGGGCACGGCGGTTTTGCAGGTCGCTCATCACGTCGCCCATGCAGTCCGAGGGAACCATTACTTCTACCATGTAGATGGGTTCCATGATTTTGGGCGAGGCCTTTTTGAATGCATCTTTAAAGGCATTGCGCCCTGCCAGCTTGAAGGAGATTTCGTTCGAATCTACCGGGTGCATCTTCCCGTCATATACATAACACTTTATGTCGCGGGCATAAGAGCCGGTCAATGGTCCTTCTTCCATTTTTTCCATAATCCCTTTAAGGATGGCGGGCATGAAACGACCGTCTATGGAACCTCCTACGATACAGTTGTAATAAATGAGCTTGCCTCCCCAGTCCATAGTATATTCATCCCGGCCCCTGATGCTGAGAACCAGGTCTTTCCCGTCTACCTTAAAGCGGTTGTTATCGGGAGCTCCTTCAATGTAGGGCTCAATCAACAGGTGGACTTCACCAAACTGACCGGCTCCGCCCGATTGTTTTTTATGGCGGTAGCTCGATGCGGCCATTTTTGTTATGGTTTCACGGTACGGGATCTTTGGGGCAATCAGATCCACCTCCATTTTGTAGGTGTTGTTGATGTGCCACTTGAGTGTATTGATGTGGTGTTCGCCCTGTCCGCTGACAATGATCTGTCTCAGTTCCTTGGAGTATTCCACAACAATGGTGGGATCTTCTGCAGCGGCTTTGTTCAGGATCTCGCCCAGTTTTTCATCATCTTTTTCTGATTTTGCCTTTATGGCGGTACGGAATTTTGAGGGCGGGAAGGCAATGGGCGCAAATTCCCAGTTTTTCCCGTTGCCGTTGAGCGTATGGTTTGATTTGGCGTTTTTAAGCTTCACGGTACAGCCCATGTCGCCGGCCAGTAATTCTGTAACTTTTTCACGTTTTTTTCCGGCTGCGGCAAACAGACCGGAAATCCTCTCCTTGCTGCCGTTGTTGGCGTTGACCAGGTCTGTGGATTCTGTGATCTTACCCGACATTACACGGAAGTAGGCAATGTCCCCCAGGTGTTGTTCCTGGCTTGTTTTGTAAATATAGAGGGAAGGCGCGCCATTTACGTCACAGGGTACTTCTTCACCGGAAACGGTCTTACTGGTGGTCAGTCCCGGGTGCGGGGCAACCTGAGTGATGAGTTCCAGCAGGCGTTTCACCCCGATGTCTTTCTTGCCCGATACAATAACCAGGGGCATGATTTCGCGCTTGCGGAATCCTATGATCAGGCCCTGTATGATTTGTTCGTGGGTAAGGTCCCCCTTCTCAAAAAAGGCTTCCATAAGGGTTTCGTCCGATTCTGCGGTACGCTCTGTGAGCTGCGTGTGCAGTTCTGCTGCCTTACTGGCCAGGTCTGCGGGAATATCCAATTCTTCACGTGCGCCGCTGTCGTCTTTGAAACGATACATTTTCATGGTCAGAACATCCACAAAGGCGTTGAATCCCAACCCTGTGTCTACCGGGAACTGTAGGGGACACACCTTGCTGCCGTAAGCTTCGTGCAAAGAATCCAGGCAGGCCTCCCAGTTTGCTTTTTCGTGGTCCAGCTGGCTCACTGCCAGAAATAGCGGCTTGTTATGTTTTTCTGCGTAGCGGGAAAAGATTTCCGTTCCCACTTCCACGCCATGCTGACCGTTGACCAGCATAACGCCGGAATCGGCCACCCTGAATGCAGAGATGAGACCGCCAATGAAATCGTCGGAACCCGGAGTGTCTATGAAGTTGAGTTTGTGGTCTTCATATTCGGTATAGAACAGTGTGGGATAAATAGATCTTTGATACAATTGTTCAATCTCTGTGTTGTCACACACCGTATTCTTTGCCTCGACGGTTCCACGGCGGTCTATCACCTTGCCTTCCATCATCATGGCTTCTGCAAGGGTGGTTTTGCCGGATTTGGTGTTGCCCATCAGAACCACGTTGCGGATTTGTTCTGTTGTATAAGTTTTCATTTAATCTAACTGTTTATTTTTTACTGGATATTACAAGGCGACAAAGGTAATAATTTTTTCTTTTACCTTTGTATATATGTATTTCCCTTTGTTACCGCATCTTGAGGCCGGCAGACTGGAGGCCGGATGTGATGAGGCAGGCAGGGGCTCGCTGGCCGGTCCTGTATATGCTGCCGCGGTTGTTCTTCCGCCCGGCTTCAGCCACCACTTACTGAGGGATTCTAAAATGATGACTGAAAAGCAACGCCTGGAGGTCCGGAAGGTAATCCTGGAAAAAGCCGTTTGCTGGGCTGTTGCCTGGTGTTCTGCCGGTGAGATTGACCGTTGGAATATACTCAGGGCATCTGTTACGGCCATGCACAGGGCACTGGACCAGCTCTCCCCGGATCCCGCATTCATCCTGGTGGATGGGACCCGCTTTTATCCCTACCATCGCGGCGGCGGGGAGGCGTTGCTCAGCCCTGTGATCCCGCACCGCTGTTTTGTAAAAGGTGACGCACGTTTTGCCGCCATCGCCGCCGCCTCGGTCCTGGCCAAAACATTCAGGGATGAATACATGATAGCTCTGGACAGGGAATTTCCGCAATACGGCTGGAAGGATAATAAAGGCTATCCCACAGCAAAACACAGGGCGGCCATAGGGGCTTTAGGGCAGACAATCCATCACCGGAAATCATTTTTTTGTCATTTATGACTACCTTTACAAGGTATACACGAAACACAAAACACAAATTAATTATCCATGAAAAAACTGAGTTTTATACTATGCACCGTGCTGCTCCTGGGTGGTAACCTGCGTGCAGACGAGGGGATGTGGTTACTGCCGCTCCTGAACCAACTGAACAGTAAGGGAATGAAAGATGCAGGCCTGATGCTCAATGCAGATGACATTTACAACATCAACCATTCCAGCCTTAAAGATGCCATTGTCATATTTGGCGGGGGCTGCACCGGGGAGGTCGTTTCTCCGGAAGGGTTGCTCCTGACAAACCACCATTGCGGCTATGGTATGATCCAGGCCCTGAGCAGTGTGGAACACAATTACCTGAGAGATGGATTCTGGGCCCGGAGCAGGGAGGAGGAAATTCCGGCTCCCGGATTGCGGGTTACCTTCATGGAAAGCATGCGTGAGGTGACCAAAGAAGTGCTGGCTGTCCTGGACACCTGTTCAACAGAAGAAAGCCGCTCAGCCACAGAGTCCCGTCTAGTAAGAGAGTGGGGCGAGAAGGTAAGAAAAGAGAATCCGCGGCTTAACGGACGCCTGTACAGCATGTACGGGGGCAATCAATATTTTCTGGTTGTTTACAAAGTATACACAGACGTGCGCTTTGTAGGCGCTCCGCCGTCTTCCATCGGAAAATTCGGAGCCGATACAGACAACTGGATGTGGCCCCGTCATACGTGTGACTTTTCCATGTTCCGCATCTATGCCGGTCCCGATAACGAACCGGCAGACTATTCCCCGGAAAACCGCCCCTTTAGGGCAAAGTATTCATTGCCTATAAGCCTGAAAGGCGTTCAGCAGGGAGATTTTGTCATGACCCTGGGGTATCCCGGAACGACCACCCGCTTTATGACCTCTATAGAAGTGGACAGGCAGGAACAGCTAACCAATAACATAGGGATTGAAGTGAGGACCATCCGCCAGAACATCCTGCTGGAAGACATGCTGGCAGACCCCAAAGTGCAACTCCAGTACGCCAGCAAGTATTCGGGCAGCACCAATGCCTGGAAAAAATGGACCGGGATGAATGAAACCTTCGAAAAGCTTAACGTGAAAGCCCGCCGGGCGGCAGAAGAGGCTGCCTTTACCACCTGGGTCAATGCCAGCAAAAAGCGTACTGAAAAATACGGCACCGCACTGGCCGATATTGAAGAAGCCATCCGCGGGACCTGGGATCATCTTTATGTTAGCCGTTACCTGAATGAAGCTTTACGCAATATTGAACTGGCTTCTTTTGCTGCGCGAATCGCCCGCCTGGTAAGCAGGCCGGGAGAAGACGGTAGTATAGATACCGGGGCGCTCAAAGCGCAGGCAGAACGTTTTTTCACCAACTATAATACGCCTACAGACCTGAAGGTAGCCAAAGCCATGCTCAAACACTTTGCCCTCAAGGTGGACAAGGCCCACTACCCTTCTGTATACGGGATCATTGAAAACGAATTTTCCGGCAATATAGACGCTTACGTGGAACAGCTTTTTGATAAAAGCCTGTTTGTTTCTTCCGAACGGGTAAATTGCCTGATAGATTGTTTGTCTGCAGAAAATACACGTGAAGCCGCCCTGCAGGAGATTGCCGCTGATCCCGCAGTACTGCTGGGACAATCGGTGGAGGCCAAAAACGCAGAATGTCAGGCCGTTATTGCTCCTTATTCGCTGCAATACGAGCGCGGACACCGGAACTTCATTGCCGGCCTGATGGAAATGAACAAGGGGACGGCTATGTATCCCGACGCCAATTCCTCTATGCGTCTGACCTATGGCAATGTGCTGAATTACAAACCTAAAGATGGGGTTATCTATGATTACTACACCACGTTGACCGGTGTCATGGAAAAAGAAGATCCCGACAACTGGGAGTTTGTGGTGCCTGAAAAGCTGAAGGAGCTTTACCGGAAGAAAGACTATGGGCAGTATGCACAGCCCGGGCAGGAGATTGTGACCGGTTTCATTGCCAATACAGACATTACCGGAGGGAATTCCGGCTCACCCGTGCTCAATGCCCATGGGGAACTGATAGGGCTGGCCTTTGACGGCAACTGGGAATCCATGAGCGGGGACGTGATCTTTGAACCCGCTCTGCAACGTTGTATTTCGGTGGATATACGATACGTTCTTTTTATCCTGGATAAATACGGTGAGGCAGGGTATTTGCTGGAGGAAATGGACATCAGAAAATAAATTATGGGAAAGATAAATTATGCGGCCATGAAGCCGGTACAGCCTGCCGGGGGTAAGGCCAAAGAAGATAAGGAAACCCTGTCTGTCAACGGAATGAAAGGGGTTAAGCATGTTGTAGCCATAGCCAGCGGTAAGGGCGGTGTGGGCAAATCGACCGTGGCCGTTAACCTTGCCGTAGCCCTGGCGCTGGAAGGTTATAAGGTGGGACTGGCCGATGCCGATATATACGGGCCTTCGGTGCCCATCCTCACCGGAACATTGGAAATGCAGCCGCGGGTAGATGCCATTGATGACAATGTGCAGGTTTTTGAGCCCGTTGAAAAATTCGGCGTCAAATGGATGTCCATAGGATATTTTGCCCGTCCGGAGCAGGCGCTTATCTGGAGGGGACCCATGGCCAGCAGCGCTTTGAAACAATTGCTGCAACAGACTAAATGGGGCGAACTGGACTTTCTGCTCATAGACCTTCCTCCGGGGACAGGAGATATTCATCTGAGCCTGATGCAGGACATTCCCCTGACCGGGGGCATAGTGGTTACTACACCACAGCAGGTATCGGTAACGGACGTGGAAAAATGCCTGAATATGTTCATGCACCCCGATCTGAATAAGCGGGTACTGGGGCTGGTGGAAAATATGGCCTGGTTTACACCCGAAGAACTGCCTGACAAAAAATACTACATCTTCGGAAAAGGCGGAGCAGAGGAACTGGGCAAAAAGTACAACATTCCATTACTGGCACAAATTCCTATTGTCCAGAGTGTTTGTGAGCGAGGCGATGCAGGCATACCTGTGGCAAACGATAAAAATGCTGCCGGACTGGCCTTTAAGGATCTTGCCGGAAAATTGATATCTTTATTAGCTTAAGCAACCAAATTGTAACAATTAGCGTCTTGGAAACATGAGAAAAATTACAAGCTTATTGGTTATAGCAGCGACGCTGCTGTTTCTTTCCGGCTGCAAACCGGAAGTTCCTTTCATAGAAGCCAGTCCTACTACAGTTATCTTCCCTCAGGAGGGCGGAACACAGTCTGTCAGCCTGTCTACCAACAGCATGTCCTGGACCGCCTCTGTATCGGGCAAGGGCTTTTCTGTTTCGCCTGCATCAGGTGCAGGGAACGCCACGTTGCAACTTACAGCTGCCGCTTCCACCTCTTCATCGGACCAGACAGGAACGCTGACCATCAAAAGCGGGACCATGCAGGCAACGGTTTCCATTACCCAAAGTGCGCGCAATACGCTCATTGTTAACGGAGACAACGTTGTAGAAGCTTCCGGTGGAACCTACTCCCTCACCCTGCAGTTCAATACGGCCTACACCGTAGAGATAGAAGAGACCGCCAAATCGTGGATCCAGTACTCCGGGACCAAGGCTATGTCTACAGCGACCCTGCAGTTTCTGATTGCCCCCAACCCGGGATCTCCCCGTTCCGGTAAAGTGTCTGTCCGGGACAATGCCGGAATTGCACAGACCCAGACTTTCACCTTCAATCAGAAAGAGAATGCGCTCAGGACCGTTCTGGTGCAGCTGTACGACAACATGGACGGGAATAACTGGGTGGCCGAGAAAAAGACCAACTGGAAAACTGAGGAGCCCCTTGATACATGGGCTGGGGTAACGATGGTGGATGGCAAGATCACACAACTGAACCTGAGCGGGTTTGGGCTCAATGGCCAGCTCCCTGCGGGTATCGGGACACTGACCGATCTTACAAAACTGACCCTCAGTTCCAATCCCGGCCTGACAGGACCGCT
>MWDM01000072.1 GCA_002070565.1 Bacteroidetes bacterium ADurb.Bin139
CTGCACATCGGGCAAAAGCACAAAGGAAAACGAGGAGCTGTCCTTCAGGGACAGGATGTGCGCTTTTTGTTGTCCGATGCTTAATTGAACAACTAATAACAGCAGTGGCAGTAAGATCAGTTTTTTCATAACAATTTATTACCGGGGGTATTCATTGCAAAGATAATGCAGAACTGGAGCGTCTTCTTCAATGGTGGAATAGCGGCCCCTTTCCTCCAAAAAACGGTTATCTGTCATGTCGTCGTTCACAGAAGACACTTCTCCTACCAGACAATCCCCCCCCTCTGCCCAGAAGGTATGGTATAAGTAAGGTATATAACAAATACTCTGTCCCGGTTTGAGGCATATTTTCTCTCCGGATCGGACTGTGGTAGTGACACCGTCTATCTTCACCTCCAACAATCCTTCCGACAAGCTGCCATCCGGTGCACTGTTCCACAGCTTCATGCAAAGCAGACCGCCTGCGCGGTTGATGATGTCTTCCGTTTTAAGGACATGATAATGCAGGGGAGTAACCTGGTTGCTGCGCACCAGCATGATTTTTTCACAGTACTGCTTGGATGGTTTGACCAGATTCCCGTTACGTAAGGTCACCAGGGTCAAACCTGTTTTAATAAAATTCCCGGAGCCAAAATCGGTTATGTCCCATCCCAATCCATTTTCAAATATTTCTTCACACCGTTCCCTCATTTGCAACCAGTCTGAAGGTGTCCAACAAGCCCAGGGGGGAAGGTAGAACTTGTTTTCGGCCATGAAATTCATGGCATAGTCAATGTATTGGTTCACTTCACTTCTTTTCATAACTTTTTTAAGATTTCTTCAATTTCTATTGTCAGGAATACAATGTCTGCACCGCTTCCCTCATACAATATGCCTATTGTGTCATTATCTACACTGGTAATGCAGGAATAGCCGTTCCCATTGTTCTGATCTACCAGGGTCCATAATTCTTCGGGCCATGTCTGGCCGTCATCGAGGCTGCATTTAAGGGTAAAGTTGTTCCTGGTGGTTTTTGAATCTGGATTGAAAAAAAACAATATCTCCTGTTTGTCCCCGTTTTGATTGAAATAGGTGTGCTTGTGGAGGGATGCCATGCATGCAGGCTCAACCAGGGCTTTGCGCGAGGTGGTATGTTCCGTCCATGTATTGCCCAGATCTTTTGAAACGGCCACTGCACGCCCGTTGCCTTCCAACCGGCCCCTATTGCTACGCTCGCGCATATTGAGCATAATGCTTCCATCGGAGAGCTGGGCCGCCATGCATTCGTTCGTGTTAGTATAGGCCGGATTCCCCGGTTGCCATTTGGTTCCGCCATCTTTGCTGATAATGATCGTCGATATCTGCAATCCCGTTTCTGTACGACCTTCGGCCGGAAACACAAGCGTTCCGTCCTCCAGTGTGATCCCGTGTCCGGGAGCAGGAGCCATAAGCCACCAGGTTTCAGGCTTTACCTGGCTGGTAATATTGACAGGATCACTCCAGGTAAGCCCGTCATCTACACTTTTGGTGATAAGGAATTGTGAGCTCTGTTTCACATCATAGCCGGGCTGTGAACCATAATTCCTCCATTGGTGGTTCCAGTCAGTAGATGTTTCATTCAGGTTCTTCGTCCATTTTCCGTTTTCCGGGTCAAGAACGCCGTGCATCCACAGGCCTGTCACATAAAGATCTCCTGTGTTTTCGTCGACCAGGATACATCCGTCGCTTACCCCGTTATAACGTTCGGGCAAACCGCCCCAGTTGCCCATATCCAGTACTTTCTGCATGGGACTCCAGGTCTTTCCGCCATCTGTGCTTCGGTTAATACAAATATCAATATCTCCCTGAAGATCCCTTTCACTTTTCCAACGGGCATCATAAAGGGCAATCAGAGTTCCCTTTGTGGTTGTTGTGAGTCCCGGAATACGGGAGGTATGCACCCCGTCCTGCATTTTCTGACGCAGTGCAATACCAACGCGTAATACAGCCGGTGACCGGAGAGCTGTGGTGACTATTCCTTCAGATGTATTGATAGTGACCTTTTCCAGCTGAATCCTGTTTGATAAATCAATGGTGTCTTTCAAGGTCATATGGATGTCCAGGCTTAGCGAATCGGTATTAACCGGTAGATTCAGATCTACCGTTACAGTATACCTGCTTTTTCCAGTTTCCGGAACAATAAACCCAAGTTCCCTGTCTTTCTGATAAACCGAGACTTTGCTGATATCGCTCAGATTATGGGTGCCCTTAAGCATTACCCTCATGGACTTGACTGTATAGGGCATGGTTCCGTGATTCACAAGATCCAGCTGTGCTATCTTGTTGGTTGGTCTGAATGCCAGTACCGGAACCACAGGGACATCGACCATTGCCGAAAAATGTTTGGCAGACGGCCTGCAGGAACAGACCGTCAGCAAACATAAAACCATATAGAGTAAAGCTCTTTTCATAGATTATTCCTCAATGTTAGGATTCGTATTAATGGAAGAGGAAGATATGGGCCACAACAAAATATTCTCTTCATTTTCACGTCCCTTCAGGGATTCTATCCGGGTGAAAGCCTGTCCCATACGCACCAGTGTCCACCAACTCTTGGCTTCAGAGACAAATTCTTTTAAGATCTCGTCCACAATGGCATTATCAATGGCTTGCCTGCTCATGGTGGCAGTATACCGGGATGTAGTCTTGTATGCGCGTTTTTCTATCTTGACCAGTTCGGCAACCGCACCGGCTGTGTTGGAAAGGGCATTCTCAATTTCGGCTTTCATAAGGATCGCTTCGGCAAAACGATATATTATGACATCAGACGAGAAAAAACGCGTTTCGTTGATCCATTCTCCTTTAAATTTATTAATCCAACGCCAGCGGATGGTTCCGTCGGGGAATATCTGGAAGGAAACCGGGACTCTTTTGTCGTCCGGGTCGGAGCTCAGAAAAGCCTCATACTCATTAGTGATGGAAACATATTGCTGGTGACTGCCTACAGGAAGCGGATTGTTAATGAATTCCTTATTTTCTACATATTGTTCCGGAACCAGGTAATAGGAAGGATATCCACCCACATATTCATTACGTTCATAATTGATAGAGAAAATGATCTCTTTGCTGTCCTCGTTCTCAATTCCGAAAACCTTGGCAAAATCATCCTCAAGTCCGTAATTGGCATTGTTCAGCACTTTGTTGACTGCAGTTTTTGCGCTTTCAAGTGCGGTATTTCCTCCTCCCAGCATCTTTGCTTTCCACAGGTAATAATCTGCCATGAGCATGCTGATGGCGGCAGGGGAAGCTTTGTGTTTCTCTTTCACAGAGGCAGGCATTAACTTGTCGGCTTCTGCCAGGTCGCTTTCAACTTGTGCATAGATCTCAGATGCGGGATTGCGGACAGGATACATATCATCTTGTCTGTCCGACTCAAAGCCTGTGGTCAATAAGGGAGCATCCCCCCATACTCGTGCAATCATAAAGTAACAGTAAGCCCTGATGAAATAAGCATTCGCCATGATTTCATGCTTTTTGCTTTCCTGTGAAAAAGTAATCGTGGGGGAATATTTGAGAATCAGGTTGCAGGTGTTTATGGTGGTGTAGAAACTGGTCCAGTCTGTTCCTTCCATATCACGGGCAAGCACATTGACAGCCATTTTGTCATAATCTGTAACACTCATCATTCCTCCCCCGTACAATGCAGACCTGTAGTCCCCATATACGGGCAGGCTGGTAGCCAGGGTTGTTCTCAGTTGGTGAAAAGCGCCATTTACGGCACTGGCGGCATCTGCTTCTGATGTCCACATGGACAAAGAGGTAAATTCACTTGGCTGCTCGACATTCAGATCACCATGACAACCCGGCAGAAAAGCGAACAACAATAATGTAGTTATGTATAATATCTTTTTCATACGATTTGTATTTTTTTCGTTTTCCATAGTTTTAGAAAGTTACCTTCAGGCCAAATGATATACGGCGGATGGGGGGATAGGTGTAAAATCCGGTGCTATAAGCATTGGATGTACCTGTTTCCGGAGACATTCCTATAACGGAGGTGAAATAATGCAGGTTATTTCCGGACAAGGTAAAGGTTATGTTTTCAATCATTGCCTTTTTCAGGGCGGAATTTGAAAGTATGTATGACAGGGTGACATCGCGCAGGCAAAGGTAATCGCCCCTGGTCGTAAAGACATTGGAAGCCGGTCTGAAGTTTTTGTTCAGATCGTCCGAATCGTTTCCTCCAAAACGGGCATATGTGGCTTCAGATACGTCCTGTCCCGATTCAGGATCCCAGGCTTTTCGAATTTCTGTAGGCAGGCTGGTGTTATTGGCAAAGAAATTACACATCTGGCGTTGCAGCAGGTTATTGCTAATGGAATGACCTACGGCCCAGTCCATAAAGATATACAAAGAAAAATTCTTATACGTTAAGGTGTTCCCGAAACCTCCGGTAAAAGTGGGTATGGTATTTCCCAGAAGGTACATGTCGGATCCATTGATAATTCCGTCGCCGTTAAGGTCTTTCCATTCGTAGTCGCCAATGGCCTTTTTGCCGATACTGGTGCCGCTCTTACCGGTAACATAGTTTTTCTTTGTCCAGTCCCATCCACGTGACTGTGAGTCATATAAGGCATTGTCTGCTTGTTCCTGGGTAGCAATGATGTAATCTGTCATATAACCGTAGAAACGTCCCAACGGTTCTCCTTCAGCTGTCCCTCCGAATTCAAGTTTAGATCCATCAGCCATTGTCACGGAATAGCCGCCTATGCGGTTTCTGTCACGTCCGTTGTCAGGTAACTCAAGCACAATATTTTTAACATGGCTCATCACAAGTTTGGATGACCATGAAAAATCATTCGTGACCACATTTCTGGTATTGATTTCCAAGTCAAATCCATAGAATCTCACTTTTCCCAGGTTGGTAAGAATACTTGAGAAACCGGACGTATTGGGGAGCACCTTGCTGGTAATCAGGTTATCGGTCACTTTATTGAAATAGTCGGCTGTTACCTGGACCCGGTTGTTGAACATGCCCAGATCAAATCCAAGGTCCAGTTGTGTAGAGGATTCCCAGGTCAGCCCTTTATTAGGCATGGTTGAAGGGACAATGGAAGCTTCTCCCTGGTACATGGTAGAGATGGCATACCGGCCCAATGCATCATAGTAACCCACATAATTGTTCCCGGTCTGTCCGTAACTTGCCCTGATTTTCAAATTGTTCACAGCCTTTAAGCTTTTGAAGAAATCTTCTTCAGAAATCACCCAACCGGCCGAAGCCCCAGGAAAGAAACCCCATTGCTGCCCCTGTACGAATTTTGAGGAACCATCTTCGCGGAAGGTTAGCATTAAAAGGTATTTTTTCTTGTAATCATAGGTAAAACGTCCAAAATAACCAATCATGACTTCGGCGTTTTTAATGGTGGTGGCATCTGTCTTGGTGGGTCCGGCGTTCAGCGTCGGAATTTTGTCAGATGCAGCGTCTGAAGCGGCAGCCCTTAGGTATTTATAATCGTACCTTTGGTATGAATAGCCGGCCAAAACTGAAAATGAGTGTTCTTTTACTGATTTGTTATAGGAAGCATAGACTTCTACTTTTTGTCTTTCATTATTAATCAGCGTAGAAGAGGAAGGCCTGGTCCCGTTAAAGATGTTGGCCCGCATAAAAGTATCGCCGGTCTGATATTGGTTGAAGAGGGATACCTGCGCAACGGCCTTAAGTCCTTCAACAATATTGTACTCAAGGATTCCATTAACGCCCACTTTACTTTCTTTCTGGGCATTATCGTTGTAATAGGCATAAAAGACAGGAGTTGGTGAAGATGCATTGTATCCCGGGGTAGGAGTACCGGCATACTGTCCTTCATCGTAATACAGTTTCTGTGTAGTAGGGGTCATAAGACCTCTTGTGATTACCTCGTATTGGCTCGCATAATAATTTGTATTCATCTTATTGAAATCGAAACCACCCTTGAACGTAAGCTTCTTGCTTATCTTGACATCCAGGTTTGCCCTGGCGCTGAGCCGGTCGAAATTCGTTCCCACAGCCACGCCTCCATCATCTGTATAACCTACGCTGGCAAGGTATTTAATGGTTTCGGTTCCACCATCTATCCCCACATAATAGTTCTGCCAGATAGCTGTTCTGAACGATTCATTAATCCAGCTGTTGTCCTGAAAAATAAGCGTAGTCCCAGGATTGATGGGGTCATCCATTGACAGGTAACCAGCGGGAATACTTTCCCCCGGCATCAAAGTCCTTAGAGAATATTTCGAAGAGGTCAGGTTCCCCGAGCTGTAAGCGTAATTATTGGCATAGGCATAATTTGGGTGGGGGCCCTGGATCAAACGTTTTCTCATCAGGGTAATGGCTTCTTCCGATCCCAGATATTCCATGTTGCGTTCAGTCGATTCTACAGCCACATCTGCCTCAAAAGTAATCCTGGGCGCGCTGTTGTTGTTACCTTTTTTTGTGGTGACCAGGAGAACTCCGTTTGAAGCCCTGGAGCCGTAAATTGCCGATGAGGCAGCATCTTTAAGCACTTCCATCGATTCAATGTCATTGGGATTTATACCCGACAGGTCACGTTCAATTCCGTCAACAAGAATGAGCGGGTCATTATTTCCCGAGATGGAAGATCCACCCCTTATGAGAATGGTGGGTTCAGCTCCAGGTGTGTTGTTGGAGGAAAAGATCCGGGCTCCGGCCACTCTTCCCTTCAAAGCATCTGTGGCTGAGGTCACCGTTGAATTCCGGATTTCATCCCCCGACACCTTGGCTATAGACGAAGTAACCGTTCGCTTGGTTTGAGAGCCATAACCAATGACCAGCAATTCTTCTACATTAAACACTTCCTCCTCCAGGGTGATATTGATCACCTTCTGATTGGCCACGGCAACTTCGCTGCTTACGAAGCCAATGGCTGTAAAAGTAATGATCTGTGAGGGATTTGCTGTAATGGAATACGTACCGTCGTTGTTGCTGACAGTATAGGTTGAAGTCCCTTTTAGAAAAACAGTAACCCCTTGAAGAGGCTGCCCTGAAACGTCCGTCACTTTCCCGGTTATTTCTTGAGTCTGCGCACTGACACTGACTGAAAAAAGCAACGCACCTGCAAAGAGTAAATAGTGGATAATTCGTTTCATACAAATGATTATTATTAGTTAAATCCTGTTGTTAGTTATGTTAAAGAATGCCGTGTCATGCAATTCTTTTTTTATGTTTTCCATTTCCTCGTCGGAAACAGGTGAAATGGGCAAGCGGCATTGGCCACAGTCAATTCCGGCCAGTTTCATAAGTGCTTTCCCTCCCCTTACACCACCTCCATGCCTGATAACCACATCCAGTATCTTTACCGATTCATACTGTAGTCTGCGAGCTTCGGCAATGTCATTTCTCTGCATGGCCTGCATG
>MWDM01000073.1 GCA_002070565.1 Bacteroidetes bacterium ADurb.Bin139
TTTTCTTTAATGTACGACATCATCGAGCTTAGCAGCAAGTCTATGGAGGAACTCCATAGAATCGCAAATACATTGGATATCAAAAAGGTAGAATCCTATGCAAAAAACGAACTGATATACCAGATTCTTGACATTCAAGCCGAATCAGGGATTTCTTCCACGGCATCTTCTGCCAAAAAAACCAATACAAAAACCAAAACTGCCCATCGCGCACGCAAACCACAGGCAACAACGCAGGCAGCGGAGATATTTCCGGTTCCACAGCAGGGCAAAGACAATAACCCTCCCCAACCGGAAACAAGAAAAGCAGAAACCCAACCCTCAAAACCAGTAACCGGACAGGGACAAAAATCAGAAAGCAAGCTGGCCCCGGAACAGGTGCACAAGCCTGAGCGCAGGCCGGAACACAAACAAGAAATCAAGCCGGAACATAAGCCGGAGCATAAGCCGGAACATAAGCCGGAGCATAAGCCGGAACATAAGCCGGAACACAAGCCGGAACACAAGCCGGAACACAAGCCGGTCGCATCACAAATCAAAAAGGAACCTGCAAATGAGCCGGTCAGCGAACCTGCAAAAGAGGCTGTGTTAATACCGGCAGAAGAAGCTGTCCCGGTTAAGGAGCCCAGGGAAAAAGATATAACGGCAGAACCCGGTAAGGCAGCAGCAACAGAGGAACAAGCGGTTTCAAAAGCTAAAAAAGGAAGACCCAGGAAAACCAAGGAATCGGCAGATAAACAGCAATTTGTTCCGGTACATTCTCCGTCTTCACACCCCGCTTCTGCTCACAAACCTCACGACCAGGAGCAGATTCAGGAAGCTCTGCCCAGGAACAACGCAGAAAAGAAACCCGAGTACGAGGGAGTAGTCAGGGCTGTTGGGGTGCTGGAGATGATGCCCGACGGGTATGGGTTCCTGCGTTCCTCGGATTACAATTACCTGAATTCCCCCGATGACATCTACCTGTCCCAGCAACAAATCAAAATGTACGGTCTGAAGACCGGAGATACAGTTAGCGGCGAGATCCGGCCTCCAAGGGAAAGTGAGAAATTTTTCCCACTGGTCAAAATTCACGAGATCAACGGAAGGGAACCGGAATTCATACGCGACAGGGTCCCCTTTGATTTTCTTACGCCTCTTTTCCCGGATTCCAAATTCGATATTACATCCAAAGGTCACAATACATTGTCAAACCGCATCGTAGACCTTTTTACCCCTATAGGCAAAGGGCAGCGCGGTCTGATAGTGGCTCAGCCCAAGACAGGAAAAACCATTCTGCTTCAATCCATAGCCAATGCCATAGCCGACAACCACCCGGAAGTTTATATGATCGTGCTTCTGATTGACGAAAGGCCTGAAGAAGTCACCGATATGGCCCGCAATGTAAAAGCAGAAGTCATAGCTTCTACATTTGATGAATCTGCTGAACGCCATGTCAAGGTAGCCGGTATTGTCCTGGAAAAAGCCAAACGTCTGGTGGAATGCGGTCACGATGTGGTCATTTTACTTGATAGCATAACCCGTCTGGCGCGCGCTTACAACACGGTCCAGCCGGCCAGCGGCAAGGTCTTGAGCGGAGGTGTGGATGCCAATGCCCTGCAAAAGCCCAAACGTTTCTTTGGTGCAGCCCGTAATATTGAAAATGGAGGTTCACTCACCATTCTGGCAACCGCCCTGATTGATACCGGTTCCAAAATGGACGAAGTTATTTTTGAGGAATTCAAGGGTACAGGCAACCTGGAATTGCAGCTTGACCGGAAGCTATCAAACAAGAGGGTATTCCCTGCTGTGGATGTCACCCTGAGCTCGACCCGCCGGGATGACCTGCTGCTGGAAAAAGAAAAACTGAACCGAATATGGATCCTGCGCAATTATTTGGCAGACATGAACTCTGTTGAAGCTATGGAGTTTATGAAGGAGAGGTTGTTACGCACACAGGACAATGACGAATTCCTTGCTACCATGAGTAAATAAGGTGCCAGACCACTGCAACGGCCAGCGCAAGTGTAATTTTTAGGGCTTTTACTATGAAAAAGCCCTTTTTTGTTTCTGCCAGCAGGGGAAGTCCTGCATGTCCATCCTGTACAATGCTGTTGGCAAGCAGTATGCTAAATGGAATAACTCCGGAAGCAAACAGGGTGACAAAGATCAGGTGAGGTCCCGAGGCCGGTATGATACCCACCAGGATTGCTACCGGAAGTACCAGCCAGAACTGATCCCTGATCCAGGTATTCAGATCTATGTTGTTCATCAGAAGATGAATGATCAGCAGGGTCCCGAAAGTCCACAAAAAGATTTTCAGAAAATGGTGTTTGATGACATGGTCCCAGATATGCTTTTCAATAAAATGATTTGTTGCAAACAAAGTAAAGACAAAAGTCACCAGGGAAAGGCCTGCAAATGTCAGGTTGAGCCATCTTTCGGAAAAAAGCAGGTTCCCGGCCTGCTCATGTTCATGATGGTCGTGTTCCAGTAAACCAAAAGCAATACTAACTGAAAACAGGATAAGACCCAGGATCAGAATAAGCCGCCGCCATCGCAACGGTCTGAAATTATCCCTGATACTTCCCCTTATTTGAAGATTTTCATGCTTTCCGTCTTCCTGGTCATGGACTACAAAATGCTCAGGGCTGAAGGGACCCGGGATCCTTCTTATGAAACGGTCAGTAATAAATCCAACCACTATGGCCAGAACAAAAAGGAGGGCTATAAGGATCAGCGATGTCTCAGGGATTATGGCCAGCATCACAAAGGCTTCATCTCCCACCGTGGCTATCATCATGGCAATCAAAGCCCCAAAGGATACCAGGTTGTGGGCGTACAGGCTTACGACCACAAAACCGCCGCTGCAACCCGGAACAAGACCCAACAGGGCAGAAATCAGAATTTGAAGCGCGGGCCTGTTCTGCAGCCGTCTGAGCGCTTTTCCCTTGCTGGTTACGTTGATGTATTCGATCAGGATCATCATTACCATGACCAGACCGGTAATGAGAACACTTTGCTTGATCACTTCCGGAAACCACATAACATATTACAGGTGTTTCAGAAGTTCAGATGCGGCACTGAACGAGTCAGTCTTACCCTCTCTTACTTTTCGTTCCAATTCGGATAGTTTCCCTTTTATCTCTGGATTGTCATAAAAGCGTGACAATAAGTGATCGTCTATGCTTTCCCTCATCCAGTATACCGCTTGTTCTGCCCTCCTTGACTTAAAATAGCCGTTTTCCTTTACCAGGCGCATGTACTGTTCCACAGCTTCCAGAATCGTTTTCATCCCCTTTCCTTCTATAGAAGAAGCTGTTAGAGCCAGAGGTTTCCACCCCGACAGGGGAGGAGGGAACAGCTGCAGGGCTCCCTGGTAAAGTGCCCTGGCCTGCAGTGCTTTTTCAATATTATCCCCGTCGGCTTTGTTGATGACCAGTAAATCGGACATTTCCATGATGCCCCGTTTGATACCCTGCAAACCATCCCCGGCTCCGGCCAGCATCAGCAACAGAAAAAAATCGGTCATGGAATGAACTGCAGTCTCGGATTGTCCCACCCCGACGGTTTCTATAAAAATGGTATCAAAACCTGCTGCTTCACATAAAAAAATGGTTTCCCTTGTTTTGCGTGCCACCCCTCCCAGCGTACCCCCGCTGGGCGAGGGCCTGATAAAAGCCCTGGGGTTGTTGGCCAGGGTTTCCATACGGGTCTTGTCTCCCAGAATACTGCCTTTAGTTCTTTCACTACTGGGATCTATGGCCAGAACAGCCAGTTTATGTCCCGTCGATGTGATATGTGTTCCAAATGCTTCAATAAAAGTGCTTTTCCCTACCCCTGGAACACCGGTAATGCCAATCCTGACCGAGTTTCCCGATAAAGGCAGGCAGGCCGAGACAAGTTCCCTGGCTTTCTTCCTGTCTTCCTCCAGGGTGCTTTCAATCAAGGTAATGGACTGGGCCAGAAGGGACACGTCCCCTTTCCTTATGCCTTCCAGGTAAACAGGAACGGCCAGGCTTTTGCCCGGCTTCTTTTTGATGATTTCCCGCGCCCTGGGGTTGATTTCGGGCGGTTGTGGCACTCCCTGGTTTACTTTGAGGGCTGAATCCATACCTTTCAGGGTTTTATTTTACCGTATACCAGCAGATTCACCGTGGGTCTTGACGGGGCATTGGTTGTCAGGCTAATGGTATATATGACCTCTCCGGGTGTTTCCGTAGCTGTTGAGGGGATCAGGATATCCACGGGCACAGTGGCTCCGGGAGCGATTTGCCGGTCCATGGCCACCTTTATTCCGTCGTGGCTCAGGTCGATTTTGTAAATCACCAGGGGCGACTTTCCCTTGTTTGACAGTAAAAATTTTGTCTTAATTTCCGAACCGGCCGGGGTCAGGGGAAATTCTACGGCACTTTTGTCCATTTGCGGTATGGGGGCCACTTCCTTATCGGCCCGTGTCATACCGGAGGTGTTCATTTTAATGGATCCTTTCACTGTAAGCACATGCAGGGGATCCCTACGGTCATTGACAACAACCTGGCATGTATAAAGCACATTGCCCCAGTCTTCCTTCCTGCGGGTGTCTATGGAATACACGATTACACCGTTTTCCCCCGGGTTGAGCCTGGATGGTCTTGTACTAACCAGGAGGTTCTTGTCCTGACTCTCGAATTTCAGGAAAACGGGAAGTTTTCCGGTATTGATCACCTGGACCGAATCTGTTTTGACCATCCCCTGGCGGATCTGCCCCAGGTCCAGTTCTCTTTTCCGCAGCCTCAGGGGACCCATCACAACGGGATGGGTATCTTCCAGGGTAAATTTTTTCTCGTGTACCACCCCCCTTATCCGTAATATGTAAGGTTCAGGGAATCCTGAAATATAGACAGACATCATTTTGTCAAACGGGTAGGGACCCTGGTCATTGGAATAGGTAACGGTAATGGTCCCTTTGCCTGCGGCCGGTATGGGCTCCTTTGTCCATTGGGGAACAGTACATCCGCAGGAAGAAATGACCGTCTGGATGACAATGGCTTTGTCCGAATTGTTGGTTAGTGTAAATGTGTGCGTTTTTGGCCCGTCATTGATTCCAAAATCACCAAAATCATGAACGGTTTTGTCAAATGTCAGGGGTCCTTCCTGCTGTGCAACAGCAGGAACCTGGATCAAGAATAAAGAAAACAGGAAAATGAACAGTTTCATCTTATAAAGATTGTCAAATTGCAAATGTAGTAAGAATTTAATTCATATATTTGTGGTCATTATTTACATCTAATAGTCAATTTATCATGGCACACAAAATTACCGAAAACTGCACAGCATGTGGAACTTGTATCGATGAATGTCCCGTAGAAGCCATTTCTCCCGGTGACATCTATGTTATAAATCCAGACGAATGCATTGATTGCGGAGCTTGCGCTGCAGTTTGTCCGGTCGGCGCTATTGAAGCCGAATAGTTCAAGATCTTCAGATGATCAGAAGATCCTGGAAAAGCATGCCGCCGGCATGCTTTTTTTTGTTGTGTCGTGTCGCATACTGCCGCTGCCCAACAAAGGACCGGGAGCTTTTTTAGGAACGCCAAGGTTCCCGGTTCTTTGTAGTGGCAGCGACAGGGACCCAGTTAGCAGGAGGTTCCTCCTCTTTCTCTTACGCAGAAATCCAGATATTTCATCCTTGGAAAGCGAAACTTTTCCCCTGCGGTTCAGTTTTTCGGTTTGTTTCGTTGAGACATCCTGATTTTTTCGGTCAAACTGTTAAAAATCTTGCAAAACTGTGTAATCAGGGGATAGGTTTCCCATGCTGATGATTGATTGAGAGACTATTTGTAATTGATACTGGGTCTGTCAGGGTCTAAATCCGAAGTGCCATTAGTCTTTGGTAAGCTATTGTTTGCTCTTCTCTTGTGGGACAGAATTGTGGTAGTTCTATCTTTATTTTGGTTTTCATTTCTTTAACCCAGGCAGCTGTTTTAATGATTTTTAGCTGGATTGTTTTCATAGTAGCATTGGCATACTCACTCCCTTTTAATACCTCCTTCTGCAGGGTGTGCAGGAGTATGTATGCCATTGAGTGTAAGAACAAACGAAACTGGTTTGCAGTGAACTTTTGGCAGGATGATCGGTCTGATTTAATGTATTACTTATGATCTTTTATTCGAAGTTCCATAGCTCCTCGGGCGCAGTATCCCTTCTCGTACAAATCACGGGTGCGATAATTGTTCAGATTGGTAACAATGTAGCGGATGTTGGTACCCATTGAGCTTACCTCTACTTTTACGATGACCCTTTGATGGTTTTTCCATGTTCCGGCCTTGTACATAAAAGAGTGATAACGTTTTACCGGTTTTTGGTATTGTTTAAACTCTCTCTGAGCACTTTCAATGGTGACCTTTGCCAATTCGTGGAGAGTCGCGTTGCCGGTCAGACCAGTGATAAAGTCAACATTAGGTCGGATACTTGCCCAATCCATAAAATCCTGCGATGCAAAATGGCTGTCGCCACGAACTATAATCCTTGTATTTGGCCATTGCGCACGAAGGTACGATACCAGTTTCTGTAATAGCCTGCCAATATGGACCTGTTTATCCCGGCGACCTGGTTTTAAAATAGTGGTTATCAGCTTACCCGATAATCCTTCATAAATATGCAGAGGCATATAGCAGTACTCGTTGTAATAGCTATTAAAAAGTGTCAGTTCCTGTTGCCCATAGGTGTCATTGTTGGTGTCGTCACAATCTAAGATTATTACAGCGGGAGGCTCTGAGTACGAACCTATAAAACTATCTGTTAAGCATTTGCCTAAGCGCAAAAGATCACTTCGTGTTACAGAATTTTCGAGTCGGGTCATCGTTGGCTGTGAGGCCAGATCATTATCACTCTGAGGCAACCTGCCTGCACACATTTTCAGTATCATATCTTCACGCAGATCATTACAATCGTTGCAATCCTCATAGCCGGCGGCTATCTGAAAGACACGCTGTGTCAGTAGTTCCTTAACGGAATAATCTATATAACGCTGATCCCTTCCATCCAGAATGCAGTTACTTGCTGAATATAAGAGATTTAACTGCTTGTCAAGCTCGCGAAGAAGTAACAATCCACCATCACTGCTTATGCGATCACCGCTGAAACTAAGTTCAATATTTTTACCTTGTACCGGAAAAAGGTCAAGTTCTGGGGTGGAAATTTCAGTTTTTTTGCTTAT
>MWDM01000074.1 GCA_002070565.1 Bacteroidetes bacterium ADurb.Bin139
GCAATTCACCACAGATCATGCTCGTATCAAATTAAAAAGATTATATCCGTCATATGATTGTTGACATGACACTAGATGGTGCTGCTTCACAGCGCCTTTATAAGCGCCAAACGCGTTTGGCGCACCGCCTTGAAGACTACCGGGCGCCAGCTGGCAACCACCGGACGACCACCGAGAGACTACCGGGCGCCAGCTGGCAACCACCGGACGACCACCGAGAGACTACCGGGCGACCAGCGGGCAGTTGTTTGAGCACTTGGTGCGAACAGAGGCAGAGCTGCTGCAAATCAAAGTGGATGCGGCTGACGGGGTCTTAAAGCCGTACCGAATCTTCTGCCATCAGGGTGAAAACTTCATTCTGGAAGTTGTAAAGCTTGACGTGGGTTTTGGAGCAGCAATCGTCTTCCTGCGGGGTGATGACGACAAAATTCATGGTTGTTTTGTCGGGATTGTTGTCAATCCAGGTTCCGGAATTGACATAGATGGATTTTTGCTGCAAATGGTCAAAGGAGGACTGTATCCTGGCGTCGTGCGAATGGCCGAACACTACTATCCGTACGGTTGATCTGGGGTTCAGGAAGTACTGGGTTGCAGCCTGGTCATCGGTCTGGGTGCTAAGGGCAGCTCCGGCAATGGCCTGCAATGTGGGGATGGGGACCTGCACACGGTTATGTGTCTGTCTTTGAAGCCAGGTGTCCTGGATACCATTGTAAAGGTCCAGGTCTATGAATCCACCGGGGGTTTCCTGGTAAGGGACCAGGTCCTCGACAGCATATGTTCCGGTAAAGCCGTCCACGTTGGTCACGATGAGCTGCTCGTCATATTTATTCAGGATCCTGAAATTTTTCAAAGTCCAGTCCCACATTTTCCAATAAGCAAAGAGCAGGTCCTGGCTTTCATTACCCGTTGCGTTGCGGGTGACTTCCGGAAGGGTATCGGCTGCTTTGTCCGGATGTCCCTGGGCAACGAAAAGGGCGGCTATTCTTGTAAAGAAGTATCCGGGAGGCGTTATGGTTCCCGGTGCAATGTCCTGGTTGGTGTAAGGATCGGGGGCACAGAAGAAATTGTACCGGTGGCCATGCTCAATGGCAATATTGGGATGGCCCTTGGGAGAATAGGTTCCAAGACCCAGTTCCGGATCTCGTGCCTGGTTGATCCCGGGCAGGATCAGTTCCACGCTGGCCTGGGAAATGGTCAGATCATGGTTGCCGGGCACATAGGTTACCAGGATTCTCTTTTCGCGTATGATCTTTTTAAGGACGTCAATTACGCCTTTGTTGGCCGCAGCTATGCGCCGTACAAAATCTGCCTGGTCTTTTCCCTGGTAGGTATCTATGTTTGCGGGAACAAACCATTCGTCAAGCAGGTCTCCGGCTATGACCAGTTCTTTCACATTGCCTGAGAATCTTACGCGGTTAAGGAATTCTTCAAGGTACGGGAGGTTGTCACTGCATTCGGCATAGGCAAGGTCTGCACCCAGGTGGATATCGCTTATGACAACGATCTGGTTGCGCTCTCTGGTGAAATGCCTGAAGGGGTCTAATGAATCGGGCTTTTGACAGGCGCTTAAGATATTGAGTGACACGAGTACTAAAAACGCAATAGGAATTCTTTTCATGGTTTAATAATTTAGCGTAAATCTAACCAATATCCGGTAAACTCAATCCAACCGGACTTTTTTTTTACCTTTATGGCCCCAATCCTTAGACTGAAAAAAAGGCCCGTACCTGATTATGAAAAAAATAGCCCTCGTCTCTGCCAACAACTATCAGAATCCATACATCATATATCCTATTGGGATCTCCTATATAGCCACTTATCTGAATGAGAAAATGCCCAACTGGCAACTTAGTTTCTTTGATTTCAACCTGGGAGATTATGAAGACCTTGCCGCGTTTTGCCGCAACGGGAATTTTGATTACATAGGGGTATCGCTCCGGAACGTTGACGATACCAATTTCTACGAACAATACTCTTTTGTGAACCACTACCGCCGGGTGATGCAGGTCATCCGCCAGAACAGCAGGGCCGTGGTCATCATGGGCGGCTCGGGCTTTTCCATATATCCCGATGTTATATTCAAAGAGCTTGCTCCCGATTACGGGGTCCAGGGGGAAGGCGAAGAAAGCATCTGCCAGTTAGTCTCGGCTTTGGAAGAAAAAAAGAATCCAACAGGTATTGACGGTTTGGTGTACGCCAGGCCGGACGGGACGGTGGCCATCAATCCGCACAAACAATACATCACATCGCTGGCATTGAATGTGGAGCCCGACAACGCCCATTTTTACTTTGAAAAAAGCGGAATGCTCAATATCCAGACAAAACGAGGCTGTCCTTACGGGTGCATTTACTGCAGTTACCCCATCATTGAAGGCAAGAGCGTCCGTCTGCTGGATGCCCGGTCGGTGGCCGAGAACATTAAAGAGCTAAAGAACAGTAAAGGCATAGACTATCTTTTCTTTACCGATTCTGTTTTCAACATCCACAAGGAATACAACCGGGAACTGTGTTCGCTTCTGATAGAAAGCAAGGTGAATGTGAAATGGGGGGCTTATTTCACACCCCATAACATGACTTACAAGGACATGGAGCTGTATCAGAAATCCGGTCTCACGCACATTGAATGGGGCACCGACTCCCTGTCCGACGTGCAACTTGAGAATTACAACAAAAAATTCCGTTTCTCAGACGTAAAGAAGCAAAGCCTGAATGCCGGCAAGTTGGGTATCTACCACGCTCACTTCATGATACTTGCAGGCTACGGCGAAACGGATGAAACCCTGAACGAGACCTTTGAACGTTCCCGCGAGCTGGGCAAGACCATCTTTTTCCCCTTTGTGGGCATGCGTATCTACCCACGCACCAGACTGTACGATATCGCACTCAGAGAAGGTATCATCTCGCCGGACAACAACCTGCTCATACCCGAATATTACGTCTCCAAAAACGTGAACATGGAAACCCTGCAGGACAGGGCTCATGCCTCGGGCCAGAAATGGTTGTTCCAGGGAGAAGAGTCGCCGGAACTGATGGAACGCTTCCGGGCCAAGAGAAAGCGCGGACCCCTGTGGGAGTATTTGATGTACTAAAGAGTACGCGACCCGTCAAGCAGCTATCGCAACCTGTGCTTCTGTTTTGCCCGTGCAGATCTTACACAGATGACAGATCGTACCGGCGGTCGCAAAAATCGGCCACCCATCTCTGGTGTGTGATCAGCAGAATGGCCCGATCCCCCGCCTCTTTCTTCAAATTTTGCAAAAATGTGCGTGCTGTCCGGGAATCCAGGGCCGAGGTGGCCTCGTCCAGCAACAGGATCTTCCCCGGACGAAGCAGCGCCCGCGCTATGGCCACACGCTGGGCCTGTCCCTGGGATAAACCCGCTCCGCTTTCCCCCAGCTCGGTATCCAACCCCCGGGGCAATTGAAATACAAAATTTGCCGAGGCAATTTTCAACGCCCTGGTAAGGTCCTGATCACTGGCACCGGGATCTCCCAGGAGCAGGTTTTCCCGGATGGTCCCGCTAAAGAGCGAACCGCCCTGCGGAACATATACGAAATTGGAACGGGTGCGCTCCGATACAGCCACCTGCCCCGACTCGTCTTCCAGGACAATACGCCCCGAATCCGGTTTTACCAATGCAAGCAACAGCCTGAGCAATGTGGTTTTTCCCACTCCGGTCTCTCCCATAAGGGCCACCATGGTACCAGGTTCCAGCAACATGGAAAAATCGGACAAAACCGGCTCTGCTTCCGGAGTGTAGGAAAAGGTGATGTTTTCTACACGCAGGGTTACATTCCCCTTTAGGAGTATTTTGTCTTTGCTCTCTTCCAGCGAGAACCCGGTCAGGTAAATAAGACGTTCTATGGCCGCCTTGGAGCCCACTATGGTGGGAAGCAGTCTTGACAGCTCAAAGAGCGGGCGCTGCAGCCTGTTAACCAGTTGCAGGTATGCGGTCACGGTGCCAAAGGAAATCTTGTTTTTTGCCAGGCCAAAGGCACTCCAGAGAAAAGCCGTTATATAGCCTCCGTTGAAGGTGACCCCCATGAACAGGTTGGCCAGGACCGATACCCTTGTCTTTTTATGGACGCTCTGGTGCAGCCTGGATTGCAGCTTGTCCAGCTTGTCCAGCTCATTTTCCTGCCGTTCAAAAGTGCGTATTACCACCTGGTTTAAAAGGCTTTCTTCCATCATAGAGGTGATCAGGCTCTCGCTCTCTTTCACCTCCAGCGTGTATTTGCGCATATACCTGTAATAAAGCCTGCTGAAAACGGCCAGCAGCGGCATGCCCACCCCCAGGATGAGGGCCAGCGTCGGGTCCAGGAATATGAGGATTGCCAGCGCACCCAGCAATTGTACCACCGCCAGGATGGCGGCGGGAAATGCATTAACCGTGACCTCTGTCACGTCGTCTGTGTCTTTGATGATCCGGGTGAGCATATCGCCGCTGTGCAGGGTGGACAGCTCCTGCCACCGGGTATGGAGAAGGCGGGAGAAAACATTGTATCGGACCGAGTTGCCCAGGCGCATCCGGGTCATCTTGCGCAGCCGGCTATCCCACACCCTGACAAGGATCTGAAGGAGCACCAGGCCCACCAGCACCAGGGAGTATTGCAGCAGCTCCCCTGCCCTTTCTCCTGTGGCCACATCAATCACTGCTTTGGATATCCAGACAAAAGCCAAAGAAAGAACCACCTCGGCAAGGCCTATGATCAATATGATCCCGATGCGGGACTTGAATCCTTTGGCGGTATAAAGCAGGAATTGAATGGCGGACTTCATGTGGATTATTTTTATTGTTTCATAGTGGTGGTGCTATCGTGCTGTTGGAGGCAGCCTGCAGGGGATGTGCAGCGGGCGGGTTCATTTGAATCCGATTTTCAGGCGGCGGATCAATTTGGTGGCAGGCAAAATAAGGATGTGTGGGGGGCTAAGCAGCGCAAATTTAAGGGACCTCCGTACCGTCGTCATGTAGGAAAACCACAAACCGCGTATCTTCTGCTCCGGCCGCTTTTCCCCGGGACGGTGAAAACCAAAGTTTCCTCCTTCCAGGATATCCTTCATCACCTTGCGTGCAAGGAAGTTGTCTTTGGGCACCGTGAAGGGGAAGATGTCCGGCGGGGCATCCAGGTATTTCACGGCGGCACAGGCAAACACCTGCATGGGATAGAACAGTTTGTAGGACCGGGCCAGAGCGGTGAAAGCATAAGGATCAAGCTGCTCCCTGTTATTCTTCAGGAACAGTATCCAGTCGCAAAGCTGCCGGAACCCAACGCCTGCGTGTATGAAATGACGGAACATGTGATGAAAGAGAAAGAACGCGTTAGTTTCCGGAGGCAGCTGCTGTACCATAAGGTCACCTATCTGATTGCTGGCAAAATGTTCTTTTTCTGCCAGTTCTTTCTCCCATGCTACAAACCGCCGGTCATACTTTCTATGGTCAAAGTAGCTTACGCGCCGGTGGTTTTCAATGCTTATGCCCTGCTCCTCCAATTTGTAATGGATTCCGTCCCCGTCTGCCGTTTGGCGGCCTTTCGCTTCCAGCCAGGTTTTGGCCCTTTCGCTGTCTCCTTTACGGTACAGCCAGATGTCCACATCGCCCGGATTCCTAAGGAGCGGTTCCGGGTAATTTGCCCCGTTGGCCAGACCTTTAAGCAGTACAAAAGGAAAGCCGGCTTCCCTGTACCAGTCTGTAACCATGGCCAAAACCCGGATCATTTTCCGGTTCATGGCTTTTGTCTGGTCAATATGGGCTACAAGGTTCAGGCTCTGTTCCCGTGTAGGCAGGCATTCCTTGGGCAGGGACAATGCTTTATCTGCTATCAACGCACTCACGCTTTGCCGCCTGGACAAATGGTATATACGCTTCCAGGTTTTGTCGTCCAGGTTGCGAAATCGTGCGACATCGGCCGGTTTGTCCCAGATAGCAGCACCCAACAGATTCAAAAACAATGGATTTATTGTAGAATCATACATTAATGCAAATATTGTCAATTGTTGTCTTTTTTGCAAGAGGGTGTGGTGCCGGCGGGAAGTCCCAGCTAAACGACCGCCTGCAGGTTTTGAGGGGCCGTTAGGTGGTGGCCTTCCCGGATGTGGACGGGTACCAGGAGTGGAAAGACAAGCTGTCCCAGGTGCGGGGGTTGGATATTACGGTGTCGGATGTGCTGGAGAAAGAGGCGACTTTTGAGGACAGGGCCAATCATGTGGATATTGCAGATCTGCTGATTAGGCAGCACCGAAAGGAACATATTGAAATTACCCCGGTGGAGAGGTACGAGGATCCAAAGTCACATCCAACTTTTTTGAAGTTGAAGGGGTTGGTGGGTGTGGGGAGTTTGGAGGAACAGGTGGGTATGGGGAATTTGGAGGAGCTGGACAATATGAAGGAGCTGGCGGATGTGGGCTATTGGAAGGAGTTGGCGCTGCTGGTTAATGAGCTGGGGTTGGAGGTGGAGGGGATTAATAGAACAGTGCCCAACCCTTAATTTTATTAGTTAAACCAACCCGGTGGCCTGAATATACAGCAGTATTATACTGGCAAAAGGTTGCTTAGAGCGCAACACGATAGATAATTTAAATTAAGAAAGTTCTCGGTTATTTGGATTTATCAAAAATAATTTCTATGTTTAATTGCCGGAAATTTTATTATCACACTTTTGAAAGTGTTTTCAATTATGAAAAAATTAATTTTTGGCTTTTTTTTTCTTGTAGTTATTAGTCTTTCTGTTTTTTTAACAGAGAGTGTCTTACAGACAAACATATCAATCACCGCGTTGTGCCAGGACGTCCCGGAATATATGGACGTGGGTGGTAGTGGTGGTGGTGGGTATACAACAGGTTGCCCTGGAGTGCAAGGCCGTCGCCAGTCTCAAGCCGTAGAATGTGCTGTAGGAGGATGGATAATAAAACCTGGCTGTTTTTAACACTCCCCATCTTTCAACCACCGGGGTAGCTTTTTAAGTTTAGTTTTTTGTTTTTACATTCTTTATTTTCTGGATAAATTTAAAGTGTCAAGCAGCATTTTCGTACCAGGAATATGGGGTATAATGGTTCAGGCTTTGATGGGTTCGTTGGTGATTGTAATAGTAAAGATACTCTTTTAAACCTTTCTGCAATTCCTTTCCATCTTCAGCCGGGTTTAGGTATACATATTCCCATTTGAGTGTTTTCCAGAATCTT
>MWDM01000075.1 GCA_002070565.1 Bacteroidetes bacterium ADurb.Bin139
ACAGATTCACAGATAGATAAAATACACCTGCTTCGCGGAGAGCTTCCCCTGGAAGTACAGGATCTTGAAGACGACATAAAAGGGCTGGCCACCAGGATGGAGAATCTGCAAAAGGAAATCCGTGATATTGAAAAAGACATTGCATTTCGCAGGATCGATGCCGACAATGCACGTGGTATGGTAGCCCGGTATGAAACCCAGCAGGCCAATGTGAAGAACAGTCGTGAATTCGATTCGCTTGCCAAAGAAATTGAAAACCAGAAACTAGACGCCGAAATGGCAGAAAAGTATATCCGTGAGTTTTCCCTGTTGCTCAAAGACAGGAAAGAAAACCTGGATAAAACCAAAGAGGCTCATAACGAGAGACAGAAAGACCTGGAAGCAAAGAAAAAAGAACTGGAAAGCATCATAAGTGAGACAGCCAAAGAAGAAGAAACCCTGCTTAAGAAGGTAGAACAGCTGGAAAGTCAGATAGATGCACGGGTTCTTTCTGCATACCGCAAAGTCCGTAAAAATGCACGCAACGGCCTTGCCGTGGTGACGCTTAAGCGCGGTGCCTGCGGCGGGTGTTTCAATAATATTCCGCCCCAGCGCCAGCTGGACATCAGGATGAGCAAAAAAATTATTGTATGCGAGTACTGCGGAAGAATTCTGGTTGATCCTGATTTTGAAGAATAAGCCGTCCATACGCCAGCAATTTTTTGACCACCTGGGCCAAACTTCCCCCTCTCCGTTGGGATTAGAAATTCAGAAAGCAGAGGGGGTATTTCTTCTGTCTACTTCCGGGAAACGTTACATAGATCTTATTTCAGGAGTTTCTGTTAGCAATGTGGGTCATGCCCGCAAGGAAGTCATTCAGGCCATAGCGAACCAGGCAGCTAACTACCTGCATCTTATGGTTTACGGTGAAATTATTCAGCGACCGCAGGTATTGCTGGCCACCTTGCTGACAGAACTCCTTCCCGCTCCACTCAACGCTGTTTATTTTGTCAATTCAGGTTCCGAGGCCAACGAGGCAGCTCTTAAGCTGGCCAAACGCATTACCGGGCGGCATAAGATCGCCTGCTTCAGGAATGCATACCATGGGAGCACGCACGGAGCACTGAGTGTTATGGGCAATGAAACATTCCGCAGGTCTTTCAGACCTTTATTGCCCGGTGTAAAGGAATTGCGGTTCAACAACTTTTCGGATCTGGAACGAATTGACAGGGCTACTGCCTGTGTCATAATAGAACCCATTCAGGCAGAGGCCGGTGTCCGCCTTCCGGAGCAGGGTTTCCTGGAATCGCTCCGAAAACGGTGTGATGATACGGGAACTTTACTTATCTTTGATGAGATCCAGACAGGTTTTGGAAGGACAGGCAGCCTCTTTGCCATGCAGAAATACGGGGTAACACCTGATATGGTTACTCTGGCCAAAGCCCTTGGAGGGGGAATGCCCCTGGGGGCCCTGGTCTGTAACAGGGAATTGATGGAATCCTGGAAATCTAACCCTGTTCTGGGGCATATTACCACTTTTGGAGGACATCCCGTTTGTTGTGCTGCAGGCCTTGCCGCCCTGCAGGTATTGTTGCGCGAAGGATGGACAGGGCAGGTACAGGAAAAGACCTTTTTTCTGAAAGAAGCACTGGCCCAACACCCTGCAGTAAAGCAGATAAGGGGAGAAGGATTGTTGCTGGCGGTGGAACTGGGCTCGGCACATAAGGTACACCAGATGATAGGCCTGCTGTTGGAAGAAGGAGCCATGGCAGATTGGTTTTTATATTGCGATACGGCATTCCGTATTGCTCCGCCCTTGTGCATAAACAAGGATGAGTTGCATCTGGCTGCCGGGATAGTTACCAGGGCATTGGATAAATTGAAATAAATAAGGAGAGAATTTTATGGCAAAGCGTGCACCTGATACCAGCCCCGTAAAGGGAAAGGCCCGGGTTGAAACCGTGGGTCTGGATATGGGCAAGGTCCCTCCCCAGGCCATTGACATGGAAGAAGCCGTTCTGGGAGCATTGCTGCTCGAGCCAAACGCATCGATAGACATTATAGGGGTGGTCAAACCGGAATATTTCTACAAGGAAAGTCACCGTAAAATTTTTACGGCCATAACAGACCTGGTCTCGGCCCACAACCCTGTTGATATTTATACGGTGGCTGAAGAGTTGAAGAAGAATAACCTGCTGGATGAAGTGGGAGGACCCTACTATCTGAGCCAGCTTTCCATGCGGGTGGCGGCCGCCTCACACCTGGAATACCATTCCAAGGTGTTGACCCAAAAATTCATTCAGCGTGAATTGATCACAACAGCATACGGTATCCTGCGGGATGCTTTTGATGACGCCATACCGGCCGACGAATTACTTAACGCTTCACAGCAAAAACTTTTTGACCTGGGAGATCTGAACCTTAGACGGGATACACGTCCGGTTCGTTCCATCCTGGGAGAAGTACTGGACGAATTGTCCGATGTGCAGACAAGAGATGACGGATTGAGCGGGCTCCCGTCGGGCTTTACTTCACTCGACAGGATGACACTGGGATGGCAGAAGGCCGATCTGATAGTGATAGCGGCAAGACCTTCTATGGGAAAAACGGCTTTTGTGCTGAGCATGGCCCGCAACATGACCGTAAATCATAACATACCGGTGGCCTTCTTTTCTCTGGAGATGCCGGACGTCCAGCTGGTAAAACGTTTACTGGTAAGTGAAACGGGCTTGTCGTCCGAAAAGATCAGGGGTGGTAAAAAATTAAAAAACTTTGAATGGGAACAGCTCAACCAACGTATCATCAACCTAACCAAAGCCCCGCTTTACATTGACGACACCCCGTCTCTTTCCATATTCGAGTTCCGGGCCAAGGCACGGCGCCTGGTTGCTCATAAAGGTGTTAAAATCATTGTCATAGACTATATGCAGCTGATGACAGGACCTCCCGAGCTCAGGGGTATGCGCGAACAGGAAGTGGCTGCCATTTCCCGGTCGCTGAAGGCCATTGCCAAGGAACTGAATGTACCGGTGATAGCCCTGTCACAGATGAACCGGTCTTCTGAAACCAGGGGAGGGAACCGCAGACCTCAGCTGAGTGACCTGAGGGAATCAGGGGCTATAGAGCAGGACGCCGACATAGTCATTTTCCTTTACCGTCCGGAATATTATGGATTCAAGGAAGATGAGAGCGGGCGTTCACTGGAGGGAATTGCAGAGGTAATCATGGCAAAACACCGGAACGGGGCTGTTGGGGAGTTCCAGATGCGTTTCCGCAGCAGCGAGATACGTTTTATGGATCTGAATGAGGGTGGTCCGGATTTTGCAACGGGGGATGGCATGACTTATGCCTCGCGGATGAATCAAATGAACGATCTTAATGACAACTTTGGCGGGTTATAGATATTCCATCCTTACGTTATTCCTGTTGACCGTATCGTGGCTTTCTGCTGCACAGGAAGCCGAAAAGCCGTGCCTTCCTGTGAGGGAGATCCCCTATTCACAATTGGCCTTCGGGGCCGGAGAGAAACTGACCATCATAGCCAGTTATACCTGGGGTGTGCTCAATACCGACGTGGGAACAGTAACGCTCGAAATTTCCGAAAGAAACAAGGGTGGCATACCGCTGTTCCAGGCAACAGGGCGCATTCAGACAGCGCGTTTCTTCAATGCTTTTTTCCGTGTGGATGATTATTACGAAAGTCATTTCCGGCAAACGAACCTGCGTCCCACGTATTTTATGCGGGATGTTCATGAAGGCAAGTATACCATTCAGAATTATTACCATTATAACACAGATCATTCCATCAATGCCAGGATTATCCGCAAGGATGGCTCCATACAGGATACCTTGTTGCCAGGCAGGGTCTGCACTTTTGATTTCATAACCCTTTTCTATTTTCTTAGAAATCTGGAATTCAAAAACATGAAGCCGGGGGATATTTCCCCCATATCTTTTGCCATTGACGAGGAGGTTTACGATTTATACCTGAGGTTTGATGGCAGGGATGAAATACGCATCCAGGGCATAGGCACATTCCGTTGCCTGAAATTTTCCGCCCAGACAGTAGCCGGTGTGGTATTTGACGGCAAGGAGGAACTTCGCTTCTGGATCAGTGACGACCGCAACAAAATTCCCTTATTTATAGAGTCCCCCGTAGTGGTGGGGCGGGTAACGGGCAGGCTGGGCAGCTATGAAAACCTGCGATATCCGCTGACAAGTAAAATTAAATAGGAATGTCTTCTTCTAAGTGTGTCAGACACAGGGGCATTATTACGGGGGTGAATCCGCTCAGGGCGCAGATCACCACCAGCGGGGCGTGCACTTCCTGTCACGCTAAAGGGTTTTGTTCGCTTGGCCAGACAAAACAAAAAGAGATTACCCATCTGAAGGAACCATTGGACTGGCAACCAACACTTGGCCAGGAAGTGTTTATTGAAATGCATACACGTTTGGGATTCAAAGCGTTGTGGTACGCAATGGTTCTACCTGCCCTTATTATGGGGGCATTGACAACCCTAT
This sequence comes from Bacteroidetes bacterium ADurb.Bin139, assembly GCA_002070565.1. Taxonomy (GTDB): domain Bacteria; phylum Bacteroidota; class Bacteroidia; order Bacteroidales; family UBA932; genus DMER64. Next base: position 4,501 of record MWDM01000075.1, read on the forward strand.
GTGTACTCCTGAATTTGCCCGAGTGGATGCTGGGATTAATCGTTTTATTGGGTATAGGAATATACTATTTTGTTCTATATTTGTTAAAAGATCGGATCCAAAATGACTTCTACTTTACTGTACACCATCTTGAGCCTTAGCATACTGGGAGGGCTCCTGGCAGTTATATTGTATTTTGTGGCTCAAAAATTCAAGGTGCAGGAAGATTCCCGTATAGAACAGGTTCTTGAGGCCCTTCCCGGAGCAAATTGCGGTGGTTGCGGCTTTGCCGGTTGCCGGGCGTTTGCCGAATATTACATAAACAATCCCGATTCTTCCAGCTTTATTTGCCCTGTAGGCGGGAATGAAGCCATGATGCACATTGCGCAGATTCTTGGCAGGGAGGTTAAGGAACAAGTACCCAAACTGGCGGTGCTGCGCTGCAACGGGTCCTGCCAGAACCTGCCACGGATCAACACCTACAACGGAAGTCTCAGCTGCGCTGTAGCTGCCAGTCTGTATGGCGGACAGACAGGCTGCTCCTATGGATGTCTTGGGATGGGCGATTGTGTGAAGGTCTGTCAGTTTAATGCCATGGTCATGGACCCGCTCACGTGCCTGCCTGTTATTCTGGAAGATAAATGCACCTCTTGTGGTGCCTGTGTGAAAGCCTGCCCGCGCAATATTCTGGAAATTAGGCCAAAAGGACCTAAAAACCGGAGGATATATGTGGCTTGTGCCAATAAGGACAAAGGAGCCGTTATCCGCAAGGTCTGTACTGTAGGGTGCCTTGGTTGTCAATTGTGCCTGAAAGCCTGCCCGTTTGAAGCCATAACCATAGCCGACAACCTGGCGACCATTGATCCGGGTAAGTGCCGCCTGTGCCGGAAATGCACTCCTGTATGCCCGGTCGGATGCATAACAGAGATCAATTTTCCACCCAAAAAACAAGAGATCGGAAATGAGTAAAACATTTTCAATTGGAGGAATACATCCTGATGATTGTAAATTCTCCAAAGATTATCCTATAGAAAATTTCCCAATTCCAAAGAGGGTTTTCATATCCATGAACCAGCACCTTGGGATGCCGGCGGTGCCTGTTGTAAAAAAAGGAGACGCGGTGAAGGTGGGACAACTGATTGCAGAACCGGCAGGATTTGTCTCGGCCCCGATTCATGCCTCTGTGAGCGGAACGGTTTCTGATGTGGCACCTTATCCAGATTTCCTGGGGAAAAAAGTGCTGACCATTGTAATAGATACCGCAGGGGATCAATGGGAAGAAGGGATTGACTGTTCCCCAGGGGTCCGGCATGAAATCACAGTCACCCCCGAAGAGATTTTTAAGAAAATTTCCGCATCGGGAATTGTTGGCCTGGGGGGTGCTTCCTTCCCCACGCATGTGAAACTTACCCCGCTCGAAGGCATGAAGCCGGAATACCTGATCCTGAACGGAGCAGAATGCGAGCCGTATCTGACATCGGATTACCGGCTCATGATTGAGCATGGCCAGGAAGTACTCATAGGAGGTGAGCTGATGCGTAGGGCATTGGGAGAAGATGTGAACGGAATCATTGGTATTGAGGATAATAAACCACGGGCGATAAAACTGATGAGGGAACTGACCTCAAAGTCCCTGCAATGGAAGGTAGTGCCACTCAAAAAAAGGTATCCCCAGGGAGGGGAAAAACAACTCATAGATGCACTTCTGCGCAGAAGGGTCGCGTCGTTTGCGCTGCCCATTTCTACCGGAGCCATAGTCCAGAATGTGGGCACCGCCTTTGCCGTCTATGAGGCAGTGCAAAAAAACAAACCTCTTATTTCCAAAGTGTTGACTGTTAGCAGTTCGGACCTTTCTGTCCAGAAGAATTACCGCTTCAGGGTGGGAACTCCCATTGCAGACATCCTCTCACTGGCCGGAGCAATGGGAAAGGACGGTAACCTCTCCCCGCAATTTGCCAAAGTGGTGAACGGCGGGCCTATGATGGGCAAACCTGTTTCCAACCTGGAAGCTCCCGTGATGAAAAGCACCTCGGGGCTGCTGCTTTTTACCGAAGAAGAGACCAAACGCAAAGAACCCGGTGAATGCATCCGTTGTGCCAGGTGTTTTGAAGCCTGCCCCATGCGGCTGCAACCCTATCTTCTGTATCAGCTGGCCCTGGCCGGTCGCACCCGGGAACTGGAAGAGAACCGCGTTTTTGATTGCATAGAATGCGGATGTTGCCTGTACACCTGCCCTGCACACCTGCCCCTGCTGGATCAGATACGCCTGGCCAGAAATGCCTCTTTGAAGAATAAACGCAAGAAATAATATGGACAAACTACTTGTTTCACCGGCACCACACCTGCATAGCAAAGAGAATACACGAAGGATCATGCGCGATATGATCATTGCCCTGATGCCTTCTGTTCTTGTGAGCGTTTATTTTGCAGGACTCAGCGCGTTGCTGGTAATTGTTGTTTCTGTTGCCGGTTGTGTTCTGATAGAACACCTGATTGTCCGGTACCTGATGAAGAAAAAAACCACGGTACACGACCTGTCGGCTGTGGTAACAGGATTGATACTGGCAGCAAACCTGCCTGTTTCTTCCCCATGGTGGATGGTCCTGATAGGATGCGTTGCCTCTATAGGGATCGCAAAAATGACCTTTGGGGGACTGGGGCACAAT